>JAOPWU010000002.1 GCA_025965515.1 Mycobacterium sp.
GTCCACCCGGACCTCGAGCTCGTCGGCGACGGGGACCCGCATGCCACCCAGATCGATGCGCGGGACGGCGTCGTCCGCGGGCACGTCGGCCACGTCGTAGGGCCCGGTGGTCGGGAGCGACACCCGCTCGTCGGCGGGCCCGCCCGCCGCGAGGGCTGCCTCGTCGGCGTCCTCGTCCGCCGCGTCGAACTCGACCCCCGCGACCTCGTCGACCTCGTCCACCCCGTCGACCTCGTCGACCTCGTCGACCTCGTCGTTCGCGTCGTCAGCGCCGGAGCGCCCGCGTCGTCCGAACAGCGCCATCAGGCTGTCCCCTCCTCATCGCCCGGCACCGCTGCCGCGGCGTGTCCGCCCGTCGAACCGAACCCGCCGGTCCCCCGGGCGCTCGACGGCAGCACCGCCGTCTCCTCCAGTGTCACCCGTTCCACCCGCTGCACGACGAGCTGGGCCACGCGATCATGGCGCGCCAGCACGATGTCGGCCGTGGGATCGAGGTTCACCAGGATCAGCTTGATCTCACCTCGGTACCCCGCGTCGACGGTGCCGGGCGCGTTGACCAGCGACAGCCCGCAGCGGGCCGCCAGCCCGGAGCGGGGATGCACGAACGCGGCGTACCCCTCCGGCAGCGCGATACCGATTCCGGTCCCGACGACCGCCCGTTCGCCGGGGCGCAGCACGATGCCCGCCGTGGCGTGCAGGTCCAGGCCGGCGTCGCCGGGACTTGCGTACCTGGGAAGCGGCACCTCGGCGGCGAAGAGGCCGACGGGGACCCGCAGCGGTCCGGTCACGGCCCGTACTGCAGGGCGGTGTCGGCGGACGGCTCCGTCGCGGACGCGGCGGTCCCGGCCCGGGCGAAGTGCAGGCCGCCGGCGCCGTGGCGGCTGAAGTGCTCCGTGGGCACCTGGATGAACAGGCCGGAGGCGGAGGCCACCACCGGGCCCTCCGGGCTGTCCAGGCGCGCCACGGCGACGGCGTACGACTTGCGGCCGTGGACGGCCAGCAGCTCGCCGTCGCTGACGAGCGCGCTGCCCACGGGCACCGGCCGGCGGTAGTCGACCTCGAGGCGCCCGGTGACGGACAGCCGGCCCGCCAGCCACATGAGGTAGCCGAGCGTCTCGTCGAAGGCGGTCGCGATGAGCCCGCCGTGCGCGAGGCCGGGAGCGCCCTGGTGCCGCGCCGCGACCTGCACGGTGGTCCGGACCGTCACGCCCTCCCCCGCCGTCGCCCTCAGCCGCAACCCCGGCGGATCCGCGACGCCGCAGCCGTAGCACTCCCCGTAGTGCGGGGGGATGGCGCTGCCGGGCGGCGGGGCGCCCTGCCAGCGGAGGGGCGGGACGGCGTCGGGCGGAGGCGTGGTTGCGGGCCCCGGTGCGACGAGACCACGGTCGACCGTGAAGGACAGGGACACGCCCGGAACTCTAACGACCGCTCGCACGGGCCCCGGCGGCCGCGTCCGCGGGGTCCCTCCCCGGGTCCGGACGGGCGCACCGGCGGGGTGGCACCCCGACCGCCCCTCAGGGATGCGGGATGCTGACGTCCGGCAGCGGTTCCCCCGGGGCCGGGAGGGGAACCGCCACGGCACCGGGCCGCGCCCGCGCCGCGCACGAGAAGGAGATCCGATGGCCGATGTAGTGACCAAGCTGGGCTGGCGGTTGGTGGGCAGCCTCCCTGCGGCACTCGTCGCGAACGCCACACGCAAGGCCGTGACCGCGGGCTGGAGCAAGGCGACGGGCGGGGCGGCGAAGGACCCGACGGACCCCCGGACCCCGCTGCGGAGTGCGCTCGCCTGGTCCCTGCTCTCCGGCGCCGGTGTCGGCGTCGTCGAGCTGCTGGTTCTCCGGCGCTCCGCCACGATCTGGGCGCGCGCGACCGGTGAGCTGCCGCCGCCGCTGCGCGAGGAGGAGTCCTGAGGGACGGGGGGCGGCCGACCACCGCACCGCCGGGACCCACGACCCCCGCCGCGTTCCGCGGGGCCTCCCCGTCTGCGGACCTCGGGGCCGCGCTCGCGCGTCGGCTCCGGGAGCGCCCCGGCAGCCGGCTGCTCGGCCGGCAGGAGGCCCGCGTCGTGCTGGACTCCGGGCCGGTGGCCCGCTGGACGCTGGAGCTGCACCACGGGCGGCTCACCTTCCGCAGCGGCAGCAACGGCAAGCCGGACCTGGTCGTCCGGGCGTCCGCGGACATCCTCACCGACGTGGTGGACGGCCGCCGTTCCGGGCTGCGCTGCTTCCTGGACGGCGACCTGACGGTCCGCGGCGACCTGTCGCTCGCCCTGGCCCTGGACGGGATGTTCGCCGTCGACGAGACGCCGGACCAGTGGCCGCACGCGGACCTGGTGGACGTGCGCGTCGGGCGGCAGACCCTGCACACCGCGCACCTCGAGGCGGGTCCCGCGGACGCACCGGCCGTGGTGCTGCTCCACGGGCTCGGCGCCACCAACGCCAGCATGCTGCCGGTGATGTGGGACCTGGCCGCCGACCACCGCGTCTTCTCGCCCGACCTGCCGGGGTTCGGCGCGTCGGACAAGCCGAGGGCGAGCTACACGCCGCGCTACTTCTCCCGGTGGCTCACCGGCTACCTGGACGCGCTGGGGCTCGACCGGGTCGTCCTGGTGGGCAACAGCATGGGCGGCCGCATCGCCATCGAGCAGGGCCACGCGACGCCCGAGCGCGTGCGCGCCATGGTCCTGCTCTGCCCGTCACCCGCCTTCCGCCGGCTCCGGCAGTGGGTGCCGCTGGTGCGCCTGCTGCGCCCGGAGCTGGCCTCGCTGCCGCTGTTCCCGCCCGCGCACCGCTTCGTCGTGGATGCGATCCGCGCCATGTTCAGCCAGTCCGACCGCCTCCCCCAGCCCTGGTACGACGCCGCCGCCGACGAGTTCCAGCGTGTCTTCAGCTCACGCGGCGGCCGAGTGGCGTTCTTCGCCTGCGCGCGGCAGATCTACCTGGAGCAGGCGGTCGGCAAGCGCGGCTTCTGGGACCGCCTCCCGGACCTGCGGCCGCCCGCGCTCTTCCTCTGGGGCGACCGGGACCGGCTCGTCCCCTCCGGGTTCGCGCGGCACGTGGAGCGGGCGCTGCCGCAGGCGACATCGATCGTGCTGACCGACAGCGGCCACGTCCCCCAGTTCGAGCACCCGCCGGAGGTCAGCGAGTTGGTGCGCGCCTTCCTCACCCAGCACCCGTAGCGGGGAGCCGGAGGCTTGACGCCGGGCGGCCTGGGAAGGGGTCGCGCATGGTGACACTGGGCTACTTCGTTTCCAGCGAGGAGCGGCCCGCCCGCGACCTCGTCGCGGGCGCCGTCGCTGCGGAGCGGCACGGCTTCGACAAGCTGTGGATCAGCGACCACATCCATCCCTGGAACGACGCGCAGGGGAACTCCACGTTCGTGTGGTCGGTGCTCGGCGCCATCGCGCAGGCCACGGAGTCGCTCACGGCGACGACCGCGGTCACCTGCCCGACGGTCCGGACCCACCCCGGCGTCGTCGCCCACGCTGCCGCCACCGTGGCAACGCTGATGCCGGGCAGATTCCAGCTCGGGGTCGGGTCCGGCGAGGCGCTGAACGAGCACGTCTGGGGCGACCCGTGGCCCAGCGCCGACGTCCGGCTCGAGATGCTCGAGGAGGCCGTCGGCGTCATCCGTCAGCTGTGGACCGGCGACGTCGTCCACCACGACGGGCTGCACTACACGGTCGACCACGCCCGGCTGTACTCGCTGCCGGAGGTGCCGCCCCCGCTCCTCATGAGCGGCTTCGGCCCGAAGGCCACCCGGCTGGCCGCGCGGATCGCCGACGGCTACATGAATGCCTCCCCCGATGGCGAGCTGGTCGAGCTGTACCGGTCGGCGGGCGGCACCGGGGTGGCGCAGGCGGGCGTGAAGTTCGGCTGGGCGCCGACGCTCGAGGAGGGGCAGGCCAACGTGGCCCGGCTCTGGAAGAACGACAGCCTGCCCGGGGAGCTGGCGCAGCTGCTGCCGACCCCCGAGCACTTCGAGCAGGCCCAGCAGCTCGTGTCGGACGAGATGGCCGGCGGTTCCCTCGCGTGCGGGCCCGACCCGGAGCCCTACCTCGAGCGGCTCCAGGCCTACGTGGACGCCGGCTTCGACGAGATCTACCTGAGCCAGATCGGGCCGGACCAGGAGGGCTTCCTGCGGTTCGCCGAGAAGGAGTTGCTGCCCCACTTCTCCTGATCCCGGCTCCCCGGGGGTGTCGCCCGGCTCCGCCCGTGCGCTGGCTAGGGTGATGACCATGGCCATCTACGCCCTCGGCGACCGAGTTCCGCAGATCGACGCGACCGCCTACGTCCACCCGGACGCAGTGGTGATCGGCGCCGTGACGCTGGGTCCGGAGGTCAGCATCTGGCCGCACGCGGTGTTGCGCGGCGACTACGGCGAGATCTTCATCGGCGCCCGGAGCAACGTGCAGGACGGCTCCGTCATCCACGCGACGTTCGAGCTCGCGACGCGGGTCGGCGAGGGCTGCACCATCGGGCACCTGGCCCACCTCGAGGGGTGCACGGTCGAGGACGGCTGCCTCATCGGATCGGGCAGCGTGGTGCTGCACCGGGCCGTGGTGCGCTCCGGCGCCCTGGTGGGCGCGAACGCCGTCGTCAGCAACGACGTCGAGGTGCCGGCCCGCGCGATGGCGCTCGGCGTCCCGGCGAAGATGCGCCTCGACGCGGTCCCGGAGGGGACCCTGGAGGCGGCGGCGGCGCTGTACGCCTGGAACGGCGCGCGATACCGCACCGAGCTGCGTCGCGTCGACTGACACGCTCCCGGCTCAGGCCGGCGGGGCGTCCAGCAGCGCGAGGCCCGTGCCGGCCAGCAGGTCGTGCAGCGGCCCGAACAACGCGGGCGGCGCGGCGATCGTGAGGTCGTAGCCGGCGGGCGCGCCCGCCAGGCCCTCGACGCGCAGCCCCGCCTCGGCAGCGATCAGCCCGCCGGCGGCGAGGTCCCACGGGTTGAGGCCCCGCTCGTAGAACGCGTCCACCTGGCCGGTGGCCGACCAGCAGAGGTCCAGTGACGCTGCGCCGAAGCGCCGGATGTCGCGGATGCGCGGCAGGATCTGCGCGACCAGCTGCGCCTGCACGGTCCGGCGCTCGACGACGTACCCGAAGCCCGTGGCGACGAGCGCCTGCGGCAGCTCGTCGACCGCGGACCCCGTCAGCTCGGTGAGCGTGCCGTCGGCGGCCCGCCGCAGCGCCCCGCCGCCCAGCACGGCCGAGTACGTGGTGCCGGTCGTCGCCTGGTGCACGACGCCCGCCACGATCCGCCCGTCGACCTCCGCGGCGATGCTCACGGCCCAGCCCGGCAGCCGGTACAGGTAGTTCACGGTGCCGTCGATCGGGTCGACCACCCAGCGCACCCCGGAGGTGCCGGAGCTGTCGGCGCCCTCCTCCCCCAGCACCCCGTCGGCCGGCCGGGCATCGAGCAGGCGGGTGGTGATGAGCTCCTCCACGGCGCGGTCCGCCGCGGTGACCACATCGGTGGCGGACGACTTGGTGTCGACGTCGAGGTCGCGCTCGCGGGCGGCGACGGCGAGCGCGCCCGCCTCGTCCGCGACGGCGAGCGCGAGGGTGAGCAGGTCGGCGGGATCCGGGGCGGCCATGCGCCCATCCTCCTGTACCGCCGCCGGGGACGCCGACGGGGCCGGGCGGGGAGTCCCCCGCCCGGCCCCGTCGGGGCGTGCCGTGTGGCCGATCAGTCCCGCAGGAGGCCCCGCAGCACGTACGGCAGGATCCCGCCGTGGCGGTAGTACTCCGCCTCGCCCGGGGTGTCGATCCGCACCGTGGCGGTGAAGGTGGTGTCGCCCGCCTTCACGGTGAGCTCCTTCGGGACGTCGCCGGTGGAGATGGCGGCGATGCCCTCGATGGTGAACTCCTCCTCGCCCGTGAGGCCCAGGGACTGCGCGGAGTCGCCGTCCTTGAACTGGAGCGGCAGCACCCCCATGCCGATGAGGTTGGAGCGGTGGATGCGCTCGTAGCTCTGCGCGACGACCGCGCGGACGCCGAGCAGCGCTGTGCCCTTGGCGGCCCAGTCGCGGGACGAACCGGAGCCGTACTCCTTGCCCGCCAGGATGACCAGGGGCACGCCGTCGCGGGCGTAGACCTGCGCCGCGTCGTAGATGTCCATCTGCTCGCCGTCCGGCAGGTGACGGGTGACGCCACCCTCGGTGCCCGGGGCCAGCTGGTTGCGCAGCCGGATGTTGGCGAACGTGCCGCGGATCATGACCTCGTGGTTGCCGCGGCGGCTGCCGTAGCTGTTGAAATCCTTGTACTCCACGCCGTGCTCGGCCAGGTACCGCCCGGCCGGGCTGTTGCGCTTGATGGAGCCCGCCGGCGAGATGTGGTCGGTCGTCACGCTGTCCCCGAGGACGGCGAGGACCCGGGCGCCGGTGATGTCGGTCAGCGCCACCGGGTCGGTCGGCATCCCGTCGAAGTACGGCGGCCGGCGCACGTACGTGGACTCCGGCGCCCAGGCGAACCGGTTGCCCGACGGGGTGTCGATGGCCTGCCACTTGGCGTCGCCCGCGAAGACATCGGCGTAGTCGCGGGTGAACATCTCCGCCTGGATCGCGTCGGAGATCACGGCGTCCACCTCGGCCTCGGTCGGCCAGAGGTCGGCCAGGTACACGGGCTTGCCGTCCGTGTCCGTGCCCAGCGGCTCGGTGGTGAGGTCGAGGTCCATCGTCCCGGCGAGCGCATACGCCACGACGAGCGGCGGGCTGGCCAGATAGTTCATCTTGATGTCCGGGTTGATGCGGCCCTCGAAGTTCCGGTTGCCCGAGAGCACCGACACGACGGCGAGGTCGCCCTCGTTCACGGCGGCGCTGACCTCGATCGGCAGCGGCCCGGAGTTGCCGATGCAGGTGGTGCACCCGTAGCCCACCAGGTTGAAGCGGAGCTTCTCCAGGTAGGGCGTGAGGCCGGCGCGGTCGTAGTAGTCCATGACGACCTTGGAGCCCGGCGCCAGCGTCGTCTTGACCCACGGCTTCGTCTCGAGGCCCCGCTCCACGGCCTTCTTGGCCAGCAGCGCGGCGCCGATCATGACCGACGGGTTGGACGTGTTCGTGCAGCTGGTGATGGCCGCGATGCCGACGGCCCCGTGGTCCAGTTCGACCTCGCTGCCGTCCGACAGCGTCGTGTGCACCGGGTTGCTGGGCCGGTCGCTGACGTCGCCGACGTTGACGCTGATGCGCGTCGGCTTGTCGCTGTCCAGGTCGGCGATCGGGTGCGGGGTGTCGGACGCCGGGAAGCTCTCGGCGCTGCCCTCGTCGATGCTGCCCGGGGTCAGGTCGCCGTCGCCGTCGTTCACGTAGGCCGGCAGGGCCTCGCGGAACATCCGCTTGGCGGCGGACAGCGGCACGCGGTCCTGCGGTCGCTTCGGGCCCGCGAGCGACGGGACGATCGTCGAGAGGTCGAGCTCGAGCCGCTCGGAGAAGTCGGGCTCCGCGTCCGGCTCCAGCCAGAGGCCCTGCTCCTTGGCGTAGGCCTCCACGAGCGCCACGCGCTCCTCGTCACGACCGGTGAGCCGCAGGTAGGCCAGCGTCTCGCCGTCGATCGGGAAGATGGCGGCGGTGGAGCCGTACTCGGGGCTCATGTTGCCGATGGTCACGCGGTTGGCCAGCGGCACGTTGGCGACGCCCGGGCCGTAGAACTCCACGAACTTCCCGACCACCCCGTGCTCACGCAGCATCTCGGTGATGGTGAGTACCAGGTCCGTGGCCGTGGTACCGGCCGGCAGCTGGCCCGACAGCTTGAAGCCCACCACGCGCGGGATCAGCATGCTGACCGGCTGGCCGAGCATCGCCGCCTCGGCCTCGATGCCGCCGACGCCCCAGCCGAGGACGCCCAGGCCGTTGACCATCGTGGTGTGGCTGTCGGTGCCGACCAGCGTGTCGGGGTAGGCGACGCCGTCGACGTCGAAGACGACGCGCGCGAGGTGCTCGACGTTGACCTGGTGGACGATGCCGGTGCTCGGGGGGACGACCTTGAAGGTCTCGAACGCGCCCTGGCCCCAGCGGAGGAACTGGTAGCGCTCCAGGTTGCGCTGGTACTCGAGCTCGACGTTGAGGCCGAGCGAGTCCGCCGCACCGAAGTGGTCGGCGATGACCGAGTGGTCGATCACCAGCTCGGCCGGCGCCAGCGGGTTGATCTTGCTGACGTCGCCGCCGAGGTCGGCCATCGCGTCGCGCATGGCGGCGAGGTCGACCACGCAGGGGACGCCCGTGAAGTCCTGCATGAGCACGCGGGCCGGCGTGTACTGGATCTCCTGCGACGGCTGGGCCGCGGAGTCCCAGCCCCCGAGGGCGCGCACGTCGTCGGCGCTCACGTGCACGCTGCCCTCGTGGCGCAGCAGGTTCTCGAGCAACACCTTGAGGCTGAACGGCAGCCGCTGCGAGCCCTCCACCGCGTCGAGGCGGTAGATCGTGTACGAGCGGTCGCCGACGGTCAGCTCGGAGCGGGCTCCGAAGCTGTTGCCGCTGCTGGCGGACGTCATGGGTCCTCCTGGGTCCGCGGCGTTCGCGCCGCGCGGACGGTCGACAGGCGAATGGTGGTCACCCGGCGCTCCGGGCCGACGACAGCTTCTCAGACGCCGCCCTATCGCTGGGTATCTCGACGTCAAGATTCATCCTGCCCCCCTGATCTCTCGACGTCAAGATGCCTGGGGACCTACCCTGGGCCCCGTGACGGAGACCGGGCGCGACGAGGTCGACGGCCTGGCGGAGGACTGGGAACACCAGCGCGACGACCTCACCGCCGCCGACCTCGTCCCCCTGCACCTGATGTCGCGGATCGCCCGGCTCGCCCGGCACCTCGACCGTGAGCGGCGGCTCGCCTTCCGCTCGTCCGGCCTCGACGCCGGCGAGTTCGACGTCCTCGCCGAGCTGCGCCGGGCCGGGCCGGACGCCCACCTGTCCCCGGGTGCGCTGCAGCGCGCGACCCTCGTCTCCAGCGGCACCATGACCCACCGGCTCGACAAGCTGGAGGCCGCCGGCCTCATCGCCCGCGCGCCGGACCCCGGCGACGGGCGCGGGGTGCTCGTGCGGCTGCTCCCCCTGGGGCGCACGACGGTCGACGCCGCGCTGGACGCGCTGCTGGCCGCCGAACGGCGACTCGTCCACGCCCTCGGCGACGAGGCGACCGGCGAGCTGATCGGCGGGTTGCGCCGGCTGCTCAGCGTGTATGAGCGCAGCCGGCCTGCCGGGGACGACGGCGCCGGGGGCGCGGGGAGCGACGGATGACCGGAGGGACGGACGGGTCCTCTCCGGGGTTCGGCCTCGTGCTCGGTGCGGGCGGCGTCATCGGCCAGGCCTTCCACCACGGGGTGCTCGCCGCGCTGCAGGACGAACTCGGGTTCGACGCCCGCCGGGCCGACGTCATCGTCGGGACCTCGGCCGGGTCGCTCGTCGCCACGATGCTCCGCGCCGGCGTGTCCGGGGCGGACCTCGCGGCCTCCGCCCTGCGGCGCTCCGCGACCCCGCAGGGGCATGCGCTGCTGGCAGGGCTCCCCCGCCCCGTCGACACCGGCCGCCCCGACTGGCGCCGGCTGCGGCCGCCCGCCGGCCCGCTGGTCGCGGGGCACGCGGCGTGGGGCCTGGTCCGGCACGGCCGGCGGACCCCGGTCGCCGCCCTCGCCGCAGGGCTGCTCCCCGCCGGCGGCATCGACATCCGCCTCGCCGTCGCCCCCGTGGCCGCGGCGCTCCCCGCGTTCGGCCCCGAGCCGCTGCTGCTGCCGGCGGTGCGCGTCGTCGACGGCCGCCGGGTCGTCTTCGGTACGGCCGGAGCACCGCCCACGACGCCCGGGCTGGCCGCCGCCGCGAGCTGCGCGGTCCCCGGCTGGTTCTCCCCGGTCGTCATCGACGGCGTGGCCTACGTCGACGGCGGCGCGCATTCGCCCACGAACGCCGATCTGCTGGTCGCGCCGCCCGACGCGGGCGTCCCCGCCCGGCCCGTCCCCCGCCCGGCCCGGGTGCTGATCCTCTCGCCCATGTCCGCCGCGGCCGGCGCCCGGAAACTCGGCAGCCGCGGGGAGGCGATGATGCGGCGTACGAGCAGCCGACGGCTGGCCCGCGAGGTGCGTGCGCTGCGCGAGGCCGGCGTGACCGTCGTGGAACGCAGCCCGTCGGACGACGAGCTCGAGGTGATGGCCGGTAATCCGCTCAGCGGGAAGCGCCGCCGCACCGTGGTGCAGCGGGCCTACGAGGTCACGACCCGTCAGCTCGCCGACCCGCACGTGCGGGCCGTGCTGCAGCGGGTAGCAGATCTCTGAGGCCTTCGTGCGGGATCTCCGCCGGCAACGCGGTTAGAGTCCGGCCGAGCCCCCCACGAGAAGTTGGTGTCCGCAGCTAACCCCTACCCCGGCGGCCGCGGACGCCCAGCGCGTGGCATTGCACCCCGAAGGGAACCCGCGTGGACCTGTCCTACAGCGCCGAGGATGAGGCGTTCCGCACCGAGCTGCGCAGCTGGCTCGCCGAGAACCTGCCCGAGGAGTGGCGTACGCCCGGCTTCTGGGCCACCTCCGACCGCCAAGAGAACTTCGAGCTGCGCCGGGCCTGGGAGCGCGACAAGGCCCTGGCCGGGTTCGCCGGCATCCAGTGGCCGAAGGAGTACGGCGGCCGCGGCGGCACCGCCGCACAGCGCGCGATCTACGACGAGGAGATGGCGCGCCACCACGCGCCGACCACCGTCAATCCGCTGGGCCTGACCTTCCTCGCCCCGACCGTCATGGCGATCGGCACCGAGCAGCAGAAGCGGGACATCGTCAAGCCGCTGCTGCACAACGAGGTCATCTGGTGCCAGGGCTTCAGCGAGCCCGACGCCGGCAGCGACCTGGCGAACATCCGGACCAGCGCGGTCCTCGACGGCGACGAGTGGGTCGTCAACGGTCAGAAGATCTGGACCACCAACGCCGCCCACGGCGACTGGATCTTCGCGCTGGTGCGCACCTCGCAGGAGGAGAAGAAGCACCGCGGCATCACGATGATGCTCATCGACATGAAGTCCGAGGGCGTCGAGGCGCGGCCGCTCAAGCAGATGAGCGGCGCGAGCGAATTCGGCGAGGTCTTCTTCACCGACGTCCGCGTCCCCAAGGACAGCCACCTGGGCGACGTCGGTGACGGCTGGAACGTCGCCATGCTGCTGCTCTCCTTCGAGCGCGGCGCGTCGGCGCTGGGCCAGTACACCGAGTTCCGCTCCGAGCTCGACAACTTCGGCGGCCTCACCAAGGTGCTCTCGAAGGACGGGGTGCCGGCCGCGCAGGACCCGGGCGTGCGGCGCAAGCTCGCCCGCCACCTGGTGGAGCTGGAGTGCCTGCGGCTGCACTCGCTGCACATCCTCACGCAGGTGGAGAAGGGCCGTGACCTGGGCTTCGAGGCCTCCATGACGAAGCTGCAGTGGTCCGAGACCTCGCAGCAGATGCAGGAGTCGTTCGTCGACATCCTCGGGGTCGACTTCCAGGTGCCGGACCCCGCGCCGGGCATCGACCTGCGGTTCGAGCAGGCGATGGCGCTGTGGTCGCGCTCGGTCACGATCTGGGGCGGTTCGTCGCAGGTGCAGCGCAACATCGTCGCCGAGCGCGTTCTCGGCCTGCCCCGCTGACCGCCCGCCGGTCTCCCTCTCCCAAACTTCCGGAAGGACCCCCGTGGATTTCGCACTGACCGATGAGCAGCGGGCGCTCGCCGACTCCGTCCGCTCGTTCCTGCGTGACCGGTTCGGCCTGGACCAGGTCCGCGCCAGCTACGAGGACACCGCCGGTACCGGCGACCCCGACGTGCTGCGCAAGGCCGCCGCCGACTCCGGCTGGCTCGCCGTCCTGGTGCCCGAGGAGCACGACGGCCTCGGCCTCGGCCTCCTCGACGCAGGCGTGCTCGCCCGGGCGTTCGGCGCCGGCGTGGCCCCCGGCTCCTGGAGCACCACCCTGCTGGCCGGCGAGGCGATCCGCCTCGGCGGCTCGGCCGACCAGCAGGCCACCTGGCTGCCGCGCATCGCCGCGGCGGAGGCGGTCGCCACGGTCGCCCTGCGCGGGCCGGGCGGCTCCTGGTCCCCCGCCGGCGTCGCAGTGACCGCCGAGGGCGGCCGCCTCACCGGCACGGCCAACCACGTCGAGTACGCCCACGTGGCCGACGTGCTGGTGGTCGCAGCCACCGAGGCCGACGGTGTGGGCCTCTACCTGGTGGCCCCGGACGCCGCAGGCGTCACGGTCCAGGTGCAAGACGGCATCGACCGCACCACCCGGCTGTCGACCGTCACGTTCGACGGCGCCACCGGCGAGCGGCTGAGCGACAGCTCGGCGGCGACGCTCGAGGGGCTGGCGGAGCGGGGTGCCGTGCTCGCCGCCAACGACCTCGCGGGCATCGCCCGTACGGCGCTCACCATGACCATCGAGTACGACAAGACCCGGCAGCAGTTCGGCCGCCCGGTCGGGTCGTTCCAGGCCATCAAGCACCACCTGGCCGACCTGCACGTCGGCGTCACCATGGCGGAGCACGCGGCGTTGTACGCGGGCCACGCGGTGGACACCGACGCCGCGGACCGGGCGATGGCCGTGTCCGTAGCGAAGGTGAAGGCCGCCGACGCGGCGCTCGCCACGACCCGCGCGATGATCCAGTACTTCGGTGGCATCGGCTTCACGTGGGAGCATGACGCGCACTTCTTCTTCAAGCGGGCGCAGCGCCTGGCCTACGCCTACAACGACAGCGACTGGCACCTGGACCGGCTGGCCCAGGTCTGGCTCGACCCGCTGCCCGCCGCCTCGTCGGTCGAGCCGACCGGCCCGACCACGTCCGACGCGACCCCGACCGCGCAGACGGCCGGCGTCGCCGTCTAGCGGCGCCACGCACGGCGAAGGGCCCCGGCGGTTCGCCGCCGGGGCCCTTCGCCGTCTCGGGGTTCGGTCAGCCCGTAACGCGCTTGCCCTTGCCGACGACGACGACCCCGCCGGCGCTGATGGTGAACCGCTCCGCGTCGTGCTCCGGGTCCACGCCGATGTGCACACCCGGCGGCACGATGACGTTCTTGTCGAGGATGGCGCCGCGGATCACGGCACCCTCCCCCACCTCCACGTTGTCGAGCAGCACGCTGCCCTCGACGAGCGCGCGGGAGCCGACGCGCACGGCGGGCGACAGGATGGAGCGCCGCACCGTCCCGCCCGACACGATGCAGCCGGGGCTCACCATGCTGTCCAGGGCCCGCCCGACCCGGTCGGGGTGCTCGAAGACGAACTTGGCGGGCGGCAGCGGCCGGGAGTAGGTGAGGATCGGCCACTGCTGGTTGTAGAGGTTGAAGACGGGGTGGACCGAGATGAGGTCCATGTGGGCGTCGTAGTAGGCGTCGAGCGTCCCCACGTCGCGCCAGTACCCCTGGTCGCGTTCCGTGGTGCCCGGTACCTCGTTCTTCGAGAAGTCGTAGACCTGCGCCCTGCCCTGCTCCGCCATCCGCGGCATCACGGAGCCGCCGAGGTCGTGGGCCGAGGTGGGGTCGGCCGCATCGGACGTCACGGCCTCGATGAGCGCCTCGGTGGAGAACACGTAGTTGCCCATGGACGCGAAGATTTGGTCGGGCGCATCGGGCAGGCCCGGCGGGTCGGTCGGCTTCTCGACGAAGCCCACGACGTCCCGGCCGTTGGCGGCCACGTCGATGACGCCGAACTGGTCCGACTGCGACTTGGGTACGCGGAGGCCGGCCACCGTGACGCCCGCGCCGCTGGCGATGTGCTGCTCGACCATCTGCCGCGGGTCCATGCGGTACACGTGGTCCGCACCGAACACCACCACGTGGTCCGGGCGGTCGTCCGACACGAGGTTGAGCGACTGGTAGATCGCGTCGGCGCTCCCGGCGTACCAGCGGGGCCCCCGGCGCTGCTGGGCCGGCACGGTCATCACATAGGAGTCGAGCAGCGTCGACATCCGCCACGTCATGGCCATGTGCCGGTCGAGGCTGTGGCTCTTGTACTGCGTGAGAACGACGATGCGCGTGTAGCCCGCGTTCGCCAGGTTCGACATCACGAAGTCCACGAGCCGGAAGATGCCCCCGAAGGGAACTGCGGGTTTGGCCCGGTCGGTGGTGAGGGGCATGAGGCGCTTGCCCTCGCCTCCCGCCAGGACGATGGCCAGGACGCGCGGCGATCTCACAGGCTCACCCTAGCCCGCACGGGTGCGATTCATGCCTGCCCCACGCGGTCAGCCCGGCGGACCGGCGTGGCCACCGCCCCAGCGGGATAGGTTCCCCGCCGTGGTCGACTCCCCTGCCCCCGAGATCGCCGGCGACCCGATCCGGGTCGCGATGCTCACGCGCGAGTGGCCCCCCACGGTCTACGGCGGCGCGGGCGTCCACGTCCGCGAGCTGACCGCCGCGCTCGAGCGGCTCCCCGGCGGCGCGGTCGTCCCGCAGGTGCACTGCTTCGACGACGGGCACCCCGAGCGACCCGACGCCACCACCCACGCGCCCGACCCCCGGCTCTCCGGCGCGCTCGGCGTGCTCTCGACGGATCTCGTCATGGCAGCGGCCGCGACCGACGCGGACGTCGTGCACAGCCACACCTGGTATGCCCAGCTGGCCGGCCACCTCGCCGCGCTGACCGGCGGGGTGCCGCACGTGGTCACGACGCACTCGCTCGAGCCGCTGCGCCCGTGGAAGGCCGAGCAGCTCGGCGCCGGGTACGCAGTGAGTTCCTGGGCCGAGCGCACCGCCATCGAGGGCGCCGACGCGGTCATCGCCGTCTCGCACGGCATGCGCGCCGATGTCCTGGCCAGCTACCCGGCGGTGGATCCGGAGCGGGTGCACGTCATCTACAACGGCGTCGACACCCAGACCTGGGCGCCGGATCCGGACCCCTCGGTCCTCACGCGCTTCGGGATCGACCGCGACCGGCCCTACGTGCTGTTCGTCGGGCGGGTCACCCGGCAGAAGGGGGTCCCCCACCTGCTGCGGGCGGCCCGGCTCCTGCGGCCCGAGGTGCAGCTGGTGCTGGCGGCCGGGGCGGCCGACACCCCCGAGCTGCAGGCCGAGGTACAGGGGCTGGTGGCCGAGCTGTCCGCGACCCGCCAGGGCGTGGTGTGGATCCCGGACATGCTGCCGCGGGATCAGCTGGTGCCGCTGCTCACCCAGGCCGCCGTCTTCGTCTGCCCGTCGATCTACGAGCCGCTCGGCATCGTGAACCTGGAGGCCATGGCCTGCGGCACCGCCGTGGTCGCCTCGGCGGTCGGAGGCATCCCCGAGGTGGTCGAGGACGGCCGGACCGGGCGCCTCGTGCCGCTCGACCCGACCGACCCGGCGGCGTTCGAACGGGACCTCGCCGCCGCCATCGACGCCGTGGTGTCGGACCCCGGCCTGTGCGCGGCCTACGGCGCGGCAGGCCGTGCGCGGGTGATCGAGGCCTTCGCGTGGGAGAGGATCGCCGCACAGACGGCCGAGCTCTACCGGAGCCTGCTGTGAGGGACGCCCCGGGCCACCCGGGCGCACGGATGAGCACGGCTCCCAGCGGGGCAGGAGGCAGGGCATGACCGAGCCAGGTGCGGCGCTACCGCCGCCGTCCGACGGACTGCGCTTCGGCGTGGACATCGGCGGCACCGGCATCAAGGGCGCCCCCGTCGACCTCGCCGCCGGCCGGCTGGCGGGCGAACGGTTCAAGCTGCCCACACCCCGCCCCGCCACCCCGGAGGCGGTTGCCGCTGTCGTGGGCGAGGTGGTCGCGCACTTCGGCTGGACCGGCCCGGTCGGGTGCGCGTTCCCCGCCGTCATCAAGAACGGCATCGCGCGGACAGCCGCCAACGTCGACCACAGCTGGATCGGTGCGTCCGTCGAGCAGGCCGTCGCCGACCGCCTCGGCACCCCCGAGAGCACGGTGACGGTCGTCAACGACGCCGACGCCGCCGGGGTCGCCGAGCTGGCGTTCGGAGCCGGCCGTGACCGCGACGGGGTGGTCGTCCTGCTCACGCTCGGCACGGGCATCGGCTCGGCGGTCTTCCTGGACGGCGTGCTGGTGCCCAACACCGAGCTCGGGCACCTGGAGCTCGACGGGGTCGACGCGGAGACCCGCGCGTCGGCCGTCGCGCGGGAGCGCGAGGACCTGTCCTGGCAGCACTGGGCGAAGCGGCTGTCGCACTACCTGCAGATGGTCGAGAACCTGCTGTGGCCGGACCTCATCATCCTGGGCGGCGGGGTGAGCCGGAAACCGGAGAAGTTCGTGCCGCTGCTCGAATGCCGGACCGAGGTGGTGCCGGCGCAGCTGGCGAACGACGCGGGCATCGTCGGCGCGGCACTCATCGCCCGGGACGCCGTCACTGCGCCGGCGCGGCTCGGCGCCGCCCGGCCCGAGCAACGGAACACCCTCGGCCGCCCCTGAGGCGCCCGGGCGCCCGCCGCAGCTGCCGCCCCGGCAGGCGTGGTGGCGCACCCGCCCGGCCCGGCCGCCGTACCGTCGACGCATGCCCGAGATCCCGGTCGCTGGAACGGCGGTCCCGGCCGCACCCGTGGCGGGGACCGTGCCGGTGCCTGTCGCCCCGCCCGAGCGGACGGGTGCGCCCGCAGCGGGGACGCGGCAGCCGCTCGCCGGCCGGCTGGCGGGCGCCGTGATCGGCGTGGTCGTCGTCGGGCGCCGGTCGCTGGCGGCGGCCTGGCGCGGGCGGCTGCTCGGGCTCTCCGCCGAGGCGGGCTTCTGGCAGCTGCTGTCCCTGGCTCCGCTCCTGCTGGCCCTGCTCGGCCTGCTCGGGTACGTCCAGGGCATCCTCGGCGCGGACGCGGTCGCGGAGGTGCAGCGGGTGATCCTCGACGGGGCGCGCCGCGTGCTGGTGCCGTCCGCCGTCGACGACGTGGTCGAGCCCACCGTGACCGCCGTGCTGCACACGGGGCGGGCGGACTTCGTCTCCCTGGGCTTCCTGCTGAGCCTCTGGTCCGGTTCGAGCGCCATGGCGACGTTCGTCAACACGATCACCATCGCCTACGGCCAGCGTGAGCTGCGTGGGGCGGTGCAGAGCCGGCTGCTGGCGCTGCTGCTGTACGTCTGCGCGCTGGTCGCGGGCGTGGTGCTCCTACCGCTGCTGGCCGTGGGGCCGAGCTGGCTCGCGACCCTCGGCCGGGGGACGCCGGCGCACCGGACGATCGTGTCGCTGGTGCACCTCGGCTACTGGCCGGTGGTGGCGCTGCTGAGCGTCGGGCTGCTCTCGCTGCTGTACCACGTCGCGCTGCCGCAGCGGCGGCCGTGGCGCGCGGCCCTGCCGGGCGCGGTGCTGGCGCTGGTCATCTGGCTGGTGGGTTCGTTCGTGCTGCGCACGTACCTGACGGCCGTCTTCGCCCGCACCCACGCGTTCGTCGGCCTGGCCGCCCCCGTCGCCGTGCTGCTGTTCTTCTACATCACGGCCTTGGCCGTGTTGTTCGGCGCGTTCCTCAACGCGGAGGCGGAGCGGTACCGGGACGAGCGGCGCTGACCGGTCCGGTCAGGCGAACTCCGCCCGGATCGCTGCGCCGTGCTCGTCGAGGGCGGGAGCGGCGGGCCGCTCGACCGGGTCCGGCCAGGTGTCCGCCTTCACCGCCTGACCGGGCACCGGCAGCCCGCCCGCGGTGACCACCATGCGGCGCGCCGCTGCCTGGGGCGAGCTGACCGCCTCCGCCACGTCCGCGATCGGCCCGCAGGGGACGCCGGCCGCGCCGAGCTGGCGCAGCCAGTGGTCGCGGGTTCCCGCAGCCAGCGCGGCCTCCAGCTGCGCCTTGAGCGCGTCCCGGTGGTCGTGGCGGCCGGCGTTGTCGGCGTAACGCCGGTCGGCCAGCAGCTCGGGCAGGCGCAGCGCCGCGGCCAACGCGCCGAAGAGGGTGTCGTTGGCGGCGCAGATGGTGATGTCGCCGTCCGCGCAGGCGAACGTGTCGAACGGGGCGATCGAAAAGTGCGCATTCCCGATCCGCTCCGGGGCCCGCCCGGTGGCGAGGTAGGACAGCGCCGCGCCCTCCAGCAGGCTCACCGTCGCGTCGAACATCGCGATGTCCACCCGCGCGCCGCGCCCCGTGGCCGCCCGGGCGTGCAGCGCCGCGCCGATGGCCCCGAACGCGTACAGGCCGGCCGCGAGGTCGGCGACGGGGATCCCCGGCTTCACCGGCGGCCCGTCCGCCGCGCCGGTGATGCTCAGCAGGCCGCTGTGCCCCTGCACCACCGCGTCGTAGGCGGGCGTCTCCCGCAGCGGTCCCGTCTGCCCGAAACCGCTGATGCTGGCGACGATCAGCCCGGGGTTGTCGCGCTGCAGCGTCTCGGCGCCCAGCCCCAGCCGGTCCATCACGCCGGGGCGGAAGTTCTCCAGGACGACGTCCGCGCGCCGGGCGATCCGCCGCGCGAGGTCACGCCCCGCTGGGTCCTTGAGGTCCACCGCGACGCTCTCCTTGCCGCGGTTCACCCGCGCGAAGTAGAGCGAGCGGCCGTCGACGAAGGGCCCGTACGAGCGGCTGTCGTCGCCCGTGACCGGCCGCTCGACCTTGATGACCCGGGCGCCGAGGTCCGCCAGCATCATCCCGGCGAACGGCCCGGCCAGCACACGGGAGAAGTCGACGACGAGCAGGCCGGCGTAGGGCGGAGCGGTCACCGGCGCAGCCTAGGGCCTCGGCGCGTCCGACACCCCTGGTCGCGCGCGCCGCCCGGCTGCGGGAGGCTTGCCGCGTGACGACGCTGCGGCTGTCCCAGGATCCCGAGTCCGACGCCCTGCTGGCCCGCGACCCCCTCGCCCTGCTCATCGGCATGCTGCTGGACCAGCAGATCCCGATGGAGAAGGCCTTCCGAGGCCCGCAGGTGCTGCGGGAGCGGCTGGGCGGTGAGCTCGACGCCGCCGTCATCGCCGGCCACCCCGGGCTGGCCGCCGTGTTCGCCGTACCGCCCGCGATCCACCGCTTCCCCGGCTCGATGGCGGGGCGCGTGCAGGAGCTGTGCCGCCACCTGGTCGAGCACTACGGCGGGGACGCGGCCGCGCTGTGGGCGGGGGACGTCGACGGGCCGACCGTGCTCGCGCGGCTGAAGGCGCTCCCCGGGTACGGGGACCAGAAGGCGCGCATCTTCCTGGCGCTCCTCGGCAAGCAGTACGGGGTGCAGCCGCCGGGCTGGCGCCAGGCCGCGGGGCCGTACGGCGACGCGGACGCCCGCCGCAGCATCGCCGACGTGACGGGCCCGGAGACGCTCGCCGAGGTGCGGGCGTACAAGCAGTCGGTGAAGGCCGCCGCGAAGGCATCCAAGAGTCACGCGGGCGCCCCGGGATAACGTCCCGGTATTTCCGTTGGTCGGGCCGGCCCGCCGTCGGCAGACTGCGGACCGTCCGGCGGCCAGCCGGCGACCGGAGCCGGCCGAAGGAGGCTGTGTGCACAGCCTGCGCGTGTACGCAGCGCTGTTCCGCCTCCCCGGCGCCCGGCGCGCGGCGCTGCCCGCGCTGCTGGCGCGCACCACGTACGCGATGGCGGGGCTGTCGATCCTGCTGCTGGTCCACGCCCGCACCGGGTCGTTCGCCCGCGGCGGGCTCGCCACCGCCGCGTACTCGCTGGCGAGCGCGGCCGCCGGCCCGTGGTGGGGACGCCGCATCGACCGGATCGGTCCCGCCCGCGCCCTGCTCCCCCTCGGCGTTGCGTTCCCCGCAGCGCTCGGCCTGCTGCTGGCGGTCGCCGGGCGCTCGCCGTGGACGCTCCCCTGCGCAGCGCTGGCCGGCGCCCTGCTGCCGCAGATCGGCGCCGCCATGCGCGCCTCCTGGAGCAGCTTCACCACCGACGAAGGGCTGTTGGCCGCCGCGTACGGCATGGAGAGCGTCCTCGTGGAGGTCGTGTACACGGTCGGGCCGCTCCTCGTGGGTGGACTGGTGGCCTTCGCCTCCCCGGTCGCCGCCGTCGCAGTGGCCGCGGCCACGGCGGGGATCGGCACGCTCGGCTTCTGCACCGCCCCCGGGCTGCCCGGCGGTGGCGGGCGCGGGGCGCGGCACCGGCGGTCGCACCCCCTGCGGGTCCCCGCCGTCGGCGCCGTGGCCGCGGCCGCGGTGCTGCAGAGCTGCTCGTTCGGGGCGCTCGAGGTCGCGGTGCCGGGGTTCGCCAGCGAGCGCGGCTCCAGCGCCCTCGGCGGCGTGCTCCTGGCGGCCTGGGCCATCGGCAGCATGCTGGGCGGCACCGTCTACGGGGCCCGCGTCTGGCCCGCCGGCTCCCGGTGGGCCGACCCCGCCCGCCGCTACCTGGTGCTCCTGGCGCTCGCAGCGGTCACCGCCCTGCCGGTGGTCGGGGCACCGGGGACCGTGGCGCTCGGGATCGCGCTGCTGGTGTCCGGCCTGACGATCGCCCCGACCGGCACGGAGCAGTTCGGCCTGGTGGCCCGCGCGACACCGCCGGGCACCACGACCGAGGCGTTCACGTGGCTCAGCACCACGGTGACGCTGGGCGCCGCCGCCGGGAACGCCGCGGCCGGTGCCGTGCAGGACGCCTACGGCAGCCGCGCCGGCCTGGGCGTCGGAGCGGCCGCGGGCGTGGCGTCGCTGGTGGTCGCGCTGGCGCTGCGGGGGCGGCTTCCCCACGGGGGCCGGGCGACCCGGGAGCTCGTCGGAGTGGGCGCCCCCGCCGTGCCCCGCGCGCCCGTCCTCTAGCCTTCCGCCTCGTGACTCCGCTGCGCACCACCGTCGAGACGGCCCGCTGGTGGGCCGCCTACGCCCGCCAGTACGGGCAGGCCCGCTACAAGCTCCGGGGCGTCCAGCGGGTGGGGGCGCACCCCACCGTCGGTGGTTCGCCGACGTTCGAGACCACCGACTGCGAGATCGGCGACCGGTTCAAGATCTGGTCGAGCTACCGCCAGACGCTGATCAGCGGCTGGGGCCGGATCCGGATCGGCAACGACGTGTTCATCAATTCCGGGACGGTGCTGTTCAGCGTCGCCTCGGTGACCATCGAGGACGCGGTGGCCATCTCGAACGAGGTGTACATCTGCGACACCGACAGCCACGGCCTGGAGGGGCGCGACCCGACCGACAAGCCGGTGGTGATCGGCCGCGGCGCGTGGATCGGCGCCCGGGCGATGATCCTGCCGGGCGTCCGCATCGGCTCCCGCGCCGTGGTGGCGGCCGGCACGGTCGTCACGCGCGACGTCCCCGACGACACCCTCGTAGCCGGGAACCCGGGCCGCATCGTGCGCTCCCTGACCTACCCGGAGAACTGCCTGCGCGCCTGGCACGACGCCTGGTGCCGGTGCCCCAAGCCGGCGGCGGGGACATGCCCGCCGGGCGCGACCGTCCCCGGCGCCTGCCTCGCGGGGCAGTCACCGGCCTGACCGGAACGCACGTCCCGCACCACGGACGACGGGGCCGGCAGCTCGCGCTACCGGCCCCGTCGCACGGAGAAGTCCGAACTCAGGCGGTCCCGCCCTTGGCGGCCTCGTCCGGGGAGTCCACCCCGCCGGCCTCCTGCTCGAAGGCCGGCTCGGCCTCGAGGTCGTTGGAGGTCTGCTCCTCGACCTCGGCGACCATCTCCTGGTCGTCGACGCCGGCTCCGGCCGGTGCCGTGGTGCCGCGGGTCTCGCTCTCGCTCACATGCGTCCCTTCCGATCGGTGGGCGGGCCCGTCGGGCCGCCCTCGCGCGCTGGAGCCCCTACCCGGTCGCCCGGGCGGCACACCGGGGAACCCCGCGCCGCCGGTCAGGCCAGGCGCCGCCGCGCCGCCGTGTCCCGGGCGAAGGCCACGGCACCGCCGCCGACGAGCGCGATGGCGCCCGCCGCGAGGCAGGTGAGGAACGCGGGGATCGCGCCGTGCGCCGCACGGCTCACGGCGGAGCCGCCGGCGGTGCGCAGCACGCCCAGCGGGTCCGGCAGCGCATCCGCGGTCAGCGGAGCCGGGGCGGAGTGCAGAACGCCGCCGATCGGATCAGCGGCGAGCAGCGGGCTGACGTCGGGCAGGGACGCGAACAGGCCGGTGCCCGTCGACAGCGCCAGACCCGACGGGAAGCTGTAGGCGCTCGTCCCGACGCTGTTGGTGAGCAGGGCCGAGCCGGCGCCGGACCAGGTGGTCGTGCCGGCCGCAGGAGTGGTCCCCATCGGAGCCGTCGCGCCGGGCGCGGTGGTGCCCGCGCCCTGGCCACCGGCCGCCGGCGGGACCGCCGCGCCACCACCGGTCGAGCCGCCACCCGTCGACCCGCCGCCCGGGGCGCCGCCACCGGTCGAGGGGCTCGGGACGGGGCCGGGAGCGGGCGCCACCGGCGGAACGGGCGGCAGCGGGATGGGGGGCGTCGGCGGCGGCACGCTGATCGTGCCCGGCAGCGGCAGGGGCACCACCGAGGGCAGCGGCAGCGGGGGCAGCACGCCGCCCACCGTGGTGGTGACGGCGCCGACCGTGCCGGTCACCGTCTGGGTGACCCCGGTGACCGTCGTCGTGAGGGTGTTGGTGAGCGTCCCCAGCACCGGGATGCCCGGCAGCGGCAGCCCGGCGGGCGCGGCGGACCGGGTGGCCGCCGAGGCGGTGCCGGGCATGAGGACGAGCGCACCGAGGACGGGGCCGGCCACCAGCGCAGCCGCCCCACCGCGGGCGAGCCGCCGGGCCGAAGTCCGGCGCGAACCCGCGTGGGAACCCCTGGCGTCATCGCCCGAGCGCCGCGTGGTCGTATCCATCTGACCCCTCCTGTCCGGTTTACAGCCGGGTTGTACCTCGCTCAACGAGAAGTCATTCAGCTGGTGACGTGATGTCACCCGTTGTGGCGAGGATTGACCCGGCGAGGGCCGGCCCGGGAGGGGTCGCGGTCAGCCGTTGAGGGGGGCCGTGGGGACCTCGCCGCCCTCGCGGAGGGACTCCTGGCCCCGGCGGCGGGCCTGCTCCTCGGCGTCGCTCTGGGCGACCGCGTCCTCATCGCGGTCGGCCAGCACACGCTCGACGTCGTCCGTGTCGAGCAGCCGGAAGGTCACGCAGACGATCTCGGAAGTGTCCGCGGAGGGCGTGCCCGCCTCCTCCCAGTCCCGAGCCCGCTGCTCGCGCCACTGGTCCGCGGGCTGGTCGCCGGCTTCCCGGGCCACCACCTCGTCGGGGACGGCCTTGAGCTGGTGCAGCACCACGTCGGTCACCTCGACGACGCCCTGCCGCTCGCCGTCCCTGGTGACCGCCAGGAGCTCGCCGATCTTCTCGACCTCCTCGTACGCCACGCCGTAGGACGCGAACGGCACCGCGGTCCCGGTCACGCGGCCGTCGAGGACGCCTTGGATGAGCTCGTCGCGCCGGCCGTTGGCGGCACCGAGCTCGAGGCTGCGCAGGTGGTCCACTCGCTCTCGCATGGTGCGAGGGTACGCGCGGATGTGATCTGCGCCACGGCCCTTGCCCGACACCGAGGGGCACGCCAGGCCACGCTCCGTATCGTCGCCGACGGCGCCTCGTTGCCAGGGTGCCCCCGCCGATGAGGAGTCCCCCACCATGGTCGTCGCCGTCCCCGCCCGGGGCAGCCGCCCCCGCACGCGCCCCAGCCGGCTGCGCTGGCTGCCGGCCGTGGTCGTGCTGCTGCTGCTCGCGGGCGCCTGCGGTGGCGGCGGGAGTTCTGCCCCCTCGCCGTCCGGCAGCACCGTGCCGGGGACGCTGGCGTCGGCCCGGTACTACCTCTCCCTCGGGGACTCGCTCGCCTTCGGCGTGCAGAAGACCACCGCGGAGGCGGCCGGGCCCAGCCCCATCCCCGCCACGCCGTTCGACAAGGGCTACACGAACGACATCGCCGCCCAGCTGCAGGCGCAGAACCCCGGCATCACCGTGACCAACCTGGGGTGCCCGGGCGAGACCAGCTCCAGCTTCCTGGCCGGGCCGTGCGACTACCGCGCGAAGGCCCAGGGCCTGCTCCACACCGACTACACGGGCTCGCAGCTGTCCGCCGCGACGCTCGCCCTCACGCGGGACGGCGGCAGCGGCGGTCTCATCACGCTGTCGCTCGGCGGCAACGACGTGAACGCGCTCCTGGCGCAGTGCCCGACGGTGGACCCGGCGTGTCTGTCGCCGCTGATCGCGCCCGCGGCGGCCCAGCTCCGGACGAACCTCACGCGCATCCTGCAGCAGCTGCGGTCGGCCGCCCCCAGCGCCATCATCGTGCTGGTCGCGCCCTACAACCCGTACTACGCGCTGTCGCCCCAGAGCGACGCGCTGATGCAGCCGTTCCTGCAGGCGGCCGTCGCGGCCGCCGCCGACACCCACGTCCTGCTGGCCAACGCGTTCAGCGACTTCAACTCCGGCGGCAGCCCGGGCGGCCCCACGGGCACGGAGCGGGACCGCATCTGCTCGCTGACCAACTTCTGCAAGAACGGGGACATCCACGCCAGTGACGCCGGCTACGCGGAGATGGCACGGCTGATCCTGGCGACCGTCCGCCAGGCGGGAGCGCCGGGCACCTCGTCCCCCTGAGGTGACCGCGGGCCGGGCTAGGGTACGGCCCGACCGTATGGGCAGACCTGCCCGATCCCCGCCTGACCCCCCGGAGTGCCCATGCCGCAGCAGCCGTCCGCCAGCCTCCCCACCGCGCGGGCGAACGCCGCCCGCCGACGCACAGTCGGCACGGCTGCGGTCGCGCTGCTGGGTGTTGCCGCACTGCTGGGCGGCTGCGGCGGTTCCTCCAGCAGCAGCGCGGCCAGCGCCGCGCCGAGCACGGCCGCCAGCACGGCGGCGGCCACCCCGGCGGGTGTCCCGTCCCTCGTTCCGGGGCCGGTTCCCCCCGTGACGAACGCGACCGACCTGACCAAGCCGCCGGTCATCGGCAAGGGGACCGGTACTCCGCCGACCCAACTGACCGGCGCGGACCTGGTGACCGGCAACGGCGCCGTCGCCACGGCCACCAGCAAGGTCACCGTCCAGTACGTCGGCGCGCTCTACTCCGACGGCAGCGTCTTCGACTCGTCGTGGCAGCGCGGCGCGCCGGCTCAGTTCTCCCTCGAACAGGTCGTGGCGGGCTTCCAGGGCGGCATCGTCGGCATGAAGGTCGGCGGTCGGCGCGAGATCGTGATCCCGCCGTCGCTCGGCTACGGCAGCCAGGCCACCGGCCCGATTCCGGCCAACAGCACGCTCGTGTTCGTGGTGGACCTGCTCACGGTCGCCTGACCCCGGCCGGCCGGCCGGCGGGCGGCGGCTCAGGCGCGCGCCGCCGGCTCCCGGGCCGGCCGTGACCGGCCCGTGAGCGGCAGGCTCGCCGGCGTCCGGCGGATGACCGCGACGACGGCGACGGACCCGGCCAGGGTCAGCAGCCACGCGACCACGGACGCCCACGGCTGCGGCACCAGCGTCGGGTCCGGCCCGTGGAGGCCGTTGCGGAGTAGCACGTCCAGGATCAGCGGGTGGATGAGGTACACGCCGAACGAGGCGGACGAGCACCACAGCAGCGCCCGGCGCAGCCGGGGGTGGCGCTCCCGCGCCTGCGCCCAGCGCATGCCGACGACGGCCAGCAGGATCACCGCGCCCGCGCTCTCCAGCACCATGATCGGCTGGAGGACCGCCGACGCCGCGGTGTCCACCGAGGACTGACCCAGGAGCAGGTCCCGCACGTACCACCCGAGCGACGCCGCGACCGCCGCGGCCCCCAGGCCGACGAGCAGCCGCGGGTGCCGGTGCGCGAAGCCCTGCGCGACCGGCAGGTGCAGCGCCAGCAGGCCCCCGGCGACGACCCACAGCAGGTAGCTCGGCAGGAGGACGTAGGCGTACCGGGCGTACCAGCCGGTCGGTACTGCACCGCCCGCGCTCGCGTGCAGCCAGCCGACCAGCACGAGCTGCAGGGCGGTCACGCTCCCGAGCACGAGCCACGGGCGGTGACGGGTCCGCCGCAGCGCCCAGAGCAGGACCGGGAACACCAGGTACACCTGCATGCTCACCATCAGGAAGTACAGGTGGTACTCGGCGTGACCGCCGACCACGGCCCAGAACAGGTCGCTGGCCGCCCTCCCGGCCGGCCGCGGGGCCATGAGCAGGCCGTAGCCCCAGTAGAGGACCGACCACGTCAGGTACGGGATGCCGATCAGCCGGAAGCGCCGCCGCCAGAACTGCGCGGGCTGCAGCGACCGGTCCTTCTGCGCGTAGACCAGCACGAAGCCCGTGAGGACGAAGAACGCCTCGCGGGTGAAGTGCAGGAGGAAGCCCAGCGCGTTGGCCGCCTGGCTGTCGGACGGGTTGGTGAACGCCGTCGCGTGCACCGCGACCACGGCGGCGAACGTGAGCACCCGGAACAGGTCCACCTGGTCCAGGTGGCCGCGGGTCGGGGGCGGCGGCAGCGTCCCGGCAGCGGCGGGTGGGGCCGGGGAGTTGCCGACCGGGGCGGTCGTGGTCACGACCCGACGGGGACGGTCGGCTGCTGCAGGGCCTCGGCGACGCGGCGACGGCTCACCTTGCCCAGGCCGCCGGCGCCCGGGCCACCGGGTGCGCCCAGCGCCGCGTCCGACGCCCCGGGCACGGCGGCGAGCACGTAGAAGCGCACGGGACGCCGCACGCGCTCGAGGGCCTGTTCCGCGGCGGCCTCGAGGGTGGCCACCAGCGCCTGCCGCGCACCGTCGTCGGCGAGCGCGCACGGGTCGCGGGGCACGACGACGGCGACGGGGACCCGGCCGAGCACCGGGTCGGGCAGCCCGACGACCACCGCCTGGCGCAGCACGCCGGTCCCCAGCAGCACGTCCTCCACCTCCGCCGGAAAGATCTTCTCCCCGCCCCGGTTGATGACGTCGTCCCGGCGCCCCAGCAGGAACAGCGACCCGTCCGCCGCCACGCGCCCGACGTCGCCCGTCTCGAGCCAGCCGTCCGCGGTCAGCATCTCCTGGCCCGCCGCGGCCGGACCCCCGGCGTACCGGGTGATGACCCCCGCCCCGCGGATCTGCACCCGCCCGGGAACGTCCACCGCTGCGGGGGTGCCGTCGTCGGCGACGACACGCAGCTCGACGCCGACGGGCCTGCCGACCGACCCGGGCACCGCGGCGCCGAGCGTGCCGGCGGCGATCTGCGAGCCCGCCTCGGTCATACCGTAGGTCTCCACCACCGGCAGCCCGGTCCGCTCCTCGAATGCCCGCCGCACGGCGGGCGGCAGCGGGGCCGACGCCGACCGCGCAAACCGCAGCCGCGCGGGCACGGGGTGCTCCGGGTCGGTCGCCGCCAGGACGGCGAGGATCGCGGGCACCGCGTTGAGCCAGGTTGCCCCGGAGCGGTCCACCGTCAGCCAGAACCCGGTGCGGTGGAACCGGTCGTCGAGCACCACGGAGGAGCCGGCCACCAGGGCCGCGAGCAGTCCGACCACCTCGGCGTTGACGTGGTGCAGCGGCAGCGGGTTGAACGCGCGGTCCTGCCGCGTGAGGCCGTGCGCCGCGACGACATTGCCCGCGGTGTGCAGCAACTGGTCGGTGCTGAGCGCGACCAGCTTCGGCGGTCCGGTCGTGCCCGAGCTGGTCAGCAAGACGCCGGCCGGCTCGACCGTCTGCTGCGGTGCACCACCGAGCGGCGTGAGCCGGTCGCCGGCCGGTCCACCCGGCTCCAGCAGCGCCACCGGCGCCACCGCGGCCTGCCACCGCTCGAACCGCTCTCCTCGCAGGTCGGGTGCGGCGGGGGCCGCGACGCGTCCGCTCGCGACCAGGGCGAGCCAGGCGACCGCGACGGCCAGCGGATCGCTCCCGCGCAGGCCGACCCGGGCACCGGGGAGCAGGTCGGCGCGCCAGAACGCCTCCCCCGCCGCAGCGACCCGGGCTGCCAGCTCGCCGAACGTGACGACGGCAGGCTTCCCACCCCCCTGGGGGGCGCGGGCGGCGAGCAGGTACGGGGTGTCCGGCGAGCGCTGCGCCCGGGCGGCGATCAACCGAGCGATCTCGTTCACGGTACGTGTCTACCCGGTCCGGCTCCGTTCTTGCCCGACGACACCTGGACTCCCGCTGGGAGCGCGCTGGGGCCGCCCGCGGCGACTCTCACGCCGCCGGCGGGCCGGGCGCTACCGCCCCGTGCACCAGCAGGGTCACGGTGGCGCCCAGCGCGCCGGGGTCGAAGGTCTCCGGGGACCGCAGCGCGCTGAACGCGGCGCCCTGGATCAGGGCCAGGACCGCGTCGACGAGCGCGGCGCCACCGATGACCGCGGCGCCCGCCGTTGTGGCCTCGGCCACCACGCGGGTGCAGACCGGCAGGAAGCCGTCCCGGTAGTTCTCGAACGCCTCACTGATGACCGCGCGCAGCGCCAACTGTCGGCCGACGAACCAGCCGGCGAGCAGCAGCTCCACGGTGTCGCGCTGCTCGGGGATCCGGGAGAGCTGGTCGGTGACCAGCAGCTGCAGCTCTTCGAGCGCCGACGCGGGCGCCGAGCCCTCGGGCGGCACCACGACCAGGACCTGCCCGAGCAGCCACCGCATCATTTCGGCGACCAGTGCGTCCTTGGACCCGAAGTGGAAAAACACGAGACCCGGCGACACGGCGGCCTCCTCGGCCACCGCGCGGGCGGTCACGCCGTCCAGCCCGCCCCGGCACGCGACGCGGTAGGTGGCGCGCAGCAACTGCTCGCGCCGCTCCCCCTCCGCGACCTTGCGCCCCGGCACCCGTACCCGCCTCCCCACGCGTCCCGGCCCCGGGTCCGTCGCGGGCCGACTGCGCTGTGGTCCCCGACGCTACTGCGCCCGGCGCTCCTCCCGGCGATCCGACAGGATGGGGGCGTGACGGAGCACGCGCTGCCGCCCCTTCCCCGGGGTGCCCCCACCGGCCCCCTCGTCGGATCGGAGCCGGACGACGCGGCTCGGGCCGTCGCGCTGCGGCGGTACAAGGTGGGCGCGACCGCGATGCTGGTGCTGGCCGCGGGCGCCTACGCCGCGACGACCGGTCGCAGCGGGGTCTGGGGCTACGTGGCGGCCGCCGCGGAGGCCTCGATGGTCGGCGGGCTGGCGGACTGGTTCGCCGTCACGGCGCTCTTCCGGCGTCCGCTGGGGCTGCCGATTCCCCACACGGCGATCATCCCGACCCGCAAGGACGCCCTTGCGACCAGCCTGGAGACGTTCTTCCTGGACAACTTCCTGTCAGCGACGGTGGTGCACGCCCAGGTGCGGGCGGCCGCCCCCACGCGGCGGCTCGGGACCTGGCTCGCCGACCCGGCGCACGCGAGCCGGGCCGCCCGCGAGGTCGCCGACATCGCCGCCGGGGTGCTGCGGCGGCTGCGCCCGGTGGACGTCGCGGCGATCGACTCGGCGGTCGAGCAGCTGTTCGTCCGCGCGGGGTCCATCCACTGGTCGCCGCACCTGTCCCGGGTCCTTGCGGCGGTCGTCGACGACGGCCTGGAGCAGCGCCTCCTGGACGTCCTCGTCGGCCAGCTCGGCACCTGGCTGCGGGGCAACCGGGAGACCGTCTTCCGGCTGGTCATCGAGCAGGCGCCGGCCTGGACGCCCGGCTGGCTCGACGAGCGGCTCGCCTCCCGCGTGTACGACCAGGCGTTGCAGCTGACCGCCGAGGTGGCCGCCGACCCACACCACACGCTCCGCGGCGCGGTCACGGACTTCCTGCGGCAGCTCGCCGACGACCTCAAGCACGACCAGGACACGCAGGAGCGCACGGAGGAGCTGGCGGCGCGACTGCTGGGGCACCCCGAGATCCGTGCCGCGAGCCTCGACATCCTGACGACCGGCCGGGACGTGCTGGTGCGCGCCCTGTCCGAGCAGGAGGGCGTCATCGCGACCCGCCTCGCCGCCACGTTCACCGAGGTGGGGGCCCGGCTGGCGGCGGACGCCGCGGAGCAGGAGACGTGGGACGGCCGGGCCGCAGAGGTGGTGGCCCAGGGGGTGACCCGGTACGGCGGCGAGCTCGTCGCAGTGGTGTCACACACGATCGCCCGCTGGGACGGCCGGGAGGCGGCGCGGCGGATCGAGCTCTACGTCGGCCGGGACTTGCAGTTCATCCGGGTCAACGGCACGGTCGTCGGCGGGCTCGCGGGCCTCGGGATCCACACGGCGACGGTGCTGCTGCACTGAGCCGAGGGACTCAGCGGACGACCTCGGCGTCGCCCGGCGCGTCCACCGGCTCCAGCGACGGCCGCTTCGCGGGCCGGCCGTCGCCCGCGGACCGCCCCCGCAGCCGCCGCCCGACCCAGGGCAGCAGGTGGTGCCACGTCCACGACAGCTCCTCGCCCACCGCCTGCCGGCGCGACCGTGCGACGAGGGCGGCGACGGCCGCCTCCTCGCCGGCGGCCGCGGGGTCCTGCCCGAGGGCCGACAGCACCGCCCGCGCCACGGCAGCGTGACCGACCGCCGAGAGGTGCAGCCGGTCGGCGCTCCACGCCCGCGGATCGGCCAGCGCGGGCAGCCGCCACAGGTCGACGAGCACCGCGCCGTGGCGGACGGCCGCGGCGCGGATCAGGCCGTTGTAGGCGTCCGCCCGGGCAGCCAGGACGCGGCCGAGCGGCAGCCGCGGGCTCGGGTCGAAGCCCGCGAACAGCACGACCGTGGCCCCGGCCGCGCCCAGCCGGGCCACCGCGTCGTCCAGCCGTCCGCCGATCGCGACGAGGTCGAAGCGGGGGCGCAGCACGTCGTTGCCGCCCGCGGCGAAGGAGACGAGGTCGGGCCCCAGCGCGAGCGCCGCAGGGACCTGCTCGTCGACCACCGGGTCGAGGGTGCGCCCGCGCACCGCGAGGTTGGCGTAGCGGAAGCCGGGCGTGCGGGACGCCAGCGCCGCAGCGACGAGGTCGGCCCAGCCGCGGGGAGTCCCGTCGGGCAGCAGATCGTCGAGACCCTCGGTGAAGCTGTCACCGACAGCGACGAAGCGGGTCCACAGCGCGGTGTCCATGCCGCCATGTTGCCGCACCGCCGGTCGGTGTGATCGGCGGCGTTCCCTCAGCCGTCGACGCAGTCGCAGCAGCAGGCGTTGCAGGCGAGGTTGGCGCAGCAGTTGCACGCGAGCATCTCGCCGCAGCTCGGGCCACGGCGGTAGCCGTAGCCCGGGGGCGGGTAGCCGCGCCCGAACCGTCCCTGCGGGGGATAGCCGTACCCCGGCGGCGGGTAGCCGCCCCCGCCGTACCGGCCGCCCCGCGGGCCGCAGCCGCCACCGCCCCGGAAGCCGCCCCCGAAGACAGCGGTGAGCAGCAGGCCCCACAGCGCGGCCAGGGCGCCCAGCGGCGCCAGGACGGAGCCGCCCCGTCGCTGTGCGGGCACGGCCACGGCGGGGCGGCAGCACGTCGCCTCGTGGTCCGGGAGCACGCGGTGGACCGCGCGGCGCAGCTCCCGGCCCAGCAGTACGTCGGCCAGCTCGGCGTCCACGAAGGCGGTCTCCCCCAGCGCCCGCCCGACCTCCGCGAGCAGCTCATGCGCGAGCGCCGCGGCCGCGGGGTCGTCGGTGCCGGTGACCTCGAGCGGGTTGAACCGGCCGGCCGCCCGGTCCGCGGTCCGGTCCTGCACCGCGTCCAGCAGGTGCACCAACTGGCCGAACGCCTGGCCGCACGCGGCGAGCGGCGCGACGTTGGCCGGCCGGTCGGCGACCACGGCGGTGTGGGCGAACAAGGCGGCCACCGCGTCACCCGTAGGCCGCAGCAGCGCCCGGAGGCCCGGCGCGACCTGGCGCTCGACCGCAGCCGCCGCGCGGGGTGCCGCGAGGATCGGCCCCGTGGCGAGCCCCAGGTCGGCGGCCAGCGCGCCGCCGGTGCGAGCCAGGCGTCGGGCCACCCGCCCGGCGGGCTGCCGCAGGGCACGCGGCAGGTCCTCGTCCGCCACCTTGTCGGCCAGCCCCGCGCTCCCGGTGAGCAGCGCGCCCGCGGCGGCCAACCGGCCGGCGGCGCTCTCACTCGCGACCACGGTCGCCCGCGCGAAGCCGCGCAGCGGGCACGGCGCCGCGTCGGTCGTGGGGACGGAACCCGCCTGCGCCTCCACCAGCACGCTGAGCAGCAGGACGTCGTAGCCGGTGAGCGCGCGCTCCGGCTGCCCCGCCACGTCCCGCAGGGTCAGACAGAGGCCGCACAGGTGCGCCTGCCAGCGCTCGTACAGCCTCGGCCCCAGATGGTCGCGGCAGGGCCGCACGATGCCTCTCATGGCGGGCCCCCTTCCCCCACAGCGGCGCAAACACCCTCGGCGCCCCGGCGCCCCCTCACGGCGTGGGCACGCCGGTGGCCCCGGCACCGAAGATCGGGGGCACCGGGATCTTGCGATTGATCTCCTGTGTCTGCCCCAGGGTGGAGCGCGCGACGTCCAGCAGCTGCTGCTGCAGGTCCCGCGACTGCTGGAGCGTCGCCAGCGTGGTGCGGGCGACGGCCAGCGCCTGTTGCCCCGTCGCCAGCGTCTGCTGTGCGACGTCGAGCGCGGTCCGGGCGAGCGCCACGCCCGCCTGCACCGCAGCGGTCACGGTGTCGATGTCGCCCTTGAGGGTCTGCAGCGGCCCCAGGGCCGTGAGCACCTGCCGCACGGTGGCCAGCGCGGCGTCCGTCTGGCTGCGGATGGCGGCGGTGTCCTGCGCCGCGCCCGCGGCCGTCTGCAGCGCCTGGCTGCTGAGGGCCAGCCCCTGCTGCTGCAGGACGAGCGACTGCTCCGTCGCGTGCAGCGTGCGGTCCGCGTCGGCCAAGCTGGCGCGCCCGGTGTCGAGCGTCTGGTAGATGCCCGCACGGGACGCGCCGAGGTCCTTGCGGACCTGCCCGATGTCGTCGCGAGCGCCGCGGGCGGGCCCGAAGACGAGTGCGGAGACGGCGGCCAGGAGCACGGCACCGATGGCGAGGAGCAGGCCGAACTGCGGGCGCGTCACGAGGAATCCTTTCCCGGACCCACCCGGGCACCGGTGCTGTCGAGCACGCGGTGCGGCGCACCCATGCCCCGCTCCTCTACCGCACCGGCGTAGGAAGTCCCGCCGCTGTGGCGGACCTCACAGTGACCGGACGGCCACGACGCGCGTGCGGTCCACCTGAGCACTGACTGACAGCAGCCCGTGCGTGCGGTGTCATCCGCGAACCACCGGGCGGGTAACCGCACACCACCAGCTGATCGACAAAGGAGTCACCTTGACAGCCACATCACCTCGCGGCCTCGCCGGGCGCAGCCTTCTCCAGACCGCCGCTCTCGGCGTGGGCGCCGTCTTCCTGCTCGTCGGCATCCTCGGGTTCATCCCAGGGATCACGACCCACTACGGCGACATGAGCGGCGCCGGCCACGACTCCATGGCGAAGCTCCTGGGCGTCTTCCAGGTATCGATCCTGCACAACATCGTCCACCTGCTCTTCGGCATCGCAGGGATCGCGCTGTCGCGCGACGACGCGCGCGCCCGGGCCTTCCTGACCGGCGGCGGGGCCATCTACCTCGTGCTCTGGATCTACGGGCTCGTCATCGACCAGACGAGCAGCGCCAACTTCGTGCCGGTGAACACGGCCGACAACTGGCTGCACTTCGTTCTGGGCGCGGGGATGATCGCGCTCGGCGAGGGGCTCTGGCGCGCCCGCCGAGGCTCGCTGAACACGGGTGCTACCACCTGAGCGGCAGCACCGCACCACGTACCTCCCGCACCGCCCCGGCCACCGGCCGGGGCGGTGCGGGACGTCAGGGAGCGGCCGCTTCCTCGATCAGGCCGGGTGGAGCCGCGTCGAGCATGACGAGGATCGCCTCGGCCAGCTCCCGGGCCCGCGCAGGGTCCAGCTCCACCGCGACCCGGGCGGCCGCGCCCCGCTCGGGGTTGCGGAAGTCGATGTTGAGCGTGTGCGCGGCGGGGGCGTCGACCGGGTGGTCCAGGTAGACCGTGGCGGCGGTGAGCGGGAACCAGCCGGTGGCGCCCTTCCCCGACCCGCTCATCGGCACGGTGGCCGTCTGATAGGTGCACACTCCCCGCTCCTCAGCCGCTCAGGTTCTGGCCGAAGAACGCCCAGATCTTCTGCCAGCCGTCCTTGGCCGCCTCCGGCCGGTAGCTCGGCCGCTCCACCGCGAAGAACGCGTGCCCTGCGCCGGAGTAGGTGTGGAACTCGTGCGGCTTGCCGGCCTCGGTCAGGAGCTTGTCGAGCTCGGCCACCTGGTCCGGCGAGGGGTAGCTGTCCTCGGCCCCGAAGAGCCCGAGCAGCGGGCACCGCAGGTCCGGGACCCGGTCCGCCAGTGACCGGACGTGCAGCGGGAAGCCCTCGGGGGGCGTGCCGATGACGAACGCCCCGTAGCAGTCGACGGCGGCCTGGAGGTCCACGCTGGTCGCGGCGAGGAACGACTGCCGGCCCCCGGAGCAGTAGCCGATCGTGCCCACCTTGCCGTTCGACCCGGGCAGCGCGCGCAGGTACGCGGCTGCTCCGGCGACATCGCCCACGAGGCGGTCGTCGGGGACGCCACCGGCCGCCCGGGCCGCCGCTGCCGCGTCGTCGGGGTCCGCCCCGGGCGCCTCGCGGCTGTACAGGTTGGGGCAGAGCGCCAGGTAGCCGTGTGCGGCGAACCGCCGGGTGATCTCGAGGGTGGCCTCGTCGTAACCAGGCATGTGGTGAATGACGACGACAGCGCCGTAGTCCCCGTCGTCCAACGGCCGGGCCAGGTACGCCTCGATCTCGTCGCCCTTCGCCCCTGGGATGCGGACGGTCTCGGCCCGCAGGTCTCCGATCACCGATGTCCTCCTCCTGCCCGGCCGGCCGGGCGCCGCCCCGGTGCGCGCCGAGCGTATGTCCGTCCGCCCGTTCATACTGACGCGCCGGAGATCGCGGGAATCCGAGCAGTTGCCTGACACACCGTGCTGGAATGGGGATGCGTGAGCCCCGCCACACCCAGTCGGGGCCGCCCGAAGGAGCAAGCAATGACCAGCGTCGAGACCCCGCCCACCACCGCGCTCCCCACCCCGCAGACGGGCCTGTCCCTGCAGCGGCTGTCGGAGCTCGCCTGGGAGCGCAACGGCGCCGAGAACCGGCTGATCTTCGAGGGCACCACCTGGACCGGCCTGCAGCTCGCCGAGCGGGCGCGCCGGCTGTCCGGGGGGCTGCGCCGCGCCGGGCTGCAGCCGGGGCAGCGCGTGGTCGTGTGCATGTCGAACTGCCCCGAGGTGGGGATCGCCTACCAGGCGATCTGGCGGGCCGGCGCGGTGGCCACGCCCGTGATCTTCCTGCTGCGGGAGGACGAACTCGCCCACGTGCTCGTCGACAGCGGCGCCACGTTCGTGATCACGACGCCGGAGTTCCTGCCGAAGGTCGCCGCGGCGTCCGCCGGCACGACGGAGCTCCGCGGGATCATCGTCGTCGGGGACAGCCCTGCCGCGGCGGCGGCGGTCCCGGTACTCCCCTACGCCGACCTCGAGGACGGCGAGGAGGGGTCGCTCGTCGAGGCGGACAGCACCGAGATGGCCGCCCTCATGTACACGGGCGGCACGACGGGGCGCTCCAAGGGCGTCATCCTGAGCCACGACGCGCTCTCCGCGTCCGCGTGGGCCGCGACCGCGTCGGCGTACGACCCGGAGCTCGCGGTCTCGCTGCTGCCGCTCCCGCTCTCCCACGTCTACGGGCTGATGCTCAACGTCACCGGCCTGCACGCGCCGCGCCCGGGTACCCAGGTGCTGTTGCGGTGGTTCGACGTCACCAGCTGGCTGCGGCTCGCCGCCGAGCACCGGGTGCAGACCAGCGCGGTCGTCCCCTCGATGATCCAGCTGCTGCTGGCCCAGCCGCTGGAGGACTACGACCTGTCGGCGCTGCGCCGGGTCGGCAGCGGCGGGGCCCCGCTGCTGAAGGAGGTGGCGGACGCGTTCCGCGCCCGGCTGCCGCACGTCGAGGTCACCGAGGGGTACGGCTGCACCGAGACCGCCGCCATCATCGCGACGACGCCGCTCGGGCGCGGCCGGCAGGGCAGCGTCGGCAAGCCCGCGCCGAGCGTGCGGGTGCGCATCGAGCTGCCGGACGGCAGCGAGGCGCCCCAGGGAGCCGACGGGGAGATCTGCGTGGCGGGGCCGACGCTGATGACCGGCTACTGGCATGCGCCCGAGGAGACGGCGATCGCGATGCGGGACGGCTGGCTGCACACCGGCGACATCGGCCACTTCGACGCCGACGGCTACCTGTACGTGGTCGACCGGATCAAGGACCTCATCATCCGGGGCGGCTTCAACGTCTACCCGCGCGACGTCGAGGACGTGATGCTGGCGCACCCCGACGTGGTCGCGTGCGCCGTGGTCGGGCGCCCCGACACGACCTACGGCGAGGAGGTCGTCGCCTTCGTGCAGCTGCGGCCGGGGGCCACGGCGACGGTCGAGGAGCTGGTCGCGCACGCCCGCGAGCACCTCTCCGCCACCAAGTACCCCCGTGAGGTGCGCATCCTCGACGCCGTGCCGCTCACGAGCGTCGGGAAGACCGACCGCAAGGCCGTGCGGCGCACGCTGCTGGACGGCTGACCCGCGGCCCGGGTCGGGTGCGGTAGCCGCGGGCGCCCGCCGTCAGGGCGCGTCCGGCTCGCGGAAGATCGGGTTCAGCCCGTCGTCCTGCGGGCCGGCCTCCGCCGACGGCAGCGGGGCGTCGTCGTCCGCCGCGAACAGGACCGCGGGGCTCGCCTCCAGCGGCTCCAGCAGCGGCGGCTCGGGAACACGGAGCTCCTCGAGTACCCCGCTGTCGCCGGGCCCGGGCCGGTCCGCCAGCCGGTCACCGGGCTCCCCCTCGTCGCTCCCCGTCATCATGGCCGTGTCGGGCACCGGCCCCGTGGTCGCGTTCTCGGTCATCCCGCTCCTCCAGCTCTCGTGGTCCCTGCGTTCCCCGTCACGTGCACCGCATCCGCGACGCACGCCGGCGGGTAGGTTCGCCGCGTGACGAGCGTCGGGCTGCTGCTGGCGGCCGGCGCGGGCACCCGGTTCGGCCGGCCCAAGGCGCTGGTCCGGTTCGACGGCGAGCTGCTGGTCGAGCGGGGCCTGCGACTGCTGCACGAGGGCGGCTGCACGGCCGTCGTGGTCGTCCTGGGCGCGGAGGCCGAGCGGGTGCGCGCCGCCGCCGACCTGGGACGCGCCCGGGTCGTGGTGGCCGACGACTGGGCCGCGGGACAGTCGGCGTCGCTGACGGCCGGGCTGGCCGCTGCTGCGGACACGGCCGCGACAGCCGCGATCGTCACCCTGGTCGACCAGCCGTTGCTGGGGCCGGCGGCGGTAGCGCGCCTGCGCGATGCGGGAAAGGGCACCGCCGGGAGCGCTCCCGCGGACGCGGCCATGGCCACCTACGGCGGCCGCCCGGGGCACCCGGTCCTGCTCGGCCGTGCGGTCTGGGCCGAGGTCGCCGCGCAGGCGACCGGGGACACCGGTGCCCGGGCGTGGCTGCGGGCGCACCCGGAGCGGGTGCGGCTGGTGCCCTGCGACGGCACCGGCCGACCGGACGATGCGGACACTCCGGCGGAACTCGCGCGGCTCGAGGCGCTCGGGCGCGTACCGGGGGCGTCCCCCGGGTAGCGGCGACCTCGGGAGCACCCGAGGAGGCGCGCGGATGACGGGACAAGCCGGCGGGACGGTGGGCGCCGCGACGCACGGCAGCGTGACCCTCACGGTGAACGGGCGGCCGACCTCCCTGGACGTCGACCACCGCACGACGCTGCTGGACGCGCTGCGCGAGACGCTGGGGCTGACCGGGACGAAGAAGGGGTGCGACCGCGGCCAGTGCGGTGCGTGCACGGTCCTGCTGGACGGCCGCCGGGCCAACGCCTGCCTGCTGCTCGCCGTCGCATGCGACGGCCGGGAGGTCGTCACCGTCGAGGGTCTGGCACCGGACGGGAGCCTGCATCCGGTGCAGCAGGCGTTCGTGGCCGCCGACGCGTTCCAGTGCGGGTACTGCACCCCGGGCCAGATCTGCTCCGCCGTAGGCATGCTCGCGGAGGCCCGCGCGGGGTGGCCCAGCGCGGTCACGCCCGACCCCACCGCGCCAACCGTCACCCTGGACGAGGCGGAGGTCCGCGAACGGATGAGCGGGAACATCTGCCGCTGCGCGGCCTACGTCAACATCGTGCCGGCGGTCCTGCAGGCCGCCCGGTGAAGCCCTTCGCGTACGAGCGGGCCGCGGACGTGGCCGGGGCCGTCGCGGCGGTCACCGCCTCGCCGGGGGCGGCCTTCCTCGGCGGCGGCACCAACCTCGTCGACTACCTGAAGATCGGCACGCTGCGGCACGATCTGCTCGTCGACGTGACCGGGCTGCCACTCGACCGGGTCGAGGACCTCCCCGACGGCGGGCTGCGCATCGGGGCCGGCGTGCGCAACAGCGACCTGGCCGCGCACCCCGCCGTGCGGGAGCGCTACCCGGTCCTCTCGCAAGCGGTGCTGGCCGGCGCCAGCGGGCAGCTGCGCAACCTCGCGACCACCGGCGGCAACCTGCTGCAGCGGACACGCTGCCTGTACTTCCAGGACGTCAGCAAGCCGTGCAACAAGCGGGAGCCGGGGACCGGCTGCCCGGCCCGGGACGGGGAGCACCGCGACCTCGCCGTGCTGGGCTGGTCGGACGCCTGCGTGGCCACATATCCGGGCGACATGGCGGTCGCGCTGGCCGCCCTCGACGCGACCGTGCGGGTCACCGGCCCCGCCGGCGACCGGGTCATCCCCCTCGAGGAACTCCACCGGCTGCCCGGCGACGAGCCGCAGCGGGACTCGACGCTCGCGCACGGGGAGCTCATCACCGCGGTCGACCTTCCGCCACTGCCGCTGGCCCGCCGGTCGAGCTACGGCAAGGCCCGCGACCGGGCGTCCTTCGCATTCGCCCTGGCGTCGGTCGCCGCCGCGCTGGAGGTCCGCGACGGGCTGGTCGCGGACCTCCGCCTCGCCTTCGGGTCGGTGGCGCACAAGCCCTGGCGCGCGCACCACGCCGAGGAGGCCCTGCGCGGCGCGCCCGCGACGCCGGAGAGCTACGCCCGGGCGCTGGACGCCGAGCTGGAGCAGGCCCGACCGCTGCGGGACAACGGGTTCAAGATCCTGCTGCTACGGCGCATGGCCACGGCCGCACTGGACGAGCTCGCCGGAGGTGCCGCGTGACGGTCGTCGGGGAGCCGATCGCCCGGCTGGAGGCTGCGGAGAAGGTCACGGGCGCGGCCCGGTACGCGGTCGACCACCCGGTCGACGACGTCGCGTACGTCTGGCCGGTGCAGGCGACCATCGCGAAGGGACGGGTGACCGCCGTCGACGCCACGGCGGCACGGGCGCTGCCCGGCGTCCTCGCCGTGCTCTCCCCCGAGAACCTCCCGACGGTCCACGAGGTCGACGACGGCGAGCTGCTGCTCTTCCAGCGCGGGGAGGTCCACTACCGCGGCCAGTTCGTGGCGGCGGTCGTGGCCGAGACGCTGGAGCAGGCCCGGGAGGCGTCGACGCTGGTCCGTGTCTCCTACGCCGAGGAGCCGCACGACGTCGTGCTGCGCCCCGACCATCCCGGCCTGTACGCGCCCGAGACGGTGAACGCCGGGTTCCCCACCGACACCGAGCAGGGCGACGTCGAGGGCGCCCTCGCGGCCGCGGCGGCCACCGTCGACGCCACCTACCGGACCCCGGGCCAGCACAACAACCCCATGGAGCCGCACGCCACCACCGCCTGGTGGGAGGGCGACACGCTGCACCTGATCGATGCGACGCAGGGCACGACCGGGGTCCGCCAGGCGGTCGCGCAGGTGCTGGGCATCGACCCCGAGCAGGTCCGGGTGCGCGCGCCGCACGTGGGCGGGGGCTTCGGCGCGAAGGGCAGCGCCCGGCCGAACGCGCCGCTCGCGGCGATCGCCGCCCGCCTGGTCGGCCGACCGGTACGGCTCGCCGTCACCCGGCAGATGATGTTCTCCGTCGTCGGGTACCGCACCCCGACCATCCAGCGCGTACGGCTGGGCGCCGATGGCGACGGGCGGCTCACAGCGATCAGCCACGACGTCGTCGAGCAGACGTCCACCGTCTTCGAGTTCGCGGAGCAGACGGCCACCTACACCCGGCACGCCTACGCGGCACCCCACCGGCGGACGAGTCACCGGTTGGCGCGGCTCGACGTGCCCACACCGCGCTGGATGCGGGCGCCCGGCGAGTGCCCCGGCAGCTTCGCGCTGGAGTCGGCGATGGACGAGCTGGCCGTCGCCCTCGCGCTGGACCCGGTGGAGCTCCGGATCCGCAACGAACCGGCGCTCGACCCGGAGAGCGGCGACCCGTACAGCAGCCGCAACCTCGTGGCGTGCCTGCGGGAGGGGGCCGCCCGGTTCGGCTGGTCCGGGCGCGACCCGCGACCGGCCCTGCGGCGGGAGGGGCGCTGGCTGGTCGGTACGGGTGTCGCCTCGGCCGCCTACCCGGCGATGGCACGGCCGTCGCACGCGGCCGTCGGCGTGCAGGGCGGGCGCTACGCGGTGCGGGTCAACGCGACGGACATCGGGACGGGTGCGCGCACGGTCCTCTGGCAGATCGCGGTCGACTCGCTGGGGGTGCCCGCCGAGCAGGTGACCATCGACATCGGTGACTCGACGCTCGGTGACGCCCCCGTCGCCGGCGGGTCGGCGGGGTCGGCGTCGTGGGGCTGGGCGGTGCACAAGGCCTGCACCCGGCTGCGGGAGCAGCTGTCCCGCACCGAGGGGGCGGTCCCACCCGGGGGCCTCGAGGTCACCGTCGACACGACCGACGAACTGGCCGCCCGGAAACCGTTCGAGCGGCTGGCGTTCGGTGCCCACTTCGTGGAGGTCCGCGTCGACGCGGTCACGGGCGAGGTGCGCGTGCCCCGCATGCTCGGGGTGTTCGCGGTCGGCCGCGTGCTGAACGCCCGGACCGCACGCAGCCAGCTCATCGGGGGCATGACGATGGGGCTGTCCATGGCCCTGCACGAGGAGGGGCGGGTGGACCCGCGCTTCGGCGACTTCGCCAACGCCGACCTCGCCAGCTACCACGTGAGTGCGTGCGCGGACGTCCAGGACATCGAGGCCGTCTGGCTGGACGAACCGGACCCCTACCTGAACCCCATGGGTAGCAAGGGCGTCGGCGAGATCGGCATCGTGGGGTCGGCGGCCGCGGTGGTCAACGCGGTCCACCACGCGACCGGCGTGCGGGTGCGGGAACTCCCCGTCCACGTGGAGGACCTGCTGCCGTCCCTGCCGTGACCGCCCGCTCCCGGGCCGGTCAGGTGTCGCGGGCGGTCAGACCTGCGGGGCAGGGCCGACGCCCGCCACGGGGCTCCAGGGGCGCGGCGGCTCCCCGCGCAGCTGGCGGAGGAACTCCTGGAGCACCCAATCGTTCAGCGCCTTCTGCGCCGGGCTGCGCTGCAGCGTCAGCAGGTCCTCGGTGCGGCAGAACTCGTCGACGTCGTCGAGCATGCGCTGCAAGGTGACGACGACCTGCTCGGTCTCCGGCCGGACCGGGTAGGGCAGGTCGACGTGGGTCTCGCCGCGCGCGGCGGCGGCCGCCCGCAGCCGGTGGGGCTCGGCGAGCTCCGTGGCGTACTGGCGCGTCAGCTGCTCGACCATCGTCTGCAGGCGGGCGGGCACGTCGTGCTTCGAGGTCCCCGAGAGCTGCCCGAGCCGGATGAGGGTGAACTCGCGCATCCACTCGTGGACGTGCTCCTCCACCGAGGAGCCGAGTTCGACGGGGTAGCGCAGGAGCCAGACGGTCTCGGTGGTCACGCGGCCGCCAGGAGCCGCGGCGCAGCGGAGAACAGGCGCAGGCGGGTGACACCGGCGCCGTTGCCGGGCGCGAGCGCGGGACCGTCGTCCTCCTCGACGTCGGACAGCCAGTCGACCACCGCGAAACTCTCGGCGAGGTCGACGTCCCGGCGGGCGGCGGTGCGCGGGGTGACCCGGGCCCAGATCGTCTTGCCGTGGTCGTCGTGCCGGACGCCGTGCTCGGCGGACAGGGAGTGCACCAGGCGCATCCCCCGGCCGGTGCTGGAGGTCTCGGAGAAGGCCCGCACCAGCGGCACGTGGGGGCTGCCGTCGCGCACCTCCACCGTCAGGACGTCGCCGTCCAGCGACGCGGTGACGTCGACCTCGCCGCCGACGTGGAGCACGACGTTCGTGACCAGCTCGGAGATGAGGAGCTCGGCGCTGGGCAGGAGCTCCGGCTGGCCCTGGTCGAGCAGGTGGGCCCGGATCAGGTGGCGCGCCGCGGGCACCGATGCTGGCGTCGCGGGCCACGAGCCCTGCGTGACGAGGCGTCCGGTCACTGTTCTCCTGCGTGGCGCGGCGGGGCGAGGGGACCATCCAATCACCCTCGGCTGCCACGCCCCACGGGCGCGTCAGGCCAGCGCGGCGTACGCGGCGGCCTGGATGTCCCGGTGGACCGCCGGCGCCTCCGGGCTCTCGAACATCCGCTGCGTCAGGACGACGACCGTCAGGTCGTGCCGGGGGTCCACGAGCCAGGAACTGCCGAACCCGCCGTCCCACCCGAAGGCGCCGGACTCCAGCACGGCCGTGCCGTACCCCCAGGACCGGTGGTCGAAGAAGCCGGCGCCGAGGCCGCCCGTCGCCTTCTGCGCGGGCGTCAGCTGGTCGGTCGTCATGGCGTGCACGGCGTCGCCGGTCAGCACCGAGCCGCCGCCGGACAGCAGCATCCGGGCGAACGCGAGCATGTCGTCCACGGTCGAGACCAGGCCCGCGGCCGCATCGCCGAAGGTCGGGGGCCGGCGCCACATGCCGTCCGGCGGGTCCCACACCTCCAGCCCGGTCGGGGTGGGTCGGTACGCCGTGGCGAGCCGTTCCGGCCGGTCGGTCCACAGCCCGGTGTCGCGCATGCCGAGCGGCTCGAAGAGCCGACCTGCGAGGACGTCCCCGAGCGGTTCCCCGGCGGCCCGCGCCAGCAGCACGCCCAGCACCGAGCCGGCGGTGTTGTAGAGCCAGCGCTCCCCCGGCTGCGCGAGCAGCGGCAGGCTCCCGAGCCCGGCGATCCAGGCGTCCGGATCCGGCTGCGCCGCCAGGTCGGGCGGCCCGATCGTGCCGAGCCGGAGTTCCTCCGCCGCCGTGACCACCGGCCAGGGGGCGGGCCCCGTGAACATCTCCATGACCATGCCGAAACCGAAGGTGTACGTCAGCAGGTCGCGGGGGGTGATGGCGCGCCGGGCCGGGACGGTGTCGTCGAGCGGTCCGTCCATGCGTCGCAGCACCCGGCGGTCCGCCAGCTCGGGCAGCAGCCGGTCGACCGGCTCGTCCAGCGCGAACCGCCCCTCCGCTGCCAGCGCCAGGGCCGCCGCCGCGGCGATGGGCTTGGTTGTCGACGCGATCCGGAACAGTGAGTCGCGCCTGACCGGCGGACCCCCGACCGTGAGGCATCCGAGGGCCTCGACGTGCACCTGGTCGCCCCGGGCGACGAGGGCGACCAGCCCCGGAACACCGTCGTCCCCGACATGGCGCCGCGCCGCCTCGTGCAGTGCTTCGGTGCCTGCCGCGGTCAGTCCGCGGCCCGTCGTGTGCGTCACGGCACCCTTCCTCGCTCGGCGTGCGCCCGGTCCCGAGGGAAGACGGCGCCGGGGCGCCGGACTCATCGGCGGGAAAGTTGTCAGTCCCGGGCCGCCGGCACGCCGGGCAGCGCCGCCGCCCGGCGCATCCGCCGCCGGCGGCCGAGCAACCCCTGCGCGACGTCCACCGCGATGTAGTCCGCGGCGGCGACGTACGCCGACAGCTCCAGCCGGGGTGGCTGCCCCGCGCCGTGTCGCTGCAGCTGCAGCCGGTGCCAGCCCGAGTTCGCAGCAGCACCGAGCAGCCGCTGGAGCGGCGCGGGACCCCCCACCCGCGGCGCCGGCCGCGGCAGCTCCTCGGCCTCGCCCGCCAGCAGCCGGGCTGCCAGCCCCGGGTCCACGGCGAGCGGCCGCCCGAGCCCGACCAGCGAGGCGACCCCACTGCGCAGGGCCCGCTCGATGCCCGCGCGCGTGCGGAAACCTCCGGTGAGCATGACGGGGACGGCCCCGGCCACCGCAGCCGAGACCTCCGCGGCTGCGGCCCAGAAGGGCGACTCCTGCGAGGTCGCCAGCGGTGTTCCGGCGGCCGTCAGCCCCAGCATGGCCGGCGCCTCGTAGCTGCCGCCGGAGATCTCCACGAGATCCCCGCCGGCGTCGGCGAACCACCGGGCGACCCGGGCCACCTCGTCGGTGGCACCGTCCCGGGCGTCGAGCTTGACGGCCACCGCGGCGGACGACGGCAGCACGGCCCGGAGCCGCTCGACGATCTCGAGCAGGAGCCGGGCCCGGCCGGCGAGGCTGCCGCCGTAGCTGTCGTCGCGGTGGTTGTGCCGGGGGTCGAGGAACGTGCTGAGCAGGTAGCCGTGGGCGGCGTGCACCTGCACCCCGGCGAAGCCCGCGTCGACCACCCGCTGCGCGGCGAACACGAACGCGTCCCGGACGTCGCCGACCTCGTCGCTGGTCAGCGCCCGCGGCCGGGCGAACATCCCGGCGAGCGCGACGGCCGGGCCGCCCGAGGGGGTGACGGGAGTGGACTGGACGAACCGGTTCGTCTGCCGCCCGGGGTGGCTGAGCTGGACCAGGGTCGGTGTCTCCGCACAACTGGCGGCCCAGCGGGCCAGGGCGGCCCCGTCGGTCGCCGCGTCCACCACCACGTTGCGGGCACGTTCGAGGTGCCGCCGGTCGACCATGGCGTTCCCCGTGAGCAGGAGGCCGGCCCCGCCGGCTGCGGTGGTGGCCAGGAGGCGGTCCAGCGCCGGCGACGGGTCGTTGTCGCGGTCGGCGAGGCCCTCGGTCATCGCCGCGCGCCCCAGGCGGTTCGGCAGCATGAGGCCGCAGGGCAGCTGGAGCGGGTCAGCGAGGTTCGGGTGCGCGCCCGGATCGTTGGTCACGGGAGGTCTCTAGCACGTGGCGCGGTGGCCCCGCCCGCGGCGCTCGTTTGTGGGTGCAGGCCACGGGCAGGTGCCAGAGGAGCCGCCCCGGGGAGGGCACCGTGAGCCTGCCAGTCTCGATCAGCGCATTGCTGCTGCTGGGGCTCGCCCAAGCAACGCCCGTAGGGAGCGACCCCGAGGGGCCGCCGCGGGCGCCGCACCACACCACGCCCGAGAAGGACGGCGTCCCCCTGGGCAGTGGCCCGATCGTGCTGGACGCCTACATCGACTTCCAGTGCCCGTACTGCCGGGCCTTCGAGATGTCGTCCGGGGACTCGCTGCGCGCGCTGGCCGACGAGGGCGTGATCACCCTCGTCTACCACCCGATGGACTTCCTGGATCAGGCGTCCACCAACCGCTACTCCTCGCGCGCTGCGTCCGCCTCCGGATGTGCCGCCGACGCCGACCGGTTCGCCGACTACGCCCAGGTGCTGTTCGCGAACCAGCCGCCGGAGGGCGGCCCGGGGTTGAGCGATAGAGAACTCGCGGAGCTCGGCGTCTTGATCGGGTTGACCGATCCGGCCTTCGTCCGGTGCGTGCCGCAGCACCCGTACGTGCCGTGGTCCAACTACGTGACGCAGCGGGCATTCGCGCGGGGGGTCACTGCCACGCCGACCACGCTGGTCGCCGGGGCGCCGGTACCGGCCAACGCCGCGGCGGTCGCGGCGGCGGCGAGGGCCCTCTTCCGCTGACGCCCTCCGGCCGGGAGGGCGCAGCCACGCCTGCGACGAAGGGACACCACCGGTGGCCGACGCGGTGACTACTGACGAGGTCATGAGCTACCTGACCGATGTGGACTACCCCGCGGACAAGGAGGCCCTGCTCGCCGCGGCGGAACGACACGGCGCGCCCAAGGAGGTGCTGCGCGCCATCCGGGCGATCCCGCCGGTCGACTACCGCAGTCGGGCCGAGGTCATCCAGTCCGTGCGGACGGACCCGTACCCACTCCGTGACCCGCACACGGCCGCCGAGCAGGCCAGGCAGAACAGCCGGTCCCGCGTAGCCGAGCCGCTCCGCGACCCCGGCACCAGCCCGTGACGGTCGAACGGCGACGCGCCGCATGGTGGAGCTGGAGGTCGGCGACGAGGTCGGCGGGGAGGCCGCGCCAGAGTTCACGCCGGAGATCCGCGTGGGCGTGCTGGTCGCTCCCGGCCTGACCGGCTCCTTCGTCGAGCGGCTCGTGGAGGACGTCACCGCCGCGCTGCAGGAGCGTCACCCCGGGATCCGCTGGCGGCTCGAGACCGTCGAGGACGGCCTGGTGGAGCCGCCGGCCGAGGATGTCGCGATCGTCACCGCTGCCCGCGAGCGGTTGCTGGGCCGGACCTGGGACCTCGTGCTCTGCCTGACCGACCTGCCCCTGCGGGTCGCGCGTCGGCCGGTCGTCGCGCACGCCAGCCCGCTGCACGGCGTCGCCGTCCTGTCCGTACCGGCGCTGGGGCCGGTCGGGCTGCGGCGACGGGCGCGGGACGCGGTGCTGCGCCTGATCGACGCCCTGCTCGGCGAGGGCGAGACCGCCGGCCTGGGGCACGCGGAGGCGAAGGCCCGGTCGCGGCGGCTGACCCGCCGGCTGCGGGAGCTCGGCTCGGACACCGACGACGACGGGGAGGGCATCCGGTTCACCGCCCGGGTGCTCACCGGCCACCTGCGGCTGCTCATCGGCATGGTGCGGGCCAACCGGCCCTGGCGGTTGGCTGCGCGGCTGTCCCGCGCGGTGGCGGCGGCGGGGGCCGCGGGTGCGCTGGCGCTCGTCACCTCGGACATCTGGCGGTTGGCCGACGCCCTCGGCTGGCTGCGGCTGGGGGCCGTCGCGGTGGGGGCTGCCGGGGCGATCACCGCGGCGCTCATCCTCGGCGCCGGGCTCTGGGAACACGTGAAGAACCCGGCCATGCGTCAGCAGGTGGTGCTCTTCAACCTGGCCACGACCGGCACCGTCCTCGTCGGCGTGGTCGCCCTCTACGTCGCGCTGTCCGTCGTGGCGCTCCCCGTGGCGCTGGTCCTCATCCCGGACGGGCTCTTCGCCTCCGCACTCGGCCACCCCGCGCACTTCCGGAACTATCTGGAGCTGGCCTGGCTGACCTCGTCGCTGGCCACCTTCGGCGGCGCGCTGGGAGCAGGCCTGGAGACCGACGAGGCGATCCTGGCGGCCGCGTACACCTACCGCACGAGCGCGGCGACCGAGCGCGACGCGGGACCAGCCGCGCCTGAGTGACGGGGCCACGCTGCGGCCCTCAGCCGTGCGACCCCACCCTGTCCACCGCCGCGTTGATGCGTCTCGCGAGCTCGACGTCCAGGTCGGTCACGCGGTTCAACGAGTGGGTCCAGACCTCGAAGGTGACCGTCCCGTCCTCTTGCTCGACCTGCGCGTGGTGGGTCATCTCGCGTTCGGCGCGGGCCACCGCGTCGCGGAGCGGCCGCACCCGGTCGGGGGGGAGCACGACGGTTCTCCGCAGGCGGTGTTCGTCGCCCTCCCACCCCGGGAGCCGATGGAGCTCCCGCGTGACCTCGTCCGGGTCGAGCAGCCGCGGTGTCAGCCGGATGGGCACGCCGGAGCCGCGGGGCGGGACCCCCTGGTCGATGGGTTCGAAGAGGTCCTCGCTGACGGGGAGGCGCTGGGCGATGGTCCGGATCAGCTCCGGCTCGGCCTCCGCCAGCGTGGAGAGCACCGCCTGGGCGTAGAAGCGGGCCCGCTCCTGCGGGCAGCCGGTCCCGTCGCTCACCAGGCGGACCAGGGCGCCATCGGAGTCGATCTGCGCCGTGGGGCCGCGCACGTCCGCGGCGTCCCGGAAGGCACCGGGAACCGCGGCTGCCAGCTGGTGGCGCTCCGCTTCGTCGAGCCCGCTGGCAACCGCCGTGATGACGGCTTTCACCGCTCGCTGCGTCTCGTCGCTGTCGGCCGCGGCGACGAGCGACCCCACCGTCTGTATCAAGGTCGAGTACTCGATCACTGGGCTCTCCCGGGGTACGGCATGTTCACGGCCGCGCTCTCCTCCGGTACCCGAGACCTCCGCCCGTACGCGCCCGGCACCGGCCTCGGTCGGCGGGCGTCGCCCCCCACCGAATGTGTGCAACGGCTGGGAGATCACCCGGATCCACGTGCGGGCAGGGCCCGGCGGGGTAGGCGTCTGGCATGACTGACTCTCTGCAGGGAACCGTCGCGCTCGTCACGGGCGCGAGCAGTGGCATCGGCGAGGCGACGGCGCGGGCGCTCGCGGCCGTCGGCGCGCACGTCGCGGTGGCCGCCCGGCGCAAGGACCGGCTCGACGACCTGGTGGCCCGGATCGCCGGGGACGGCGGCAGCGCCACCGCCTACGAGGTCGACATCACCGCGGACCGGGCACCGGCCGACCTGGTGCGCCAGGTCGTGGACGGGCTCGGTCGGCTCGACACGCTGGTGAACAACGCCGGCGTCATGTTACTGGGGCCCGCAGCCGACGCGCCGTACGACGAGTGGCGGCGCATGGTCGATCTGAACCTCACGGCGCTGCTGGCGACCACGCACGCCGCGCTGCCGCACCTGGTGAAGGCGGCGGACGACGAGCCGCGCCGGGTCGCCGACCTCGTCAACGTCAGCAGCGTCGCCGGCCGCGTACCCCGCGCCGGCAGCGGCGTCTACAACGCGACCAAGTTCGGGGTGGGCGCCTTCAGCGAGTCCCTGCGGCAGGAGTTCTCGAGCAAGCATCTGCGCGTGTCCCTCATCGAGCCCGGCGCCGTCGAGACCGAACTCGCGTCGCACGTGCGCGCCGAGGTCCGGGAGGCGATGACGAAGCGCTTCGCGGG
>JAOPWU010000075.1 GCA_025965515.1 Mycobacterium sp.
GGCGACGGCTGAGCGTCGGCGCCGCCGCGCAGCCGGCCCGGACGACCGCGACCCCCGCTCCCTCCCGACAGGGAGGAACGGGGGCCACGGGCTTGCTTGGGGTGAGTGACGGGACTCGAACCCGCGACATCTCGGACCACAACCGAGTGCTCTACCAGCTGAGCTACACCCACCACGACCCGGCGGACCGGGCTGTCAGAGCATACCGGGGGCCGCACGGACCGCGGCCGGGTGGTTCCCCGAAGGGAGCCACCCGGCCGTCGGTACTCCGCGCAGGCGCTGCGTCAGGCAGCGGCCGCGGTGTCGAGCACGGCCTCGATCTCGAGGGAGATGCTGACCTTCTCGCCGAGGACGACGCCACCGGTCTCCATGGGCATGGAGATGTCGACGCCGAACTGGCTGCGGTTGATCTCCGCGGTGGCGCTGAAGCCCACGCGGTAGCCGCCGTAGGCGTCCGGGCCGAAGCCGCCGAGCTCGAGCGACAGGGGCACGTTGCGCGTGACGCCCTTGAGGGTGAGCTCACCGTCGACGCGGAAGCTGCCCTCGCCGGTCGGGGTGATCGAGGTGGAGCGGTAGGTCATGGTCGGGTGCTGCTCGACATTGAAGAAGTCGGCGGACTTGATGTGGCCGTCGCGCTGCTCGTTGTTCGTGTCGATGCTGTCGAGCTCGATGGTCGCGGTCACGCTGGAGTCGGTCACCTGGGGGCCGGTGACGACGGTGCCGGAGAACCGGCCGAAGCGGCCACGGACCTTGCTGACCATCATGTGACGGACCGAGAAGCCCACCTCGGAGTGGACGGCGTCGATGGTCCAGGTGCCGGTCTTGTAACCCGGGATCGCGGGGGCGGCGGTGGTCATGTGGTCTCCTTGATGAAGGCTCTTGTTGAATGTTCAACTGCCGCAACGGACTGTATCCCGATTCCGTTGAAGGGTCAACAGTCACCCCGGGAGGGAGAGCACGACCCTCGCTCCGCCGCCGTCGGCCGTCTCTGCCCGCACCGAGCCACCGTGCGCAGCTGCGACGCTGGCCACAATGGCGAGGCCGAGGCCCGCGCCGGCGAACCGGCCGCCCGCGGCGCGGTAGCGGCTGGCCTCGGCCCGGCTGAACCGCTCGAACGCCCGCCCCACGAACTCGTCCGGGAAGCCGGGCCCGTCGTCCACGACCGCGATCTGCACCGCGTCGCCGACCCGCCGGGCCGACAGCTCCACACTGCCCCCGGTGCCGTCCACCGCGCACAACGCGTTCGAGACGAGGTTGTCGACGGCCCGGCGCAGTGCCGCCGGCTGCACCGCGGCGGTCACGGGCTCCTCGTGCAGCACCCGCAGCTGCGCCCCCCGGAGGGCGGCCTCCGCCGCGTGCGCCCGTACCGAGGCCTCCAGCAGCGTGCCGACCTCGACCTCCTCCGCCGGCTCGCGGACCGGGGCCTCCTCGCCGGCGCCCTCCGCCGCGAGGAACAGCAGGTTGTCGGCCAGGACGCTCAACCGGTGCACCTCGGCACCCGCGTGCGCCACCGCCTCGCGCAGCTCGTCCGCGGACCGCCCGGGGCGGGCCGCCAGCTCCAGCTCCGTCGTCAGCACCGCCAGCGGCGTCCGCAGCTCGTGGCCGGCGTCCGCCACCCACCTCCGCTGCTGCTCCGCCGACCCCTGCAGCCGGTCCAGCAGCTCGTTGAACGTGGCGGCGAGCGCCGCCAGCTGGTCGTCGGTGTCCGGCTCGGTCAGCCGGCCGCTGTCCCCGGCGCCGAGGGCCGCCGCGTCGACGCGCATCCGCTCGACCGGCCGCAGGGCCGCGCCCGAGAGCAGCCACACGCCCACGCCGACGACCACGAGCACCCCCGGGCCGAGGATGAACAACGCCCGGTTCACCACGTCGGCCGCGCTGTCGGCGGGCGCCAGGCTCGACCCGACGGTGACGATCCACGTGCCGTCGGCCAGCGCGGTCCGCACCGTCAGCACCCGGAACCGCTGCTCGTCGACGAGCTGCAGCGTCGCGTAGCCGTCCGGCAGGGGGGGATGGTCGGCGAGCTCGCGGGCCGCGGCGCTGCCCGGCGGGTCCAGCTGCACCCCGCCGGGGTGGCGCACGACCGTGATCCCCTCCGTGCCGCCGGTCGCGCCGCTCGGCAGCGCCGTCGCGCCCGTGGGCAGCGCCGCCACCACGGCCTGCGCCCGCGCCTGCAGGGCGGGGTCGGCGCTGGCGTAGAGGCCCTTGTGCAGCCCGAGCGAGAAGAGCACGCCCGCGGCGGCCAGCGCCACGCAGGCGGCCAGCACGTAGGCGACGGTCAGGCGCCCGCGGATGCCGCGCAGCCGCCGCAGCAGGGGATGCCGCTGCACGAAGGGGTGCAGCCGCCTGCGCAACCGCCGGAGCGGGCTCACGACCGCAGCCGGTAGCCGCTGCCGCGCACGGTCTCGAAGTCGTCCCGGCCGAACGGCTTGTCGAGCTTGCGGCGCAGGGCCGCCACGTACTGGTCGATCACGTTGCTGTTGGCCTCGTAGGCGAAGTCCCAGGCGCGGTCCAGCAGGAAGGAGCGGTCCAGCACCCGGCCCGGGTGCCGCAGGAACACCTCGAGCACCGTGTACTCCTGCGCGGTGAGGCTCACCGGCGTCCCGGCCCGCGTGACGACGCGGCTGGCCGGATCCATCACCAGGTCCCCGACGGCGAGAACCACGCCCCGCTCCACGGGTCCGCGGCGGGACAGCGCCCGGCAGCGCGCCGTCAGCTCCCCGAACGCGAAGGGCTTGACGAGGTAGTCGTCGGCGCCGGCGTCCAGGCCCCGGATCCGGTCGGGCACCGTGTCGCGCGCCGTGAGCAGCAGCACCGGTACCCGGGAGCCCCGCTCCCGCAGCTGCCGGCACACCGCCAGGCCGTCGAGCCCCGGCAGCATCACGTCCAGCACCACCACGTCGTACGGCTGCTCGACGGCATGCCACAGCCCCGTGGGCCCGTCGGCGACCGCGTCGACGACGTGCCCCTCCTCGGTCAGACCACGGTGCAGCAGGGTGCGCAGCCGCGCCTCGTCCTCGACGACCAGGATGCGCACGCGCCCAGCGTAGGACACGGGGCGCCGGCGCCCGGGATCTGCTGGGGCGTCGGCCCACCCGGCGGGCACGCAGGCGGCCGGGCAGGCGGCCGGGTGGGAGTGTCGGCCCACCAGGGACGGGCGGAGCGGGCAGGATCAGGCGGAGCGCTTCGCACCGCGCTCCGAGGGGGATCCGTGCCACCGCAGCCCGACGCCGCCGCACCCGAACCCGCCGCGGTGGGTCTCCCCGCGGGGACGACCGCCTGCCTTTTCGACCTCGACGGTGTCCTCACGGAGACCGCGACCGTCCACGCCGCCGCGTGGAAGGAGATGTTCGACGCCTATCTCCAGGAGCGCAGCAGCCGGACGGGCGAACCGTTCCGGCCGTTCAGCATCGCCGACGACTACCCGGCCTACGTGGACGGCAAGCAGCGCGCCGACGGCACACGCTCGTTCCTGGCGAGCCGGGGCATCGAGCTCCCGGAGGGCGACCCCGACGACCCGCCCGAGGCGGAGACCGTCGCCGGCCTCGGCAACCGCAAGAACGCGCTCGTCCTCGAGAAGATCCGCACCGAGGGCGTGCACGCCTACCAGGGCTCGCTCGACTACGTCCGGGCCTGCCGCCGCGCCGGGCTGCGCACCGCCGTCGTCTCCTCCAGCGCCAACACCGCGGACGTGCTGCACGTCGTCGGCATCGAGGACCTCTTCGACGCCCGCATCGACGGCGTCGTCGCGCGGGACCGGAAGCTCCCGGGCAAGCCGGCGCCCGACACCTTCGTCGCCGGGGCCGAGGCGCTGTCCGCCACCCCCCGCCAGGCCGTTGTCTACGAGGACGCACTCGCCGGTGTGGCGGCCGGCCGGGCCGGCCGGTTCGGGTACGTCGTCGGCGTGAACCGGGTCGACGCGCAGCACGGCCGCGACCTCGCGGCGCACGGGGCCGACGTGGTCGTGTCCGACCTCGCCGAGCTGCTGCCGGAGGCGGGGGCATGAGGCGGCACGAGGCCTTCCCCGTCGAACCCTGGCAGCTGCGCGAACTCGGCCTGCACCTGGACTCGCTGCCCCAGTCGGAGTCGCTGTTCGCCCTGTCGAACGGGCACATCGGGCTGCGCGGCAACCTCGACGAGGGCGAGCCGAACGCGCTGCCGGGCACGTACCTGAACGGCCTCTACGAGAGCCGTCCCCTCCCCTACGGCGAGACGGGGTACGGCTTCCCGGAGTCCGGCGAGACGGTCATCAACGTCACGAACGGCAAGGTGATGCGGCTGCTCGTCGACGACGAGCCGTTCGACATCCGCTACGGCGAGCTGGAGCAGCACGAGCGCTGCCTCGACCTGCGCGCCGGCACGCTGACGCGCACGGCCCTCTGGACGTCGCCGGCCGGGCAGCGCGTGCGGGTGCGCACCACCCGGATCGTCTCGCTCACGCACCGGTCGATCGTCGCCATCCACTACGAGGTGGAGGCGGTCGACGAGGAAGCCCGCGTGGTCGTGCAGTCCGAGCTGGTCACCAACGAGGAGCTGCCGTCGGCCTCCAACGACCCGCGGGTCGCAGCGGTGCTCGCCGCGCCGCTGGCCTCGGAGGAGTACGCCAGCTACAGCCCGACGAGCGCCTACCTGATCCACCGCACCAAGGTGAGCGGGTTGCGTGTCGCCACCATCATGGACCACGAGGT
>JAOPWU010000093.1 GCA_025965515.1 Mycobacterium sp.
CGGACGCTGCCGACGCCGGCGGCCCGCAGCAGTCCCACCAGCGGCGCCCCGACCCGGCCGGCGCCGCGCACCTCGACAGCGCGGCGGGCTCGGGCCCGGTACCGCTCCTGCGCCGCGCCGAGCCCGCGGCAGAGCAGGGCCGCGGCCGCGACATCGGGGGCCAGCTGGCCGGGGTGGTCCGGCGCCGGGGTGGCCGGGCGCCGTTCGTCGAGCAGGTCCGCGGCGCGCAGCACCGCGAGGGACGCCCGGCACACCGGCTCGGGGACGCCGCGGGAGACCGAGCGGCGGATCAGCGTCTCGGGCGGGATGCCGTCCGGCGCGCCCTCGAGCTCCTCGAGCAGGGCGGGCGGCAGGTGGCGGACCGCGAGCGCGGCGCCGGGGGACTGGCCGAACTGGACGCTGCCGTCACCGCGGCGCAGCGGGCGCAGGCCGGCACGGACGGACAGCTTGGGCTGGGACATGGGCGCCTCCCCGGGACGACCGGCCCACGGTGGCACGGCGCGCGGTGCTCCCGCCGGGGCTGTCCACAGGCCTCCTCGGAGGCCCCGGACGCGCCGCAGGGCGGCACCCGACCGGAGGTCGGGCGCCGCCCTGCAGCGACGTACGCCTAGGCCTTGCCGAGGATGCGGGTCACCGTGGTCCCGCAGACCGGGCACTTGCCCTTGGCCATGCGGCGACCGGACTCGCTGACGTTCACCTCACCGTCGAAGGTGCGCTTCTCCCGACACTTCACGCAGTAGCCCTCATAGGACTCGGCCACGCTGCCTCCTTCACTCGTCGCCGCGTGGTACGCGACGTGTCGCCAGCCACGGTAACGAGTGAAGCTGGGCGGAGCCCGCAGCGGCGCGCGACACACCGACCAATCGGTCGATAGAGGGCCTCGCGAGCCCCTCAGGAGGGGCTGGGTGCCGCCGTCGGCTCCGGTGGGGCGTCGGCGGCCGGCTCCACGGGCCCCGTCCGCTGCCGCGGCGGGACGGCGAACCGGCGGCCGCCCGGGCGCCCGCCGGGCGGGAACATCCCCGCCGGGGGACCCCAGCGCTGCGTGGGTTCCGGCGCCGCGCCGGGGTCCTCCGCCGTCACCGGGATCGAGAAGGTGAAGGTCGACCCGACGCCCAGTGTCGACGTCACGGTGATCGTGCCGCCCATCGCCTCCGCGAGCTGCCGGGCGATGTACAGACCCAGGCCCGTGCCGCTGGTCGTCATGGTCATCGCGTCCTCGACCCGGTGGAACTTCTCGAAGACCGTCTCGAGCTGATCGGCGGGGATGCCGCGCCCCGCGTCGGTGACGCGGACAGCAGCCCTACGGCCGTCCTCGCCGAGTTCCAGCTCGACGGAGACCGGGCTGTCCGACGGGGAGTACTTGAGGGCGTTCCCGACGAGGTTGTTGATGACCTGGACGATGCGGACCGGGTCGCAGCGGATCGGCACCGTGCCGTCCGGGATCGTTACGGACAGCCGCGACGCGGCCGCCGAGAAGTCCCCGACGGAGGTCCTGGTGAGCTTCGCCAGGTCGCCGGTGCCGAGCACCACGCTCGACGACGGCGTGGAGACCCGGGAGGCCAGCAGCAGGTCCTCGACCAGCCGGGCCAGGTGCGCGACCCGGTCCGCGACGAGGTCGAGGCACTCGGCGCGCTTCTCGGGCGTGAAGTGGTCGCCGCGCTTGCGGAGCAGGTCGATGTACCCCTTGATCGGCGTGATCGGGGTGCGTAGCTCGTGGCTCACCGTCGCGACGAAGTCGGACTTCAGCCGCTCGGTCTGCCGGGCGCGGGTGATGTCGTGCACCAGGACGACGTCCCGGACGAGCGCCGCCTGCTCGTCGTAGACGGCGGTGTGCGAGGTCCGCACCCAGCGCTCCTCGCCGTCGGAACGGACCAGGCACAGCTCGGTGGAGTACCGCGGCGTCGCGGGGGACAGGTGGGCCAGCGCGTCGCTCAGCGCGGGGAACGGTTCGCCGTGCTCGTCCCGCAGCTCGAGCCGGCTGACCGCGGTGTGGCCCACGGCCTCGGCGGCGGGCAGCCCCGTGAGGGCCTCCATCGCCGGGTTCCAGACGGCCACGATCCCGGTCGGGCCCACCACGAGGATGCCGTCCGACGAGTGGTCGACGACGGCCTGCAGCTTCGCGGACTCCTCGGTCAGGCGGCGCAGGTTCTCGGCGCTCGCCATGGCGGACCCCAGCGCGGTGGCCAGCGGGCCGAGGGTGAGCAGGTCGGAGCTCAGCAGCCGACGTTGCTGCCGCTGCCCGGCGTCGCGGACCGCGAGCGTCCCGATCCGGCGGCCGCCGCCTTCGACCGGGGCGAACAGGATCCGGTCGCCCGGCTGGTACTCGCGCAGGGACATGATCGGCAGCCGGGGGGCGGACCGCCCGATCTCCCCGGCCTGGGGCGCGTCCCAGGCCGGCAGGGGGACGCCGGGAGGCGTCGCGGCCCCCTCGGGGGTGATGAGGATCGCGCTGTCACACGAGAACAGGAACCGGATGTCCTCGAGGACGGGCTCGAGCGCCAGCCCGTCTCCGCCGTGGTCGGCCAGCCGCTGCAGCAGGCCCAGCAGCCGCTCGCTGCGCTCCCGCTCGTCCACCTGCCGGACGGCCGTGTGGTAGGCGAACATCAGCGTCGCCACGGGCATGAGCACGAACGGCAGGAGTGCGGGCGCGCTGCCGATGAGGGCCAGGGCGACGCCGGCGGTTCCCGCACCGCCGAGGGCCATGACGGCCGAAAGCCGCCAGGAGGACGTGACGGTGCCCCGGATGGACTCGCCGGTGGCCGTCTGGAGCACCCACGCCA
>JAOPWU010000134.1 GCA_025965515.1 Mycobacterium sp.
CACGACGACGGCCGCTGGGACTCCCCCCGACCCAGCGGCCGTCGCCGCTCCCCCGCCTCATATAACGAGCCCCGCACCCATCGGGTGCGGGGCTCGCGGCATCTCGCCTGAGCGTCCCTCAGGTCTGGTCGACGAAGTTCTCGAACAGCAGGCCCGCCAGGCTCAGCAGCAGACCGCCGGCCGCCAGCAGGCTCAGCCAGACGCCGATCACGAAGGACACGGCCAGCGCCACGGCGCAGCCGGCCACCAGGATGGGCCAGAACGAGCTGGGGCTGAAGAAGCCGAGCTCGCCGGCGCCCTCCTCCACGTCCGCGTCCAGCCGGTCCTCCGGACGGGGCTCGATGCGCCGGGCCGTGAAGCCCAGGTAGCCGCCGATCAGCAGCGCCAGGCACATCGACAGGAAGATGCAGACGGTGCCCGCCCACTCCCGCGACCACAGCCAGTAGACGACGTCGGCGATCAGGAAGAATACGCCGATCAGCAGGAAAACGGCCGATTCGACCTTCACTTGGTCAGCTCCGAGGTTGCGTGGAAGTCCGCCTTGCCGGCGACGTGCGGGTAGTGCAGGTCGAACGCGGGACGCTCCGACCGGATCCGCGGCAGGCTCAGGAAGTTGTGCCGCGGCGGCGGGCAGGACGTGGCCCACTCGAGCGAGTTGCCGAAGCCCCACGGGTCGTCCCCGGCGGCCAGTTCACCGCTGCGCCGGCTGATCCAGAAGTTGTAGAGGAACGGCAGCGTGCTGGCACCCAGCAGGAACGCGCCGACCGTCGAGACCATGTTCAGGGTCGTGTAGTGGTCCGAGGGCAGGTAGTCCGCGTAGCGCCGCGGCATGCCCTGCTCACCGAGCCAGTGCTGCACCAGGAATGTGGTGTGGAAGCCGATGAACAGCGTCCAGAAATGCAGCTTGCCGAGCCGCTCGTTCAGCATCCGGCCGGTGAACTTCGGGAACCAGAAATAGATCCCGGCGAACGTCGCGAACACCACGGTGCCGAACAGCACGTAGTGGAAGTGCGCCACCACGAAGTAGCCGTCGGACAGGTGGAAGTCCAGCGGCGGGCTCGCCAGGATGACGCCGGTCAGGCCACCGAAGAGGAAGGTGACCAGGAATCCGACGCTCCAGAGCATGGGTGTCTCGAACGTCACCGAGCCCCGCCACATCGTCCCGATCCAGGTGAAGAACTTGATGCCGGTCGGGATGGCGATCAGGAACGACAGCAGCGAGAAGAACGGCAGGAGCACAGCCCCGGTCACGAACATGTGGTGCGCCCACACCGTGACGGACAGCGCCGCGATACCGATGGTCGCCCCGATGAGGGACCGGTAGCCGAACAGCGGCTTCCGGCTGAACACCGGGATGACCTCGGTGATGATGCCGAAGAACGGCAACGCGACGATGTAGACCTCGGGGTGCCCGAAGAACCAGAACAGGTGCTGCCAGAGGATCGGCCCACCGTTTTCCGGGTCGTAGATATGCGCCCCGAACTGCCGGTCGGCCTCCAGGGCCAGGAACGCCGCCGCGATGACCGGGAACGCGAGCAGCACCAGGATGCTGGTCACCAGGATGTTCCAGGTGAAGATCGGCATCCGGAACATCGTCATGCCCGGCGCGCGCATGGTCATGATCGTGGTGATGAAGTTGACCGCGCCGAGGATGGTGCCGAGGCCCGACATCGTGAGGCCCAGGATCCAGAGGTCGGAGCCGAGGCCCGGCGAGTAGATGTTGTTGTTGAGGGGCGCGTAGGCGAACCAGCCGAAGTCGGCGGCGCCGCGGGGCGTCAGGAAGCCGGAGATGACCGTGAGCGTGCCGAACGCGTAGAGCCAGTAGGCCAGCGCATTCAGCCGCGGGAACGACACGTCCGGCGCGCCGATCTGCAGCGGCACGATGAAGTTCGCGAAGCCGAAAGCCATGGCCGGCGCGAACAGGAACATCATCAGCGAGCCGTGCATGGTGAAGAGCTGGTTGTACTGCTCGTTGCTGAAGAGCTGGAGCCCCGGGCGACCGAGCTCCGCGCGCATGAGCAGCGCCAGGAAACCGGCGAACAGGAAGACCAGGAACGACGTGGTCATGTACATCAGACCGATCGTCTTCGCGTCGGTCGTCGTGATGAAGTCGACGACCGAGCGGCGCTGGTCGACCGGCGCCGCGCCGTGGCCCCCGGGGTGCTCACTCGTGCTCGGGTTCTGGAGCAGCGTCACTGCACACCTCCGTCAGTGTTGACCGCACCGGCACCCGCCGGGGCAGCCAGCGGGCGGGCGGGCGCCGGGGCGCCGACCACCGCACCCGTGGGGTGGTTCTGCGGGGCGATGGGCTGCACCCCCGTCCCGGAGGACTTGGCCTTGAGGTCCGCGATGTACCGGTCGTACTCCGCGGGCGAGACGACCTTGAAGTTGAAGTACATCCGGTCGTGGTCGACGCCGCACAGTTCGGCGCACCGGCCGACGTACGTGTGACCGGCCGCCGACGCGTTGATCTGCCGGACCTCGAACTCATTGATGCGGCCGGGGATGACGTCGCGCTTGAACAGCAGCGCCGGCACCCAGAACGAGTGGTTCACGTCGGGCGAGGCGAGCTTGAAGCGGACCGACCGCCCCGTCGGGACGACCAGGGTCGGGTACTGGCCCGGGCGGCCGATCTCACCGTTGAGCTGCGCGATCCCACCCTTGCCGTCCGCGATCTCGTAACCGAAGGCCCAGTTCCAGCGGAAGGCGGTGACGTCCACCGTGACCGCGGGGTGCGCCGAGAGCGCATCGACCTTCGTCTCGTCACGCGCCGTGTAGTAGAAGAGCGCCGCCACGATGACGAACGGGACCACCGTGTAGACGGTCTCGATCGGCAGGTTGTACCGGACCTGGCGCGGCAGGTCGTCGTTGCGCTTCCGGTACACCACGCAGGCGAACAGGATCAGGGCGAGGACGAACGCGCCGACCGCCAGGGCGGTGACCGCAGAGCCCTTCCAGAGGTTCAGCATGCGGTTCGCCTCCGGCGTGATGCCGGTGGGCCAGCCGAAGCGGGGCAGGTCCTGCGTGCCACACCCGCTCACGCTGAACAGCACGGCACCCAAGGGAGCCAAGAGGAGGGCGCGGCGACGGCGCTTGCCGGGCTGGGCCGGCGATCGGTCGCGACGTGTCGATGGGCTCAACGAGGTGCTCTCCCTGATCCGGTCCGGCGTCGTCTCGCGAGCGCGGTTCCGCCGGGGCGGACCGCCCCGGGCGAGCGCGGGGCAGGCGTGCCGGGCATGCCCGGCTCCTGCGGAGCAGAGACTATCCCAGGGGCTGGACAGCAACCGGACAGGTGCTGGCGTGTCCCCGGGGCGACGCGAAACGGTCCGCGCCGTACCCTCCGCACCGTGGCCGCGGCATCCCGCACGGACCCCGGCACGAGGCCGGGTGGGGCTCCCGGCTGGCTCGACCACGCGGCCGCCACACCGCTGCACCCGGCTGCGCGGGAGGCCCTCCTGGCCTGCCTGGACGACGGCTGGGCCGACCCGGAGCGGCGGGACCCGCGGTCCCGGCACGCCCGCGCGCTGCTGGACGGCGCGCGGGAGGCCGTCGCCGGCACGTTGGGCGTCGGCTTCGCGGAGGTCTCGTTCGCCGGCTCCGCGACGCAGGCGACCCAGCTGGCGCTGCTCGGCACGCTGCGCGCGCGGCACCGGGAAGGCCGGCGGCTGGTCGCGTCCGCGGTGGAGCACAGTGCCGTCCTGCACGTCGGGCAGCGGCTGGTCGCCGACGGCGGTGACACCGTCGTGGTCCCGGTCGACGGGGACGGCGTGGTGGCGCCGGACGCGTTCCTGGCGGCGTGCACTCCGGGCACGGTCGCCGCCGCGCTGCAGGCGGCGAACGGCGAGGTCGGCTGCCGCCAGCCCCTCGCGGCCGTGGGGCCCGCGCTGGCGGAGCGCGGGGTGGCGCTGCACGTGGACGCGACGGCGCTGCTGCCCGGGGAGCTCCCCGACGTGGCCGCGTGGCAGCCCTCGACCCTCACGCTGGACGCCGCCGGGTGGGGCGGCCCCGCGGGGGTGGGCGTGCTGGTCGTCCGGCCGGGCACGCGCTGGCAGGCCCCGCTGCCGCCCGACGGCCGGGAGGGCGGCCGGGTGCCGGGCCGTAGCTTCCTGCCCGCCGTCGTCGCCGCGGCAGCCGCCCTGCTGGTGACGGCCCCCGGGCAGGCCGCGCTGGCCCGGCGGCACGCGGAGCTCACCGGCCGGTTGCGCGCCGAGCTCCCCCGGCTGGTCCCCGACCTGGTGCTGCACGGCCCGGCGGACCCGGCGGCCCGGGTCCCCTCGCTGCTGTCCTTCTCACTGCTCTACGTCGACGCGGAGGCGCTGCTGCTGCGCCTCGCCGCCCGGGGCGTGGTGGTCGGGTCCGGCTCCGCGTGCGTCGCCGACAGCCTGGAGCCGAGCCACGTGCTGTCCGCCATGGGGACGCTGACCGGCGGGAACCTGCGGCTCTCGCTCGGCTGGCCGAGCACGGCGGCCGACGTCGAACGGCTGCTCGCCGAGCTGCCCGGCGCGGTCGCCGAGCTGCGCGACGAGGCGGGGGTGACGGGGCTGTGACCCGCCCGGCGATGGGGGCCGACACTGCACCGCCGACGGTGGACAGCCGTGGCCGCCGCTGCCCACTGCCGGTGATCGACCTGGCCCGCGCAGCCGCGACGCTGCCCGTCGGCACCACGGTGCTGCTGCTGGCCGACGACCCCGCCGCCGCGTTGGACATCCCGGCCTGGTGCCGGCTGCGCGGCCACGAGCTGGTCGACAGCGCCCTCGAGCCGGGCGGCGACGGCCGCACACGGCGGTTCACCGTCCGGCTGGGGGCCGGCGCGCCGGGCTGAGGCCGGCCGCCGGAGGCACTCAGGACAGGTGGGGCGCCACCTCGGCGCGCGCTTCCTCGCCGTAGGCCTCGGCCAGCCGGTCGAGGAACGCGGCCGGCGCGACGGTGTAGTCCTGCGGCCCCACCCCCTCCAGGGCGTACGCGGCGAGCACGGACCCCACCTGCGCAGCTCGAACCAGGTCGACACCCCACTCCCTGGCCGCGAGGAAGCCCGCCCGGAACGCGTCGCCGGCACCCGTCGGGTCGACCACCGCCACCCCGGGCACCGCCGGCACGAACAGCGCCTCCGTGCCCACGCGCTCCAGCACAACGCCCTTGGCGCCCAGCGTGGTGACCCGTACGCCGACCCGGCCGAGGAGCTCCTGGGTGGACCAGCCCGACCGGCCGTCCACGAGCGCGGCCTCGTACTCGTTGGTGAAGAGGTAGGCGGCGCCGTCGACCAGCTCGCGGACGTCCTTGGTGGAGAGCGAGCTGAGCTGCTGCGAGGGGTCGGCGGCGAACGGCACACCGTGCTCCCGCGCCTGCTGCGTGTGACGCACCATCGCCACCGGGTCGTTGGCGCTGATCAGCACGAGGTCCAGCGGCAGGTGGGGCACCAGGTCGATCTCGCGCGCGTGCAGCATCGCGCCGGCGTAGAAGGTGGCGACCTGGTTCTGATCGGTGTCGGTCGTGCACGTGAACCGGGCCGTGTGCGCGTCGTCCGTGACGAGGACCCCGGCGGTGTCCACCCCGAGGTCCGCGAGCGAACCGAGGTAGTCCGAGACGTCGGGGCCGACGGCGGCGACCAGCAGGGGGCGGCGCCCGAGCCGGGCCATGCCGAAGGCGATGTTCCCGCCCGTGCCGCCGCGCCGGACCTGCAGGTCCTCCGAGAGGAACACGACGCTGAGCGAGGCGAGCTGGTCGGGCAGCAGCACGTCGGCGAACCGACCGCTGAAGGACATGAGGTGGTCGGTGGCGACGGATCCGGTCACGGCGATAGGCACGTGCCGGGACGCTACAGCCGCGGTGGGGAACGCCCTGCGACGACCTCCGTGTCGCCGGCTCGCAACCCCCGTGTTGCCAGGGGTTACCCGCCAGTTCTACTTAGTAGTAAGGGTTTTCTCGGGCGCCCGTGACCCTTAGCGTCGGGCCCATGACCAAGGCGACCGATACCGAACTGCTCGAACTCATCGACTACGCACGCCAGATGCCGGCCCGGCCGCAGCGCCTCGTCCCGCGCCAGGGCGGCCCCGTCTGGGAGCTCGGCACTCCGGCGCAGGACGTCGTCCTCAGCGGTGTCATCGAGTCCGACGGCGACATCGGCCCCGGGCCGGGCAACGACGAGAACCTGCAGGAACTGACGCTCACCGACTCCTCGTTCGCCGCCCTCGGCGGCTTCGGGCACGAGCAGGATTGAGCTGCCGGCCCCTGCCCCCGGCCGAGAGCACGACGAAGCCCCCCGGGATCTCCCGGGGGGCTTCGTCGTGCGCGGGTGGCGTCGGCCGTCGCGACGGCCGGGCCGACTAGCTGAAGCTGTCGCCGCAGGCGCAGGAGCTCGTGGCGTTCGGGTTGTCGATCGTGAAGCCCTGCTTCTCGATGGTGTCGACGAAGTCGATCGTCGCGCCGCCGAGGTACGGGGTGGACATGCGGTCGGTCACGACACCGACGCCGTTGAAGTCCTCGACGACGTCGCCGTCCAGCGAGCGTTCGTCGAAGAAGAGCTGGTAGCGCAGGCCGGAGCAACCGCCGGGCTGCACGGCGATGCGGAGCTTGAGGTCGTCGCGCCCCTCCTGCTCGAGCAGGGCCTTGACCTTCTCGGCCGCGACGTCGGTCAGGAGAACACCCGTCACAGGGGTGCTCGTCAGTGCGGTGTCCTGCACGGTCATGTAACTGCTCCCGGGTTGTCGCGTGGTGCGCTGGACGGGCCGGTTCGGCCCACTCAGGGGGTCGACGAGCGTCAACCACGCCGGAGGTCCAAGCCTTCCCGGCCCCTACTGTACTTCGCGCGCGCCGTCCGCGGGACGGGTCGCGGCGTGGTTCCGACCACCGTCCGCCCGTTCGACGCGCTGGGCCGCCCCCGCGGCCGCCGCCCGCGCCCAGCGAGGCGCGTCGGCGAGCGCCGCGGCCGGCGAGCCCGCACGCTCCGCGAGCGTCGCCACCGTCACCCCCCGCGCGCCGAGGGCACCGGCCACCGCCGGGTCAGCCTGCCCCGCCACCACGACGGCCCGGACGCGCTGCTCCGCAGCGGCCCGCAGCACCCCGTCGACGACCTTGCCGCGCAGCGTGGAGGCGTCGAGGCGGCCCTCCCCCGTGACGACAACGTCGTAGTCCCCCAGCGCGGCCGCCAGGCCGACCCGCTCGGCGACGAGGCCGAAGCCGGCGGCGCGGCGGCCGCCCAGCAGCAGGACCGCGAACCCGAGGCCCCCAGCGGCGCCCGCCCCAGGCCGGTCGCGGGCGCCGGGCGCGCCGAACGCGGTCT
>JAOPWU010000165.1 GCA_025965515.1 Mycobacterium sp.
CCTGGGTCGATGTCCAGGTGGTAGGTGCCAGGGTTGTTGGGGTCGGGCAGCAGCAGGCCGCTCTGGCCGTTGAGCGTCAGTTGCAATGACGGAACGACACTGTTGAAGCAGAGCTCGCCCCAGCCGGTGTGGTTGACAGAGCAGGGCTGGAATTGCTGGTCGATCTCCCCGGTGGTCAGGCTCCACCCCAGGCCAGTTCCCGCGGCCTGCGGGTTGGTGCCCATCGTCCGGTTGTCCACGCTGCCGGAGTCATAGGAGAGTCCCAGGGGCGGTGTCTGGCCGACCGTGGCTGGCGGTAGCTTCAGCGAGTAGTTGTACGTGAACGTGCCGGAGGCTCCGCCGGTCTGCCACTTACCGGACGACGACAGCGGGGTCGCTTCGTAGCTGCCGGCGCCACCGGAGGCAGATGAAGCCAGCACCACGGAACTGGTGGCCGTCGTGACGTGCGGCTGCGCCTGCGCGGCCCGGCCCGCGGTGAGCGGGTTCGCGCCGGCCGACTGCTTGGCAGAGCCGAACAGGGACACGTCGCTGGGGTGCCTGAACAAGGGCGAGGCGACCGGGGCTGCCGGGTCGCCCGCGACCGGCACCTGGGCGGTCAGCGTCTGGTGGGCCGCGTCGTTGACGACCGGGAGGGCAACACCGGCGTCCGGGCAGCTGGTGACCAAGGCGGAGGCCACGTCGCAGTTCGGCTCGGTGCGGAGCACCAGTCGGTCAGCGAATCCGCCGCCGTACAGCTGCGCGAAGGACGAATAGTCGACGGTCACGCTCGTCGTCGTGCTGGCAGCGTTGCCGTCTGCTCGCGTCAGTTGCAGAGCGAGGCCGAGACCACCGCCTTTACGGGCGGCGTCGTCGCCAAGCATCGAGACGTGCACCGAGGCGGGGCCCGCGCCGCCCGAGGGAGCCGACAGGTAGATCGGGAGTGAGCCGGCGCGCGTCTTCCCGCCTGGCAGAATCGGAACGTTGACGGTTGCCGAGCCCGGCGTCGGCAGCGTGACCGGGGGCGCCAGCGGAGCCGAGTGAGATGTTGCGAACGCCTCAGCCGCCTGTCGGGCGCTCGGGTGCGCGGCCAGGGGCGCGGGCGTGACGCCGGGCGTCGGCGCTCCGCCGGTCGCCGCAGCCTGAGGAGTCATAGCGGCGCCCGCGGCCACGGGGGTGCTGATGACAGCAGCTGCTGCAAGAAGCGCGACCGACACGTGACGCTGGAACAGCCTCAAGACAACCCCCGTCGAGACCAGCGACAGAGCTCGGCGCTCGCTGGTTGCGCACACCGCCTACTAGCGGTGAGAGCGGACGATGATTGTCAGGTGACTCTCAGTCAACAAACAGCACGCTCCGTGTTCGGACATAACGTGCGGAAGGTCGTTCAAAGCGGCGCACTCTGCCCGGATGGCTCGTTCTTGGACGACGGTGAGACGCGACGCCGGTTGACGTGGTAACCACGCGAACGCGAGTGAGGTTGCGAGGCCCCATTTCGCAGGCTGCCTGGCCAAGGCAAACCGCAGGTCGGCGGCGGGCGTGGGATTGAACCCACGACAGGGAGTAACGCTGTGGGTCTTCACGTCGACGTGAGGCCGATCCGTCCGTTACTGAACGGTGTCGGAACAGTGCTTTGCCTGCGGAGACGCGGGGCTCCATGCTGTCTCCGCCGTCCGATCGTGCCCCGCGCCGGGTGTGCGTTGGCGAGGCGTGAGCGCGAGGATGCCGCGCGACCGCTCGTCTCGTCGCTCGTCTGGCCGGCTCGCGACGCTCTCCGTGAGGACACCATCACGCCCAGCCTGAGCCTCCGACGCCCTGCCGGTCCGGCTCGCGCGGCCCGGCGGGGAGGCCCCGCAGGCGACTAGGACGACGTACTTGGGCTTGCCACGCGTGGCAGCGGCGTCGATCTGCCGTACCGCCGCGGTGGCCACGGTCGCTGGCGGCTGCATCGCCGGCCCGGGGCGCAGCGGCGTTGGCCCTCGGCAACACTATTCAGCACTGGGGGCAGCGGTTTTTCGCACCGCTGGACCGCTGGTGAGCAGCCGGGGCCGCCTGCGGCGGGCCGGCTCGTGCCGACGCATGACAAGCCGTGCCGCACCGTCCGCTCCGTCGGGCCTGGAAGCCACGCCGCATGTTGGCGAGATGTGGGCGCGCCAACACGACCCAGTGACTCTCCGCAGCCGCCGCCGCGCCGGCGGTGCCATCTGGTGCTCATTCATGCCGCGTGCTGCTGTTTGCGGAGGGCGTGGGATTCGAACCCACGACAGGGAGTAACCCTGTAGCGGTTTTCAAGTCGGCGCGACCGCGATCCGTCCGGTGGCGACCGGTGCCGGAAAGTGGCGTGACCTGCGGAAACGTTCGTGGCCTCATGCTAGCCCGACCGTCGCATCGTGCCCCGTGCTGTGGCGTTCGTTGGCGAGATGTGAGCATGACGATGGTGGGCGATCACGTCCCGTGCTTCCCCACCGTGACGGTAGGTGACCGACTGCCACCGGCGGCCGGCGTCCACCCAGTCCTTGCGGGCTGCCGCGATCACGTCGCGCTCAATGTCCAGCGGGAACGGCGCCGGCATGGTGGCGATCACTCCGGCGAGGGGCCACGTCCTCACCGGCACCCGGCGGGGGTACGGGCTGTCAGGCCAATGGCTGGATCGTCACGCTCGGCCCTCCAGTTCCAGAGGCTTGAGCAGCATCGATCCTCAGCCCGCGACCACAAGAGCTAGGGCTATGCCCCTCCTGTTCTCGCGCACGAGTACCGCGACCCATGGATGCTGTGAGGATAAGCACCAGCTCTTACAACCGACGTGCGACTCGTACTGGCGTCCCGACTGCCATCTCTGTTAGATGGTAAACGGGAAAAGCAATACGACCTCCGCAAGCCAGCCCAAGAGACCCGAAAATAGAAAAACCAACCAGGCTCTCTTCGTAATCCGAAAGCCAGCCGCCGGCAATGCGACTCCAAGCCCAAGGGTAATGCCACAGAATACCGGTGCACTTGGAAAGTCGATGGCTTGCGGAACCACGAATGAGAGCCAGACCAGTACGCAAAATACCAGGAGTACCCGCTTGGCGAGCAGCTTCAGAAGAGAAGGCATTTGCCACCCTCGCATTCGTCGCACGCCCCGACTGGTAGGCGCTTCAATTGCTCGGACCCGTGAGTCCTGCTGCGCGAGCGGTGAGCGACGCCCTCAGCTTGGCGGCCTGCCTTACCCAAGTATAGCGGGCGTAGCCGACCCGGACGCCGATCGATCCGTCCACCGTGCTTGAGATCGCATGCGCGTCCTGATGCAGATAGAGTTCCTGGTTTCTGCTTTCAGCCGCGGACCTCTACACGCACGTCAGTCCGGTGGTCGCCAGGGACGCTGCGGCCGGCATCGCGGCCCTCGTCGACGCGTCCGCAGCGCGGAATGTTGGCGCGATGTTGGCGAGAGATCGGCCGGCGATCCCAGCGGACGGTTGGTCGACCCGAAACCGCAGGTCAGCGGAGGGCGTGGGATTCGAACCCACGATGACGCTTCCGCGCCATAGCGGTTTTCAAGTCAGTACGGCACCGATCCGGGCCGGTCCGGCTCGTGCCGCCCAGGGCCGCCACCTGTGAAGACGTCTGCGCGTTCGTGCTGTCCTGACCGTCCGGCGACGGGCAGGCCCGTGCCGTTCGTTGGCAGAATGTGAGCCTGAAGAGGTCCCCTGACCACCCCTTGTGACCCGTGCGATGCACCGGTCACGCTAGCGGGCCATCGCGTTGCATCGCGGCGAACTCCTTCGGGCACGGGCTTGCACATGCTGCTGATCCTCCCGTCGGGACAACGTCCGCACAGGGAGGGAGGTGAAGGACCGGCGGCGGCCCACCGCCAGAGCAGCAGCTAGGGCCGCTAAGGCAGCAACTAGCCAACCCCTTGCTCCGCGGCCCGTGCTGGTCATAGCACCAGGGTGCGCAACCGTTGCGGGTCGATGAGACGACGGAGCGGCTGCGAGTCGTCGCGGTATA
>JAOPWU010000186.1 GCA_025965515.1 Mycobacterium sp.
CCGTGGACCGCCGGCTACCGCGCGACCATCCTCGACAGCCGGGTGGCCGGGACCGGTGTCGTCAGCCGGCTCGCCGCGGCCGTCCGGCCCCGCGTCCTGCTGTCCGCCAGCGCCGTCGGCTACTACGGCGACACCGGGGCCACCGTGATCGACGAGACGGCCCCGTCCGGCCGCGGCTTCCTCGCGGAGGTCTGCCGGCGGTGGGAGGCGGCCACCGAACCGGCCGAGCGCGCCCGCGTCACCGTCAGCCACCTGCGGACCGGCCTCGTGCTGGCGCGGGAGGGCGGCGTGCTGGGCCGGCAACTCCCGCTCTTCCGGCTGGGGCTCGGCACCACGCTCGGCAGCGGCCGGCAGTACCAGCCCTGGATCTCGCTGACCGACTGGGTGGGCGCGGTGCACCACCTGCTCGCCACCCCGGCCGCGGGCCCGGTCAACCTGGTGGGGCCCGACCCGGTGCCCAGCCGGGAGCTGACCAAGGCCGTGGGCGCGGCGCTGCATCGGCCTGCCCCCTGGCGGGTGCCCGCGCCGGTGCTGCGGCTGGCGCTGCGGGACCTCGCCGACGAGGCGCTGCTGGCGGGGCAGCGGGCCGTGCCGGGCGTGCTGTCCGCCACCGGGTTCACCTTCGCGACGCCGACCCTCGCCGCGGCGCTGCAGCGGGAGCTCGGCCGGGACTAACCGGCCCGGGACGCGACCAGCCGCCAGGGACCGCCGGGAGCCACCCGGCCGAGCTCGAGGATCTCGGGGGTCGGCGGCCCGGCCGCGTGGTGGGCCACGACCCGGCCGGCGGTGTCGAGCAGGTCGTAGGCGTCCGCCGCGGCGGTCGTCGCCAGCCGGGCGCTCGTGGCCGCCGGCGGCGCCAGGAGGCGCACCGCGGTGTGCTGCTGCCGCAGCGGGCCGGCGTGCAGCCCGGCGGCCACCAGCTGCGCCACCCGCGCCCGATCGGCCCTGTCCGCCGCGGAGCCGGGCAGATCGCACCCGGCGAGCACGTCCGCGCGCGGCGCTGCGAACGCCGCCCCGCGGCAGGTGTCCACCCGCGCGACAACGCCGGACCAGTCGGGCGACCCGCCGCCGGCACCCAGCACCACAGCCACGACCCCCGCGACGGTGACCACGAGCAGCAGCCCGGCCAGGACGGCCGCACGCCGGTACCGCACCGGCGGGACCGGCGCGGCGGCGGCCGGGAGCGCCGCCGGGGGCGCAACCGCCAGCACGCGCCCCCGGAACGTGGCCACCTGCTCGGCGAGCGGCGGGACGGGCGCGCCCCGCAGCCGGGGTGCGCCGCAGTCCTCGAGCAGCGCCGTGACCGCCACGCCCGCGGGCGACCGCGCGTCCGGCCCGGCGAGCAGGCCGATCAGGTGCCGCGTCACCTGGCCGAGCGACGGTTCGACCGGGCCCCCACGGGGTCCGCGGCCGCCGAGCGCCAGCACGGGACGCCCGGCGGCCACCCGCAGCGCCCGGGCGGGCACCCCGCCCGCGAGCTCCCCCGGCGGGACGGCGAGCAGCGCCTCCGCGTACCCGCAGGCCGCGGTGACCAGCTGGCCCACCGAGAGCCCGCCCCGGCGCCCCGCGGCCAGCGCGGTCACCCGGTAGGACGCACCGTCCCGCCGGCCGCCGCGCCGTCTGCCGAACACGCCGCCGACCCTAGGAGGCGGGGCGGCAGCAGGCACCGCTCCGGCGCCCACCCGCCAGGCTGCTTTCAGCTGATCGGCGCCGCAGCGCCGCGGCGTAGCCTGCAGGTATGGAAGAACTCCTCGTCGCGGACCTGGGCGAGGTCGAGTACACGCGCGCCTGGGCCTGGCAGGACCAGCTGCACGACCGCCGCGTCGCCGGCGAGGTCGGCGACCTCGTCCTGTTGGTGCAGCACCCCGCGGTGTACACGGCCGGCCGGCGCACCACCCCCGAGGAGCGACCGTTCGACGGCACCCCCGTCGTCGACGTCGACCGCGGTGGCAAGATCACCTGGCACGGTCCCGGCCAGCTCGTCGGCTACCCGATCGTGGGCCTGCCGCCGCTGGCGGGCGAGGACGCCGCCGCCGGCGGGCACCGCGGCCTGGTCGACGTCACCGGGCACGTGCGCCGCATCGAGCAGGCGCTGATCGACGTCTGCGCCGGGTACGGGCTTCCGGCCGTGCGGGTCGAGGGGCGCAGTGGCGTCTGGCTGCCGGCCGACGCGCGCGGGCCGGAGCGCAAGCTCGGCGCGATCGGCATCCGCGTCAGCAGCGGCGTGACCACGCACGGCTTCTCGCTCAACGTCTGCCCGGACCTCGGCGCCTACGGGCGCATCGTGCCGTGCGGCATCGCGGACGCGGGTGTGACCAGCCTCGCTGCGGAGACGGGCCTCGCCCTGAACGTTGATGACGTTGTACCGGCTGTAGTGGCGGCGCTGGGCCGCCGGCTGCTCTTCGGCGGCCCGACGGCGGTCCGCTGGACCGATCCCGCGGCGCTGGGGTTGCCGGCGGACGCACCGGCTGCCCCCGCCGACGGGACCGACGACGAGAAGCTGGTGGACGCATGACCACGGTGGTGCCCGAGGGACGACGACTCCTCCGGCTCGAGGTGCGCAACAGCGCTACCCCCATCGAGCGGAAGCCCAGCTGGATCAAGACCCGCGCCGTCATGGGCCCCGAGTACCGGGACCTCAAGAACCTCGTGAAGCGCGAGGGGCTGCACACGGTCTGCGAAGAGGCCGGCTGCCCCAACATCTACGAGTGCTGGGAAGACCGCGAGGCGACCTTCCTAATCGGTGGCGACCAGTGCACCCGGCGCTGTGACTTCTGCCAGATCGACACCGGGAAACCGGCCGACTTCGACGCCGACGAGCCGCGTCGCGTCGCCGAGAGCGTCGCCACGATGGGCCTGAAGTACGCCACCATCACCGGCGTCGCCCGTGACGACCTGCCCGACGGCGGCGCCTGGCTCTACGCCGAAACCGTCCGCCAGATCCACGCCAATATCCCAGGGTGCGGGGTGGAGTTGCTGATCCCGGACTTCAACGCGGTCCCCTCCCAGCTCGCCGAGGTCTTCTCCGCCCGCCCCCAAGTCCTCGCACACAACCTGGAAACCGTCCCCAGGATCTTCAAACGCATCCGCCCCGCGTTCCGCTACGAACGCTCCCTGGACGTCATCACCCAAGCCCGCACCGCCGGACTCATCACCAAGTCCAACCTCATCCTGGGCATGGGCGAAACCCGCCAGGAGATCACCCAGGCCATGCGCGACCTGCACGACGCCGGCTGCGAACTCCTCACCATCACCCAATACCTCCGACCCACCCCCCGCCACCACCCCGTCGAACGCTGGGTGAAACCGGAAGAGTTCGTGGAGCTCAAAGCCGAAGCCGAGCA
>JAOPWU010000190.1 GCA_025965515.1 Mycobacterium sp.
GACCCGGCGCGGCTCTACCTGCCGGTGATCATGGACCCGGTCTACGGCTACCAGGCGCTCAACGTGGAGGCGCAGCAGCACGCCTCCTCCTCCCTGCTGCACTTCACGCGCCGGCTGATCTCCGTCCGCAAGCGGCACCCGGTGTTCGGGCTCGGCACGTACTCCGAGCTGTTCGCCTCCAACCCGTCGGTCCTGGCGTTCGTCCGCGAGTTCGGCGACGACAAGGTGCTCTGCGTGGCGAACCTGTCCCGGTTCGCGCAGCCGGTCGAGCTGGACCTGGGCCGCTACGAGGGCCACATCCCCGTCGAGCTGCTCGGGGACGTCCCGTTCCCCCGCATCGGGGAACTTCCGTACCTGCTCACGCTCGCCGGGCACGGCTTCTTCTGGTTCGGGCTGACGCCCGGGGATGGAGGCGCCGCGTGAGCGCCGTCGACCTGCCGGCCGAGACCCTCGCCGAGGGGCTCACCGGCTGGCTGCCCGAGCAGCGGTTCTTCGCGGGGAAGGGCAGGACCATCACCGCGATCACCCCGCAGAACGTGGTGCCGCTCGCCGACCTCGAGGGCGGGGGCACGCTCTACGACACCATCGTGGACGTCACGTTCAGCGAGGGCGAGCCGCACGCGTACCAGGTGCCGGTCGTCGCCACCTGGGACCCGCTGCCGGACGCCGACCACGCCCGGATCGAGACCGTGGGGGGCCTACGGCTGTACGACGCGCCGTGGGTGGCGGGCGCGACGGGGGTCCTGCTGACCCTCCTCGGGGAGTCCGCGCAGCGAGGCCCGGTGCAGTTCGTCCGGGAGCCCGCAGCCAGCTGGACGCCGCACACCGGCTTCCCGCTGGGCGTCGAGCAGTCGAACACCTCGATCCGGTACGGCGACGAGCTGCTGCTCAAGCTGTTCCGCCGGGTGGCCCCCGGCACCAACCCCGACCTCGAGGTGACCCGGGCGCTCGCGCACGCCGGCTCGCCGCACGTCGCAGCGCCGCTCGCCTGGATCGACGGCGCTGTCGCCGGTGCGCCGGCCAGCCTCGGCATCCTGCAGCCGTTCCTGCGCACGGGCACCGAGGGCTGGAAGATGGCCACGGCCAGCGTCCGCGACCTCTTCGGGGAGGCCGACCTGCGGGCCGACGAGGTCGGCGGCGACTTCGCGGCGGAGAGCTACCGGCTCGGGCAGGCGACGGCGGAGGTCCACCGCCTGCTGGCCCAGGTGCTGCCGTCGACCACCGTCGGGCAGGACGACTGCCGCGCGACGGCGGAGCTGATGCGGCGTCGGCTCGACGACGCGATCGAGGTCGTCGAGGAGCTCCGGCCGCTGGCCCCCGCGCTGTACGCCGCGTACGACCGGGTGGCCGCGCTGCGCGGCGAGATCCCGGTCCAGCGCATCCACGGCGACTACCACCTGGGGCAGGTGCTGCGTACCGACTCCGGCTGGGTCCTGCTGGACTTCGAGGGCGAGCCCGCCCGGCCGCTGGCCGAGCGGACGGCGCTCATGTCGCCGCTGCGGGACGTGGCCGGGATGCTGCGCTCGTTCGACTACGCGGCCCGGTCGCTGCTGGCCGAGCGCGAGGCGTCGGCCGCGGGTGACCCGCCGGCGGCCGTGTACCGGGCGGCGGAGTGGGCGGAGCGCAACCGCAGCGCGTTCTGCGACGGCTACGCGGCCACGGCGGGGGCGGACCCCCGTGACTCCGACGTCCAGCTGACGGCCTTCGAGCTGGACAAGGCCGTGTACGAGGTCGTCTACGAGGCGCGCCACCGGCCGCACTGGCTGCCGATCCCGATGGAGGCCGTCCGCAGGCTGGCGGGAGGCTGAGTCCTTTCGCTCCGCGCCGCCCCGGGCCGTGTCGCGGCCGCAGGGCGGGGAAGGGGGACCCGTGATCGACGCGTACGGGGCGGCGCGCCGCGCCCTGGCCTGCCTGGGCGTCGCTCCGTAGCCCTCCGCCCGTCCGACCCGACCGATCCGGGAGTTCCCGCGTGCCCCCTCGCAAGAAGCCGTCCGACCCCGCCGCCGAGGTCCCCACCCCTGCTGCGGGCACCGACACGCCCACCGCGGCAACCCCGGCCAAGGCGTCCCGGCTGCGGCGCCGCGCCGCTGCGCAGCCGGCCGCGGCAGAGCCGGGCGCCACGCCCGCTGCCCCGCCGGAACCGGCCGGGAAGAGTGCGACGAAGGGGCTGCGCACGCCGCCGGCCGAGCCCGCGGAGCCGGCCGCCGCGCCGGCGGCCACGGGCGCCGACAGCGCCGACACCCACATCGCCCTGCTGGACATCCCGGCCGAGCCGGTGCCCGAGGGCGAGGTGCCCCTCGCCGTCGGGGTCGACGTCGGCATCCCCGTCCTCGAGGACGACCCGAAGGCCGATGCGGGCCAGCCCTCTCCCGAGGAGCTGGACCGGCTCGTCGGCGGGGCGCACCACGACCCGCACGCCGTGCTCGGCGCGCACCCGGGACCGGGCGGCGTGACGGTCCGGACGCTGCGCCCGGAGGCGGAGCGGGTGGTCGTCCTGTACGACGGCCGGCGCATGGAGCTCGAGCGCGTCCACCCGGCCGGCGTCTTCGTCGGCGTGCTGGACACGGCGGTGGTGCCGGACTACCGGCTGGAGGTCACCTACGGCGGTACCAGCTTCCCCGCCGACGACCCGTACCGCTGGCTGCCGACCCTGGGCCCCACCGACCTGCACCTCATCGGCGAGGGCCGCCACGAGAAGCTCTGGGAGGTCCTCGGCAGTCACGTCCGCAGCTACGACACCCCGGAGGGTCCCGTCATGGGGACCTCGTTCGCGGTGTGGGCGCCCAACGCGCGCGGCGTCCGCGTGATCGGCGACTTCAACTACTGGGACGGCCGTGCCAACCCGATGCGCTCGCTCGGCAGCAGCGGCGTCTGGGAGCTGTTCATCCCCGGCGTCGGCGAGGGCGCGCACTACAAGTACCAGATCCTCGGCGCCGATGCGCAGTGGCGCGAGAAGGCGGACCCGATGGCCCGCCGCACCGAGGTGCCACCCGCCACGGCCAGCGTCGTCGAGGTGAGCCACCATGACTGGAACGACCAGGCCTGGCTGCGGCAGCGCGCCGGGACCCTCTGGCATGCCTCCCCCGTCAGCATCTACGAGGTGCACCTCGGCTCCTGGCGGCAGGGGCTGGGCTACCGGGAGCTTGCCGAGCAGCTCACCGACTACGTCGTCGAGCAGGGCTTCACCCACGTCGAGCTGCTGCCGGTCGCCGAGCACCCGTTCGGCGGCTCGTGGGGCTACCAGGTGTCGTCGTACTACGCGCCCACCGCGCGGTTCGGCAGCCCGGACGACTTCCGGTACCTCGTGGACCGGCTGCACGCCGCGGGCATCGGCGTGCTCGTGGACTGGGTGCCGGCCCACTTCCCCAAGGACGCGTGGAGCCTCGGCCGGTTCGACGGCACGCCGCTGTACGAGGCGGCCGACCCGCGCCGCGGGGAGCACCCGGACTGGGGCACCTACATCTTCGATGTGGGCCGCAATGAGGTCCGGAACTTCCTCGTGGCCAACGCGCTGTTCTGGTGCGAGGAGTTCCACATCGATGGGCTGCGCGTCGACGCGGTCGCCTCGATGCTCTACCTCGACTACTCGCGCAACGAGGGCGAGTGGGTGCCGAACAAGTACGGCGGCCGCGAGAACCTCGACGCGGTGGCGTTCCTGCAGGAGACCAACGCGACCGTCTACCGGGACTACCCAGGCGTCGTGATGATCGCCGAGGAGTCCACGGCGTGGCCGGGCGTCACCCGCCCCACGCACCTCGGCGGGCTCGGCTTCGGCTTCAAGTGGAACATGGGCTGGATGCACGACTCGCTCGAGTACGTGTCGAAGGACCCCATCTACCGCGGCTTCCACCACGGGCAGATGACCTTCTCGATGGTCTACGCGTACAGCGAGAACTACGTGCTGCCGATCAGCCACGACGAGGTCGTGTACGGCAAGGGCTCGCTGCTGCACAAGATGCCCGGTGACCGCTGGCAGCAGCTGGCCAACCTGCGCGCCTTCCTCGGCTACATGTGGGCCCACCCCGGCAAGCAGCTGCTGTTCATGGGCTCGGAATTCGGTCAGGACGCCGAGTGGGCCGAGAGCCGGTCACTGGACTGGTGGCACCTCGAGGACCCCGCGCACCGGGGCATCCTGCAGCTGGTGACCGACATGAACGCCCGCTACAAGGAACTCGACGTGTTCTGGTCGCAGGACGTCGATCCGGCTGGCTTCCACTGGATCGACGCGAACGACGCCACGGGCAACGTGCTGTCCTTCCTCCGGTACGGGAAGCCGGCTGCCGGCAGCAAGGGCGACGGTGGGACGGAACCGGCCGGGTCCGCCCTGGCCGCCATCGCCAACTTCTCCGATGCGGCGCATCACACCTACCGCGTCGGGCTGCCGCGCGGCGGGTACTGGCGGGAGGTGCTCAACACCGACGCCGAGGGTTACGGCGGGTCCGGAGTCGGGAACCTGGGCGGCGTCGAGGCGGTGGCCGAGCCGTGGCACGGCCAGCCGTTCTCGGCGACGGTAGCCGCTCCCGCGCTCGGCACCGTCTGGTTGCTGCACGAGGGCTGAGCCGGAGGAAGAAGCGGATGAGGCGGCGCCTGCGACGGCTGCTGCCCATCGTCGTCACCTGCACGCTGCTGTCCGGGTGCGTCGGCGCCGTTGTCCGTGCCGACGCACCCGGCCGGGGGAAACCGGTCGACGTGGCAGCGCGGGACTTCCCGATCACGGGTGTCAGCGCCGCCCCCATCGACCAGTTCGCCAGGAACGCCCTCACCGACCTCAACGTGTTCTGGGCGCAGGTCTACCCGAGGTACTTCGGGGCCCCGTACCGCCCCCTCCACGGCGGCTACTTCTCCGTCGATTCCGAGCACATCGACGCGGATGCGTACCCGGTCACCGGTATCGGCTGCTCGATCTCGCCCACGGCACCGGACTCGGTCGCCGGCAACGCGTTCTACGACCCGTCGTGCGACTCCATCGCCTACGACCGGTCGCTGCTCGCGGAGCTGTCGTCCCACTACGGCCGGTTTCTCGTCGCGGTGGTCATGGCGCACGAGTTCGGCCACGCGATGCAGGACCGCTTCGGGTTCGCCGCGTCCGGCCGCAGCATCCAGGACGAGACGCAGGGCGACTGCTTCGCCGGTGCGTGGACCCGATGGGTGGACGACGGGAAGGCCACGCACGTCGTCCTGCGGATCCCTGAGCTCGACGACGTCCTCCGCGGGTTCCTGCTCCTGCGCGACCAGGTCGGCAGTGACCCGAACGACACCCAGGCCCACGGCTCCTACTTCGACCGTGTCTCGGCCTTCTACGAGGGGTTCGACGGCGGTGTCCGGTCGTGCCGGGACGACTTCGGCACCCGTCGGCTCTTCACCGCGGCGAGCTTTGCCAACGACCTCGAGTACGCCAACCAGGGAAACGCCCCCTACGGCGACATCGTGACGTGGACCGAGCAGACCCTGCCGCTGTTCTGGACGAGCACCTTCCAGCGGGCCTTCGGTCGCCCGTTCCGGCCGCCGGCCCTCACCCGATTCGACGGCACGGCCCCCCGCTGCGGGAACCGGAGCGGCCCGGACCGCGACCTCAGCTACTGCGCATCGGACTCGACCGTCTACTACGACGACACCGACCTGATCGAACCGGCGTACGACAACATCGGCGACTTCGCCGTCGCCGCCGGGCTCTCGTTGCCCTACGCGCTGGCCGCCCGGTCCGAGGGGCATCTGTCGGTCGGCGACAGAGCTGCCGTGCGGTCGGCGGTCTGCCTGACCGGCTGGTACACCCACCAGTGGTACGGGGGCGCCTTCAGGACCAGCCTGGACGTCACGCTGAGCCCCGGGGACGTGGACGAAGCGGTCGAGTTCCTGCTCACCTACGGCGTGGACCGCCGGGTGTTCCCGGACGTCTCCACGTCTGGGTTCGAGCTCGTGGGCGCGTTCCGGCAGGGCTTCCTCACCGGCGGGCCGGCCTGCGGCATCGGCCTCTGACCGGCCGGCTCAGAACAGGGCCGTCGTGAGCCTCCGGCGGGCGGCCGAGACGCGCGGGTCGTCATTCCCGACCACCGAGAACAGGTCCACCAGGTGCGTGCGCGCCCGGTCGCGGTTCTCCCCCGACGTCCGGCTGACGAGGTCGAGCAGCCGGTCGAAGGCGGCCTCGATGTTGCCCGTGCCGAGCAGGAAGTCGGCCGCGCGCAGCTGCGCGTCGACGTCGTCGGGGGCCGCATCCGCGGCGGCGAGAGCGTCCGGACCGGCCTCCTCCGCACGGCGGAACAGCTGTACCTGCTTGAGCGCAAGGGACGCCTCGGGGTGATCGGGTTCGGCGTCCAGGATCTCCCGGTAGGCCGCCTCGGCCGCGGGAAGGTCGCCGCGCTCCAGCGCTGCCTCCGCGGCGTCCAGCCGTGCGTCCTCGACCAGGGGTGCGTCGTCCGGCCCGCCGGTCGGAGCGGCCCCACCGGTGGTCGCGCGCACCAGCTCGGTGATGAACTGCCGGGCCTGCTCCTCCGGGATCGCCCCGCTGAACTCGGCGACGAGCTGCCCCTGCCACACGGCCTTGACCGCCGGGATGCCCTGGACCCTCAGCCCCTGGGCCAGCGCCGGGTTGGCGTCGACGTCGACCTTGGCGAGCACCCAGGATCCCCCGCCCTCGGCGGCCAGCCGCTCGAGCACCGGGGAGAGCTGCTTGCACGGCCCACACCACTCGGCCCACAGGTCGAGCACGACCGGCACCTGGAAGGACCGGTCGAGCACCTCGGACTGGAAGGTGGCCTCGGTGACGTCGACGATCGCCGACCCCGGCTCCCCGGCCGGTGCCGTCGCGCTGGGCGGCGGCGCCGACTGGGCACGCTGGGCGGCCTCGGACCGTGCCTTCACAGCGGCGAGATCCACGGCACCGGCCATCGCTGCGGCCATCTGAGCCTGCTGGGCCTGCGCCCTCGAGTCGGGGCGTCCGGGACGGGAGGGTTGCATGAGTTCATTGTCGCCCTCCGGACGACACCGCGGCCAAGGGGCCTCCCCGGCCGCATCGAGCCGCTGCGCCGCCCGGCTAGAACCTGGCGGGTTCGGTGTAGCTCCCCCACTCGGCGCGCAGCGCGTCGCAGATCTCGCCCAGCGTCGCCTCGGCCCGGCAGGCCTCCAGCATCGAGGGGATCATGTTGCGGTCCTCACGGGCGGCCGCCAGCATCTCGTCGATCGCGGCGGTGATGGCGGACTCGTCGCGGCCGCTCTTCCGCTCGGCCAGGATCCGGACCTGCTCGGTCTCCACCTCGTGGGAGACGCGCATGATCTCGAGGTCGCTGGTGACC
>JAOPWU010000199.1 GCA_025965515.1 Mycobacterium sp.
CGCAGCGGGCCCGGCCCCTCGACGGGCCAGCCGCCGCGCTCGACCGGAGCCACGGCGGCGTCGCCCGTGGCGGCGCGCATCGCCGCCCGCAGGCCGGCGTCGTCCGCGACCAGCGTCACGCCGTCGCGCTGCGCCGCCTGCTGCACCAGGCCCCCGACGCGGGTGGCGATGACGTCGCGGCCGTAGAGCGCCGCGCGCTCCAGCACGCCGGAGGACCAGATGTGCCGGTACGGCAGCACCACGACGTCGCTCGCGACGATCCACCGGTCGAAGAGCTCATCGCTGACGAAGCCGTCGTGCAGCGTCGCGCCGGGAGTGGCCGCGACGAGGGACTGCAGCTCCTCGGCGTAGGCCTGCGCAGCCGGGTCCGTGACCCGCATGGACCCGACGATGTCGAGCCGCCAGCCCCCGTCGGCCAGGCCCGTGAAGGCGCGGACGGCCCGGTCGAAGCCCTTGTGCGGCTGCACGAAGCCGATGGCCAGGAAGACGCCGCCCTGCTCCGGCAGCCCCAGCGAGCGCCGGGCGGCCGCGCGGTCCAGCGAGGTCCGCTTCACGAAGGCGGCGCCGTGCTCCTCGAGGTGCACCCGGTCCGGCCGCACGCCGAAGGCCTCGACGAAGTTGTCGCGCTCCCCCTCGGTGTGCACGACGACGCGGTCGACCCCGCCCCAGACGGCGCGCGCCGCCCGGGCCAGCGGACCGTGCCCCCGGCCCCAGGTGTAGTCGATCTCGTGCACCCAGACCTCGACCGACGGGGCTGCGCGGAACGCGGCGGCCAACGCCAGGTGCGCCCGGATCATCTCCGCCGGCGGCGAGGGCACCCGGTAGAAGACGTCCGGGTGGAACTGCACGACGACCTTGTCGTACTCGCGCACCCGCCGGGCGAGCGCGAGCGCCCCCCGCGGGGTGTCGAGCACCAGGTGGTGGTGCGCCGCACTCGGGCCCGGGGAGAGGACCGCCACGTCGTGCCCCTCGGCGGCGAGCCGGGTCACGACCTGGGCGGCGTAGGCGGCGATGCCGTCCCGCGCGGGCGGGTACGGCGAGACGACGAGGATGCGGCTCACAGCAGCGCCTCTCCGGCCAGCGCCGGCGTGGCGTCCTTCACCGGGGGGAGCCAGTCCTCGAGGCAGTCCTCCAGCCGGTCCAGGACCGCGGGCCACCGGTACTGGCGCAGCACGTAGTCGCTGCCGGGGGCGGCCAGCGCGGCGGCCGCCGCAGGCTCGTCGGCCACGAAGGCCAGGCACTCCTCGAGCTCGTAGTCGTCGTCGTAGACGAGTCCGGCGCCGGACTTCTCGATGTGGTCCTTCACGACGGCGGACCCGGCGTTGCCGATGACCGGTGTCCCGGCGAGCCACGCCTCCATGATCGTGCGGGAGAAGGCCTCGTACCGGCTGGGCTGCACGTACGCGTCCGCGGCGGCGAACGCGGCGTCCCGCCAGTGGTCCGGCAGGAAGCCCACGTCGACCACGCGGTCCGCGATGTCCGCCGGCGGCTCGACCGGGCCCCCACCCATGGTGACGAGCTGCAGCGGCAGGTCGCGGGAGCGCACGGCGGCAGCGAAGCCGTTCAGCAGCTCGTCCCACCCCTTCGCGCCCTCGCGACGGCCGGCGTAGAGCACGAAGCGCCCCTCGATGCCGTAGGCGGCCCGGAAGCCCTCGACGTCGTACGACTCCGGCACGTCGACCCCGCAGCCGACGGTGCGGTGCGGCGCCAGCCGCGGGTGGATGCGGTGTGCCAGGTCGTGCTCCGGGTCGGACTGGAACCACAGCCCGGCCACGCCCTCGAAGACCGGGCGGAACAGCTCCAGGTACGCGTACGGCTCATCGTGCAGGCAGGTCCAGAGCACGCTCTTCTCCGGCGCCACCTGAGAGCAGGCGAAGCTGGGCCAGAACGGGTAGGGGGCGAATATCAGCCCCCGGTACTCCTGCGCGTGCTCCAGCAGGTAGTGGTAGAGCGACGGGACCCGCATGCCCAGGTTCATCCAGCGCTGCTGCTGCTCGACCGGCAGCGGCGAGCCCGCCATCACGGCGGCCTCCAGCTCGCTGCGCTCCGGGCCCCGGGTGTCCCACACGGCCTCGAAGCGGCGGACGGACAGCCCGCCCTCGTGCGTCACGCCTGCGGGGTAGACGTTCTCCCAGGTGTGGTGGTCCCGGGCGCAGGTCGTGAGGATCTCCACGTCCCAACCCCGGGCCTGCAGGCCGGTGGCCATCTCCCGCAGCACGATCTCGGCGCCCCCGAGGATGTCGTCCCCGAAGCGGGCCGGCACCAGCCCGATGCGACCTCGCCGGTCGACCATCCGCGCGTCCTCTCGTTTCTGCGTCGCCCCCTGCGCCACCCGTCCGGTGGCGCGGCGACCCGGGTCCCGCAGGTCCCCGGCGCGTACCCTGGCGCCATCTTGTCACCCGCGGAGTCGGCTCCGCGGGGATGCCCGGTGCGTGTCCCGGGCTCGGGGACCCGCACTCAGGAGGACATCGGTGTCGGCCACTGTCACGGGGGAAGAAGCGGCGGTCGAGGTCCGGAGCGGACCCGCGCTGCCCGGTCGGCGCAAGGCCGGCCGGCTGCAGTTCCTGGACGCGCTGCGCGGCATCGCCGCGATGGCCGTCGTCTGCCAGCACGGGGCCGAGGCCCTCTGGCCCCGGGAGTTCCGCTTCTCCGAGATGTGGTTCCGCCCGGGGGAGTTCGGTGTCGTCCTGTTCTTCCTGTGCTCCGGCTTCATCATCCCGGCGTCCGTGGAGCGGTACTCGAGCCTGCGCCGGTTCTGGATCGGACGGACGTTCCGGCTGTTCCCCCTCTACTGGTTGGCCCTGGCCGCGGTCCTGCTCACGCACGTCTGGCTCGGCAGCTCCCTCGCGGCGCCGGACTACTTCGACCACGGCCACGGCGTGCTCAACACCATCGCCAACGCGACCATGCTGCAGGAGTTCCTGCACGTCCCGCTGACGGTCGGCCAGTCCTGGAGCCTCGGCTTCGAGATGGTGTTCTACGCGGGCACCTCCGTGCTGTTCGCCGCGGGCCTGCACAAGCGCAACGTCCCCATCGCGGTGGGCGCCCTGGTGCTGGCGGTGGTCGTCGGCACCGCCGTCCCGGCCGTCTGGCTGGTGAACGCCTCGGGGCACCGGCAGCTGCTCGGCATCGCGGGCTGCCTCGTCGCGGCCATTGTCGGCGCAAGCATCGTGCGGTCGGGCGTCGTCGGCCGGCTCTCCGCGGGCGTGCTGCTCGGCGTGCTCGTCATGCTGGCCCTCAACGGGCCGGTGGAGCTGTGGTTCACCGTGCTGCTCTTCGCGACGATGACCGTGGGCACCGTGCTCTACCGGTTCACGACGGGCGAGGTCCGCGGCCGGACCGCCGCGGCGGTCTACGGGCTGGCCCTGGTGGCCATCGTGGCCATCTACCAGCTGCAGACCGTGCCGCACCTGCTGCCGATCGGCGGCGCCCCGGACGCGGTGGTCACCGCGCACCACCCCGAGGTGCCCACATTCCTCGGCGCCTACCTGGTCTTCGGTGCGTTCCTGCTGCTGCGCAACCACCCGATGCCGCGCCCGCTGGTGTACCTGGGCACGATCAGCTACTCGCTGTACCTGGTGCACGCGATCGTGTACTACAACGTGCCGTGGTGGGGCGCCGACAAGCCGCTGACGTTCGCGCGGTGGCTCGTCGCCGCCCTGGTGCTGTCCTCGCTGACCTACCGCTTCGTCGAGAAGCCGGCCAACGAGCTGGGGCGCCGGCTCGCCAAGCACGGGCTGCGGGGCGCGCTGCGGGCCCGCGCGGACGCCGGGGAGCGGGTGCAGGAGCACGCCGCCCCCTGACGGGCGCTACCAGGAGATCTTCGGCCGCAGGGCCACGATCCCGTCATCCTTGCTGGGGCTGAAGACGCGGAACTGCGTCCGCCGGTCGATGCGGTGGTACAGCGGGAACCCGCCGTGGCCGTGCACCGCGACGCTGATCGAGTAGGTGCCCTCGACGAGCGGCAGCTCCGGGAAGTCGAACCGGATCCGGGTGCGGTCCCGCAGCGGCGGCAGGGTCACCCCCTGCAGCTCGGTGTTGGTGCCGTAGACGACCTGGTCCGCCCCGTTCTCGATGGCCACGCCGGCGACCCAGTCGTCGACCTCGCCATCGACCTCGACGGTGATGCCGAGCTGGTCCTCCGGCGAGAACCGCTCGCAGGGGTTGCCTTCCGCGTCGGTGACCGTGACCCCGAGGATGCGCGCGCCGCCGTCGCCGTAGTCGTCCTCGCCCTGCTCCTCGGCGTAGTACCGCTCGCGGAACTCGCGGACGGCCGCCAGCGGCGACCCGTCGATGACCATCTCGCCGCGCTCCAGCAGGATCGCCCGGTCGCACAGCTGCCGCACCAGGTCCAGCCCGTGGGTGACGAAGACGATCGTCCGCCCCTCGCGTTGGAACAGCTTGATCCGCTCCATGCACTTGCGCTGGAACGGCTCGTCGCCGACCGCCAGCACCTCGTCGACGAGCAGCAGCTCCGGGTCCACGTGCACGGCGACGGCGAAGGCCAGCCGCACGTACATGCCGGACGAGTAGAACTTGACCTGCGTGTCGATGAACTTGTCGCCGATGTCGGCGAAGTCGACGATCGCGTCGAAGTACTGCTCGGTCTGCTTGTGCGTGAGGCCCAGGATCGACGCATTGAGGAACACGTTCTCGCGGCCGGTGAGGTCGCCGTGGAAGCCGGCCCCGACCTCCAGCAGCGCGGCCAGCCGGCCCCGGCGCTCCACGAACCCGGAGTCGGGCGTGAGGATGCCGCCGATGACCTTGAGCAGCGTCGACTTGCCCGAGCCGTTGTGCCCGATGAGGCCGAGCGTCTTGCCCGCCTCCAGCTCGAAGCTGATGTCCTTCAGCGCGTAGAAGGACTCGACGTGCCGACTGGTGCGGTGGCCGACGACCAGCCGCTCCTTGAGCGACTTGTCCTTGTTCAGCTCGAACTTCTTCGAGAGGTTCTCCGCCCGGATGATCGTCGTCACGTCACAGCTCCTGGGCGAAGTTGCCCTGGGCGCGGGCGAAGATCCGCTGCGCGATCCAGACCATCGCGGCGCTCACCACGATGAGGATGCCGAGCCGGCCGGCAAGGTTGCCGCCGTAGTAGAACGGCGTGCCCAGCCCCTGGGGCCACAGCGCCCGCTGGAAGGCCAGCACCACGTTCGCCATCGGGTTCGCCAGGTAGGCGTCGTAGAGCAGCGGGTGCTGGGTCGCGAGGTTCGACTTGACCTTCGTCCAGTCGTAGACGATGGGCGTCATCCAGAACCACAGCAGGAGCCCCACCTCGACGAGGTACTGCACGTCGCGCAGGTAGACGTTGGCCGCCGACAGCACCAGGCCAAGCGCGGTCGCGAACAGCAGCAGCACCACGAGCGCCAGTGGCACCAGGTACAGCTGCCCGGGGTGCGGGAACCGCATCGTGACCGCGTAGGCGCCGAGCAGGACGATCAGCTGCAGCAGGAAGTTGATGAAGGCCGCGCCCACCACCGACAGCGGGAAGAGCTCCCGGGGGAAGTACACCTTCTTGATCAGGCCGGCGTTGCTCACCATCGTCCCGGTGCAGCCGCCGATGATGTCGGTGAACAGGCTCCACGCCAGCAGGCCCGAGAACAGGTAGACGCCGAACTGCGGGATGGTGCGGCTGGAACCCAGGAAGTAGCCGATGGCCACGCTGTAGACGAGCAGCTGCAGCAGCGGCCGGACGAGCGTCCAGAGGAAGCCCAGGACGCTGTCCTTGTACTTGATCTTCAGTTCCTTGCGGACCAGGTTCCCCAGCAGCTCGCGGTAGGCGTAGATGTCGGCCAGCGACTGCCGGAAGGTGATCGGCCTGTCGCCGTCGCCGTTGACCCGCTCCATCGGCAGCTCGGCCAGCGCGGTGGCGGCCTGCTGCCGGACCTCGTCGAGCACCCGGTTGCCCCCCAGGACGTCGGGGCGCAGGGGGGCACCGGCGACGTCAGCCGTGGGTGCACCGCCCGAGGGCGCGGTTTCGGTAGCCATGGATGTGCAGTCTAGGAGCCGTCCGGGCGTGCCGGGCTGCGCAGCGCCCCCCCGCGGCTGTGGCGCGTACCCGAAGTCCCAGCTGACGCCCGCTAAGGTGACGCCGTGGACGTGGCGGTGTGCGGGGCCCAGAAGCTGTTCATGCGAGGTGGGGCCGAGCTGCTCCAGGAGAACCTCGTCCGCGAGCTGGCGGCGGCCGGCCACCGGGCGGAGGCGGTGCGGCTGCCCGTGGCCTGGGAGAAGGACCGGCTGTTCGACAGCCCGCTGGCCTGGCGGATGCTGCCGATGGACGCCGACGCGGTCATCGCCCTGAACTTCCCGTCCTACTTCGTGCGGCACCCGAACAAGGCCGTGTGGCTGCTGCACCAGCACCGCGGTGCCTACGACCTGGCGGACGACCCGCAGAGCGACGTCGGGCTCGACGACCAGTCGCTCGCGGTGCAGAGCCAGCTCGCCGCCTGGGACGACGAGGCGCTGGGCGAGGCCAAGCACATCTACACGCTGTCCGGCGTGGTGACCGACCGGCTGCGCCGCTTCAACGGCATCGACAGCGAGCCGCTCCCCCACCCCCCGCCGCTGGCGGACCGACTGCACCCCGGGCCGGCGGAGGACTTCCTGTTCCTCCCCACGCGGCTCGAGGAGAACAAGCGGCCCGAGCTGATGATCGAGGCGCTGCGCGACAACCCCGGCGTCCGCGGGGTGCTGGCCGGCCGCGGGTCGCGGGAGGCCGCGCTGCGCGCCGAGGCGGAGCGCGCCGGGGTCGCGGACCGGCTGACCTTCGCGGGCTTCGTCAGCGACTCCGAGCTCGTCGACCTGTTCGCGCGCTGCCTCGGCGTGCTGTACGCGCCGCAGGACGAGGACTACGGGTACGTGACCCTGCAGGCGTTCCTCGCGGGCAAGCCCGTCGTCACCGCCAAGGACTCCGGCGGTGTGCTCGACTGGGTCACCGACGGGGAGACCGGCTACGTGACCGACGGGTCGCGGGCCGGCATCGGCGAGGCGGTCGGCCGGTTGGCCGCGCACCGGGAGACGGCGCGGGCGATGGGCGAGGCCGGCCGCGAACGCGCCGCGAAGCTGGCCTGGGGCCCCGTCGTCGAGGCGCTGCTGACCGCGGCCACGCGGTGACGGCCCCGCTGCCCACCCTCGGCTTCGCGGTGCGGGCGGGGAGCACGGACGGGCTGGTGCCGCTGCTCGGCGCCCTGCGCCGGTGGTGCGAGCCGCTGACGCTGGGGCACGAGGGCGCCCCGCCCGTCGCCGTCCTCGCCACGTCGCTGCGGGCGCCCGTCCCTGCCGCGCTGCCGCTGGCGGTGGTCGTCCGCACCGTGGCGGAGCTCGACGAGCCGCTGGTCGCCGACGCCCGGGTGGTGGTGAGCGACGACCCCGCGGTGGTCGCGGCCGCGCGGGCGCGGCACCGCACCGCCGTGCTCGCTCCCCCGCCCGCGCCCGACATGCAGGGGCAGCTGATCCCCCCCTTCGTGCGGGAGCGGCTGCGGCGGCTTCGGGGGCTACCGGCCGACGCGGTGCTGCGCGGCGGCCACGGGCGCTGGTTCTGGCACGGGAGCCCGGAGCCGCTGGCCGACGACCTGGTCGCGACGGCCCTCGGCTGCGCCGCGGTGGTGATCGCCACCGGCCGCGACCTGCTGGGCGCCCTGCTCTGGGGCGCCCCCTGCGTGACCGACCCGGCGACCGCAGCGGAGCTCGGCCTCACCGACGGCGGCGAGGTGCTCGTCGCCGCGTCGGACACCGACCGGGACGCGCTGGCGGCCGACCTGCTGGGCGACCCGCGGCGGGCCGCGGCGCTCTCCCGCGCCGGCCGGTCCGCGGCCCGCGACCTGCTCGACGTGGACGCCG
>JAOPWU010000208.1 GCA_025965515.1 Mycobacterium sp.
GCGGCGAGCCCGGCCGCCGGGCGCGGGTCCGGTCCGGCCCGGCTCACGCCGGGGTGCGCAGGAGGCTGGGCACCTTCCGCGCCAGGCGACGCTCCGAGTCGTGGGCGAGGCGCGACCCCAGCTCCCGCAGCGGGACCCACGCGACCTCGTCGACCTCGGTGTCGGCGTCGGACAGCTCCCCGCCCGTCGCCAGCAGCAGGAAGTGGTGCACCGTCTTGTGCACGCGCCGGCCCTGCCATTCGAAGCGGTAGTCGATGGTGCCCAGCGGGCCGAGCACCCGGCTCTCGATCCCCGTCTCCTCGGCGACCTCCCGCATGGCCGTCGTCTCCCGGCTCTCCCCGGCCTCGACGTGCCCCTTCGGCAGGGACCACAGCAGGCGTCCCCGGTGGTTCCGCTTGCCGATGAGCGCCACGAGCGGCTCGGGGCCGCCCGCGGCGGCCACGACCACGCCGCCCGCGCTGGTCTCCTCCACGGCGGGCAGCACCCGGCGGGCAGGCCGGGCCCCGCGGCGGCGCCGGGCTTCCCGGGGCGCCTCCCCCGCGGGCACACTGCCGCCTCTGGAGACCATGCCGGAACCCTAACGCCGGAGTCTGTGCGACGTTCCGCCGCAATGGCCAGCGCGCCGGGCCGCCCGCGTCGGCCGCGCGGCAGGCCCGTACCCTGGCTGGTCGTGGCCGTGTTCCCGCTCGACGACCCGCCCGGCCCGCAGGAGGCGGCCGTCGCGGCGCTGCTCACCGTGCCTCCGGTGGCCGACGAACTGGGCCGGCTCTTCGCCGACGCGGGCTTCTCCCTGCACCTGGTCGGCGGCTCCGTCCGCGACCTGCTGCTCGGCCGGGCGGATGCCACGGCGGACCTGGATTTCACGACCGACGCGCGGCCGGACGACGTCCTGCGGGTGACCAAGCGCTGGGCGCAGGGGATCTGGGACGCGGGGATCCGGTTCGGCACGGTCGGCGTGATCCGGAACGGGCAGCGCCTCGAGATCACCACGTACCGCAGCGAGCAGTACGACGCGGACAGCCGGAACCCCGACGTGTCGTTCGGCGACACCCTCGACGGCGACCTGGTCCGCCGGGACTTCACCATCAACGCGATGGCCGTCTCCGTGCCCGGGCACGTGTTCGTCGATCCGGGCACCGGCCTCGCGGACCTCGCCCGGGGGGTGCTCCGCACGCCCGCCGCGCCCCGGGACTCGTTCACCGACGACCCGCTGCGGATGCTGCGGGCGGCGCGGTTCGTGTCCCAGCTGCCCGGGTTCGCGCTCGACCCGGACGTCCGGGCGGTCATGCCCGAGCTGGCGGAGCGGCTCCGGATCGTCGCCCCCGAGCGGGTGCGCGACGAGCTGACCAAGCTGCTGCTCGGTGCCGACCCGGTGGCCGGCCTCGAGGTCATGGTCGACGCCGGGCTGGCCGCGCAGGTGCTGCCGGAGCTCCCCGCCCTGCGGCTGGAGCGCGACGAGCACGCCCGGCACAAGGACGTCTACGCGCACACGCTCCAGGTGCTGCGGCAGGCGATCGAGCGGGAGACCGCCGGCCCGGACCTGGTGCTGCGCCTGGCCGCGCTGCTCCACGACATCGGCAAGCCCGCGACCCGCCGCATCGACCCCCGCTCGCGGCGTGTCAGCTTCCACCACCACGACGAGACCGGGGCCCGGCTGGCCCGCAAGCGGCTCACCGCCCTGCGGTTCCCGAAGGCCCTCATCGACGAGGTGGTGGGGCTGGTGGCGCTGCACCTGCGGTTCTACGGCTACGTCGACACCATGGCGGCGGGGCCCGAGCCCGTCGCCGACCCGGCCGCGAACGGCCGCCGCCGCGACGCCTGGTCCGACAGCGCCGTGCGCCGGTACGTCCACGACGCGGGCCCGCTGCTGGACCGGCTGCACCTGCTGGTGCGCTCCGACTGCACGACGCGCAACCAGAAGAAGGCCGCGCGGCTCGCCGCCGCCTACGACGACCTGGAGCGCCGGATCGCCCGGCTGGGTGAGCAGGAGGAGCTCGCCCGCATGCGCCCCGACCTGGACGGCAACGACATCCAGGGGGTGCTGCAGGTCGGTCCGGGGCGGCTCGTCGGGGAGGCCCGACAGTTCCTGCTCGACCTGCGGATCGACGAAGGTCCGCTGGGCGACACCGCGGCGCTCCACCGTCTCGTGGCGTGGGCCCGGGAACGGGGCGTCGAGGTCCCCGACGGGGCGGAGGAGCGGCTCGCTGCGATCCGGGGAGCCGCGGCCGACGACGGCTGAGCCATCGGCCCGGGCGGCCCCGTCACCCCCTTGCAGCAACAGGGTCGGGGCCGAGCGGTCGAAAGTAGTCCCAACGGGTCATGTGCTGTCCGCTGTGCGGTGCCGAGGATGGAATGGAAGCACGTGTCGGTCGCCGCCCGCTGCCGCGACCGAAGGCTCGCGCTGCGGAACCGCACGGGACCTGACCGCACCGGCCGACCACACCTGCTCGAAGGGGGCGCCATGGCTCGCACGTTGAGCCGCACCCCGCACGTGTGGTGGATCCCCGTCACCGGCGCCGCCGTGCTGGCCGCCGGCGTGGGCGCCACGGTCGCGCTGCACCACACCGACCCCACCCGGCTCCCGACGACCCTGCAGGTCGCCGCCGGTGCCACCGTGACCACCCCCGACGGCCGCACCCACCCCGGCCTCCAGGGCGAGACCCTCGCTCCCGGCTCGGTTGTGCAGGCGGCCGGGGACCGCAGCGCCCAGCCGAGTGCGCTCCCCGCCTCCACCACCGCGGCCGCGCAGCGGCTCGCGGTGCTGGCGACCGACGGCCGCAAGGTGACGCTCGGCAACGGCTCGCGCGTGCAGGTCGTCGACGGCGCCGACATGGTCGTCGAGGCGGGCTCCCTCGTCTCCGACCGGCGGCACGGCCCCGCGCTGCACCTGCGCAGCGAAAGCCTGCAGGTCAGCCAGCTCTCCGGTGTGATCCGGGTCGACCACGACTCCTCCACGCGGGTCGCCGCCTACGACGGGCGCGCGGACCTCACGAACAGCTCCGGCCGGCACCTGGGCGTCGGGGCGCTGCACCAGGCGATCGCCGCCGGGCTCGGCCTGCCGCAGGGGCAGTCGCCGCTGCAGTTGCGCGACGACGCGCTGGACCTGGCGGGCGACACCGTCATGGTGGGCCTCGACCAGCGGCTGCGGAGCAAGGCCACGGCCGTCGACGCGGACCCGAAGGTCACCCAGGTCCTCTCCGTGGTGCCCGTGAAGGCGACGCGCTCCGCGCCCCCGTCCGAGGCCGTCCTGCCGTACGTCCTGGGGCGTGCCGGGCGCGGCGGCCCGGAGGCGGAGCGGGTCGCCACCGCGGTCGGCTACCGGACCGCCGGCGGCTCGTGGGGTGCCGTCGCGCGGCTCGTCTCCGCCGACGCCTCGGGTGTCGACACGACCTACGCCGCGTTGGTCGACCAGCTCGGGCGGGTCGGCGGCACCACGCCGCCGCGCGGCACCGTGCTCGCCGGCCGCACCCCGACCACCCCGCTGTCCGCCGCGACCCCGGGCCTCGGCGCCGGGGGCCGCGGTACCCCGGGGGTCAGCACCCCCGCCGGCACCGTCCCCGGCACGCCCACGACCACGCCGACGACCCCGGCCAGCCCCACCTCACCCCCGCAGCAGCCGGGTCTGCTCGGCGGCGTGCTGAGCGTCGTGCAGGGGATCGTCGGGCTGCTCCCCGGCGCGTCGTCCCACGCGAAGGGCGACGCGAGCCTGCTCGGCGGCGTGGTCCAGACCGTCGGCGGCACCGTCGGTGCCGTCACCGGAGTGCTCACCCCGGGCACCGTCACCACGGCCGGCGACGCCAGCCCGCAGGCCCGCGCGGACGCGCTGCACGCCGACGACACCGCCCTCAGCCGGCTGCTGCGCCACCCGGTCAGCCTCACCCCCGTCGGGGACGTCGCCGCCGGCAAGCAGCTCAGCGCCATCGTCGAGCAGGTCCGGCCGGCCCTCACGGCCGTCGCCGCGGGCACCGCGACGCCCGCCCAGCAGGCGGTCGCGCAGCAGGTCAAGGCCGCCGTGACCGCGGTGCTGCAGCCCACCCCGCCCGCGGCGGACCCGGCGGAGCTCGAGGCCGCACGGCGGGCAGCGGCCCAGGCCGCGCAGGCGGCAGCGGTCGCGGCGGCCCGGGCTGCGGCCCAACAGGCGCAGGCCGCCCAGGAGGCAGCTCAGCAGGCCGCGGCGCACCAGCAGACCGGCGCGCAGGCGCAGCGGGCCGCGGCGCGGCAGGCACTGATCGATCAGTTCAACCGGAGGCAGGCCCAGGAGTGGGACGCGGCGGTCAGGTTGGCGCGGCAGGCGCCCCCCGCCCGGCAGCAGGTGGCGCAGCAGCGGCTGCAGGCCTTCGCCGCGCAGCTCGCGGCGCAGCGGGCCGCCGCGGCGGCCTGGCTGGCGTCCCAGCCGTAGCCCGAGGGCTCAGCGGGCGGCGACCGCCAGCTCCGGCGCCTCCCCGGTGGGCGCTCCCACCCTGGTGACGACCTCGTGCCGGCGTGCCGCCCGGCGGTACGCGACCGCGGCAGCCGCGTAGCCGGCGCCGATCGCGAGCACCACGGGGGTGGAGCGGCCGTTCAGCGGCAGGACGAGGGCCGCGGCCGCGCAGGCCGCGACGAAGGTGACGTTGAACAGCGTGTCGTAGAGGGCGAACACCCGGCCGCGGTAGGTCTCGGCGACCGTCTCCTGCACGACCGTGTCCACGGTGATCTTGATGGCCTGGCTGGCCAGTCCCAGGAGGAAAGCCGCGACCACGAGCGGTGGCTCCCGGAACGGCAGCCCGAGCGTGAGCTCGGCGACCGCGGCGCCCACCAGGAGGGCGGTCACATAGGTGGTCCGGCCGAAGCGGCCGACGGCCCGCGGCGTGAGCAGGGCCGCCGCCGCGTACCCCAGGCTGGTCGCCGTCGCGACGACGGCGAGGCCCCCGAGGCCCGTCGTCGCGCCGTCGTCGGGGTGGAAGTAGTACCGGTAGAGCAGCAAGGTCGAGACGGTCGAGATGCCGTAGCAGAGCCGGTGCGCGCCGATGACGGCCAGGGCGTGCGCGGCGGGGCGCCGCTCGCCGAGGTGGCGGGCGCCGCCGACCAGGCCGTGCGCCACCCCCCGCAGCGCC
>JAOPWU010000227.1 GCA_025965515.1 Mycobacterium sp.
GAGGGGCCGAAGAACGTCGCGCAGACCGCCGAGATCGCCGACGGCTGGCTGCCGCTCTTCTACACGCCGCGGTCCGCCGGCCTGTACCGCGGGTGGCTCGACGAGGGCTTCGCCCGCCCCGGCGCGCGGCGCACCCGGGCGGACTTCGAGATCGCGGCCACCTGCCAGCTGCAACTCGTGGCCAACGCCGCGGAGAAGGAGGCCGTCCTGGCGGCCATGAAGCCCTCCGTCGCCCTCTACATGGGCGGCATGGGCGCCAGGGAGGCCAACTTCCACAACCAGGTCTTCGCGCGCATGGGATATGCGGAGCTCGCGGCGCGGGTGCAGGAGCTCTACCTGGCCGGGGAGCGGGACCGGGCCGCCGCCCTCATCCCCGACGCGCTCGTCGACGACCTGCACATCGTCGGCACTGCTGCCGAGGTGCGGGACAAGGTCGCGCAGTGGGAGGACAGCGGCGTGACGACGCTGCTGCTGAGCCTGGGCTCGCCGGCAGAGGTGCGGCAGGTGGCGGGGCTGCTGGCGTGAGGTCGCGGAGGCGGCCTAAGCGGACCCGGTCCCGTCCGGGCGGCCGCTGGGTCCGCTGGTGCCGGTCAGCCGTTGAAGCGGAGAACGTTCGGCGGTGAGGCAGCGGCCCGGCTCAGTGCACCGGCCACCCGTCGGCCCCCACGTGCGCCAGCGACTTCCCCACGCCCCGGGCGCCCGCGTAGACCGCCCCCACCGCGGCGATCCAGGGGCCACCGACGATCACCGGGTCGAGCACCTGGTGCTTGAGGTCCGTGCGGTGCTGCCCCACCCGCGACCGCAGGCCGTGGTGCGTGAACTCGGCCTTCACCCCGGTCTCGGTGATCGGGTTGTCCGGGTGAAGCGTGATGAGGGAGGTCAGGTGGTGCTCCCACGCGTCCACTCGGTCGGCGAAGATGAGCAACAGCCAGTGTGCCGCGCGGCCCTCGCTGTAGCGATAGGCGAAGCGACGGATGGCACCGGAGACGCCCGACGGCGGCTGAGCGGTGCCGAAGACCGGGGTCAGCATCTTGTGCTCGACCGAGCGTTCCCGCGGATACTTCTCCGGCTGCCGCTCGGGGAACTCCCAGTGCGCGCCGGTGAAGTCCTCCTGGAACTGCAGCTTCGGCACCGACGGCCGGTCCTTGGGGTCGAGGTCGACGCCCCAGCCGGGGATGCGCCTCCGGAGTTCGTCGGCGGACTCCGCGATCGGCGGCTTCTGCGGTGTGTAGGTCATCGGGTTCTCCTGTCGCTCACGCCGCGGATGGGACGACGAGGGGCTTGATGCAACCGTCGAGCTTGGCCGAGAAGATGTGATAGCCCTCGGCGATCTCCTCGAGCGGCACTCGATGAGTGACCAGCTCGCTCGGCTTGAGGTAGCCGTCGCGCACGTGCTGGAACAGCCGGGGCCACTGCCGCTTGACCGGGCACTGATTGGTGTGGAAGGTCAGCCCCTTGTTCATTGCGTCGCCGAACTTCACGGCGCTGACCAGCGGACCGTAGGCGCCCATCACCGAGATGGTCGCGCCCTTGCGGACGGAGTCGATCGCCCAGTTCAGCGCGACCGGGGAACCGCCCTGCAGCTTGAGCTTGGACGAGGTGACGTGCTGGATGAAGTTGCCGTCCGCCTCGGCGCCCACGCAGTCGATGGCGACGTCCGCGCCGAGGTAGTCGGTGGCCTTCTTCATCTCCAGGACGATGTCGCCGTGCTGGGTGAAGTTGTAGACCTCGGCGTGGGCGAAGGTGCGCGCCTTCTCCAGCCGATGGTCCAGGTGGTCGATGACGATGACCCGGCCGGCGCCCATCAGCCAGGCCGACTTCGCCGCCACGAGTCCGACGGGGCCGGCGCCGAAGACGATGACGACGTCGCCCTCGACGATGTCGCCGAGCTGCGCTCCGAAGTAGCCCGTCGCCGTCATGTCGGTCAGCAGGACCGCGTCCTCGTCGGCCATCCAGTCCGGGATCTTCGAGGGGCCGACGTCGGCGAAGGGCACCCGCACGTACTCGCTCTGGCCGCCGTCATACCCCCCGGTCGTGTGCGAATAGCCGTAGATCCCACCGACGGCGGTGGCGTTCGGGTTGACGTTGTGGCAGTTCGAGTACAGCCCCCGGGCGCAGTACCAACAGGTGCCGCAGAAGATGTTGAACGGGACCATCACCCGGTCCCCGACCTGCAGGTTCTGCACGGACGACCCCACCTCGTCGACAACGCCGATGAACTCGTGGCCGAAGGTGTGACCGATCCGGGTGTCCGGCATCATGCCGTGGTAGAGGTGCAGGTCCGAGCCGCAGATCGCGGCGAGCTGCACCCGGACGATGGCGTCGTTGGGGTGCTCGATGCTCGGCCGCTCCTTATCCTCCACCCTGACCTTGTAAGGGCCTCGGTACACCATCGCTCGCATCGGATCCCCTCCCAGGGCGCGGGTCCCGGGCTCGTCAGAGCACCACGGGGCGTCCACCGGCCGGCTCCTGCCCACCTGGTTCTGGACTCTGCCCGGCGAGCCCGCACCGCTAAATGGGCAGGTCTGCCAATGCCGGACGTCCCTCGGTCCCGCTCTGATGGCACGAGGGCCCACGGTGACGAACACGAGACGTCCGTCGTACGAACGAGCGCTGTGGCGCCCCGATCGAGTTTCCACGGCCGGGGAGTTCGTTCAGCTGTGTGCCATCGAGCGACGAGGGGGACGACATGCCCACCAGACGCAGACTCAAGGGCCGCAGGATCGCTGCGCTGGCGGCCGACGGCTTCGAGAAGGTCGAGCTGGTTGTTCCGCTGCGAGCCCTGAAGGCGGCCGGCGCCACGGTGGACGTCGTATCCCTCCGGCGCGGACGGATCCGGGGTGTGAACCTGCACATGCCGGCCAGCCGGGTCCGCGTGGACACGACGGTCGGCGAAGCCGATCCCGGGGAGTACGACGGGCTGCTGTTGCCCGGTGGATTCATCAATCCCGACCTCCTCCGGCAGTCCGCCCCGGCGCGGGAGTTCGTTCGCGCGTTCGCCGCACGCGCCAAGCCCATCGCAACCCTCTGTCATGGACCGTGGGTGCTCGCATCGGCGGGGCTCGTGGCTGGAAGGACCCTCACCTCCTGGCCCGGAATCCGGGACGACTTGGTGAACGCGGGTGCCATCTGGCTGGATCAGGAGCTCGTCCGGGACGGGAACCTCACCACGAGCAGAGGGCCCCAGGACATGGCCGCGTTCGTCCGGGGCATGCTCGATGCCTTCTCGGAGACATCGCCCGAGCCGGTGAGCACAGCGCCGCGTCGTGAATCCGATCGGCAGCTGGACGCACCCGTCGGCTGGGCGATCGCCGCGCTGCGATGGTCACCGAAACCGTCGGCCGTCGCCGTGGTGGGCATCGGCTTGGCCGCTGCCGCCCGGCGCGCCATGCGTGGCCCGGCTTCCCGACCGACCCGGAGGACGCGAGCGGCGGCTCCTGCCGGGTGATGGCCGCGAGCGTCTGACCTGCCGAATGAGGCCGGATCACACGTTGGTGCGGAACTCCACCACGTCGCCGTCGGTCATCACGTAGTCCTTACCCGATGCGGACCTTGCCCGCCGCCCGGACCTCGGCCATCGAGCCGTAGTGGTCGAGATCGTCGCAGCTGACGACCTCCGCCTTGATAGCGACGCGTTCACGCCGCTGGCCTGGTGGGTGCGGGAGACCTCCCGGATCAAGCTCGGCACCTCCATCGTGCAGCTGTCGGGGCGCACGCCCGCGTCCATCGCGATGCACGTGCTGACGCTCGACCACCTGTCCGGTGGCCGCGTGATCCTCGGCATGGGCGTGAGCGGCCCGCAGGTCGTCGAGGGCTGGTACGGCCAGCCGTTCGGCAAGCCGCTGGCGCGCACCCGCGAGGTCGTCGGCATCATCCGGCAGGTCCTGGCCCGCGAGGCGCCGGTCGCCAACGAGGGGCCGCACCACCCGCTCCCCTACCGCGGGGAGAACGCCGTGGGCCTCGGCAAGCCGCTCAAGTCGATCGTGCATCCGCTGCGCGCGGACGTCCCCATCTGGCTGGGCGCCGAGGGGCCGAAGAACGTCGCGCAGACCGCCGAGATCGCCGACGGCTGGCTGCCGCTCTTCTACACGCCGCGGTCCGCCGGCCTGTACCGCGGGTGGCTCGACGAGGGGTTCGCCCGCCCCGAGGCGCGCCGGACCCGTGCCGACTTCGAGATCGCGGCGACGTGCCACCTCCAGATCGTCGCCGACGCCGCGGAGAAGCAGGCGGTGGTCGACGGGCTGAAGCCCTTCGTCGCCCTGTACATGGGCGGGATGGGTGCCCAGGAGGCGAACTTCCACAACCAGGTGTTCCACCGCATGGGGTACGCGGAGCTCGCGGCGGAGGTGCAGAAGCGCTACCTCGCCGGCGAGAAGGACCGGGCCGCCGCCCTCATCCCCGACGAGCTCGTCGACGACCTGCACATCGTCGGCACGGCCGCCGAGGTAGAGGACAAGGTCGCGCAGTGGGAGGACAGCGGCGTCACCACGCTGCTGCTGAGCCTGGGTTCGCCGCAGGAGGTACGGCGGGTGGCCGACCTGCTCGCCTGATGCGCGTGGACAGCTCGGGCGCGCGACGACGGCTGTCAGGTACGCAGCGTCAGGTGCGGGGTGCCAGCTCGTACACCGGTCCCAGATCCGTGCGGCTGGTGTCGGGAACCTCGTGCAAGATCTTCGGCTCACTGTGCAGCAGCGCATGCACGGCAGCCCGGGTCTCCTCCAGGCTCAGCCCAGCCTCTCGGGCGATGTCCTGCAGATGGGGCGCGCCGGCGGTGGCCTCCCGCTCGGCGACGGCGCGGTACACGGCGGCGGCCGGTCCCGACAGCTCCTCCACGCGCATGGCATCTCCTCCCGCCTCTTCCGCCGGGCCCTTGGTCCCCGGTGAGCCTGTGGCCGGCCGATCCGCCGGACCCGCATCGGCGCAGCCGAGGCCCCGATGGCCCAACCGACGAGGACCGCCGGCTGGGCCATCGCGACCCGGGCCGTGGTGACCGCTCCCGAGGCGCCCGCGGCGCCGCGGGAGAGCCGATCACGGAGCTGCTGCTCGCGCCCCGGACGGGGCGGCCGACCGCGCGAACTCCTGCGGGATGCGATCGCAGAAGGCGGGCAGGTCGTCCGGTGACACGTCGCCGAGGATCGCGACGCGCCGCCCGTTCAGTTCGCCTGCCACGTCAGGCTCCCGCCATGGCCGGCTTGAGGACGACCTTGGTCCAGCCGTCGTCCCGGGCGTCGAAGTGCTTGTACGCCTCGGGTGCCTGGTCCAGCGGCAGCTGGTGGCTGACGATGAACGACGGCTCGGCCTTACCAGCGGCGATGAGGTCGCGCAGCTGCCGGTTGTACTTCTTGACCGGTGCCTGGCCGGCGCCGATGTGCTGGCCCTTGAACCAGTACATGCCGTAGTCGAAGACGACCTCGCCCTTCTTGGCGAACTCGTCGGGGCCCCCGGGGTCCTGCGGCACGAAGACGCCGATCGAGCCGATCCGGCCGGTGAAGCGCACCGACTTCACCAGCTTGTTGAGGGTGTCGTTCGGGTGCTCGTGCCCTTGGGGGTCGTGCGCCTGGTAGC
>JAOPWU010000021.1 GCA_025965515.1 Mycobacterium sp.
CGGGCCGTCGACCGCCCCGGCGGCGGCGTGGCCGGGCCGGGTCCGGGAGGCTCGGCGGTGGGCGGGGCCGGGCTGGCCACGACCGGCACCGCCGTGGACCCCGCAGCGGCCCCGCTGCCGGCGGTCGACGCCGCCGGCTGGCTGGTCGCCGACATGGACACGGGCGACGTCCTCGCCGCGCACGACCCGCACGGCACGTACCTGCCGGCCAGCAGCCTCAAGACCCTGACCGCGCTGACCCTCATCCCGCGGATCCCGCCGGACACGCAGATCACCGCCACGCAGCTGGACGCGGGCATCGACGGCAGCAAGGTGGGCCTCGTCCCCGGACAGACCTACACGGCCCGGGACCTGTTCACGGGGATGATGACCGTCTCCGGCAACGACGCGGCGACCGCGCTGTCGGAGGCCGCGGGCGGCATCCCGGCCACGACCGCGGCCATGCAGGCGGAGGCGGACCGGCTGGGCGCCGACGACACCCACGTGGTGGACCCGACGGGGCTCGACGCGCCCGGCCAGGTCAGCTCCGCCTACGACCTCGCGCTGTTCGCGCGGGCCGGGCTGGGTGACCCGCAGTTCGCGGCCTACGTCGCCACGCAGCGCGCCCGGTTCCCGAAGCCGGACGGCGGCAGCTTCGAGATCGACAACCACAACCCGCTGCTGGGCCGCTACGCCGGGACCATCGGCGTGAAGAACGGCTACACCGTCGCCGCCCAGGCGTCGTACGTCGGCGCCGCCCGGCGCGGCGGCCACACCCTCGTGCTGTCGCTGATCCGCAGCAAGCCCGACTTCACTGCCCAGGCGAAGGCGCTGCTCGACTGGGGGTTCGCCGCGGACGGCCGCGTCACCCCCGTCGGGCAGCTCGTCGCGCCGCGGACCGCCGTGCCGCCCCACGCCGCCGCCGCGGCGGTGACCGTGGCGCCGCGTCACGCGTCGTCCGGCCCGCCACCGGTCCTCTGGGTGGCTGCGGCTGTCACCGCCCTGGCCGTGTGGCGCATCCGCCGGGGCCGGCGGCGGCGCCGCACCCGCTGACCGGGCTGCAGCAGCCGTCACCGGCCGCGCAGCACCGCCCGCACTGTCCGGGCCCCCACCAGCGCGGCCACGGCAGCTGAGCCGCCGACCACGGTCAGCGTGACCCGCCCCGCCCGCCGGGCTCGCCGCTCCCCGGCGGCCCCCGGCTCCGGCGCACTCAGCGGCCCCACCCGCAGGGCAGCCGCGGGCAGCGGCACCGACCCCCCGACCGCCGCGCCCAGCCCCGCGGTCCCCGACGGCGGGGTGTCGCTCGAACCCGGGGCCGTCACCGCGTACGCCGCGACGTAGAGCATCAGCCGACTGATGAGGTTGATCCAGATCAGCAGTCCCACGACCACGGCGAACGTGCCGTACAACGCGTTGCTCGTCGTCCGCGCCAGGTACCAGCCACCGACGGTCTTGAGGATCTCGAAGGCGACCGCTCCCAGCAGGCTGGCCCGCAGCGCGTGCGGCAGCTCCAGGGCGACCTTCGGCAGCCGGGCGAGCAGGTAGCCGAACACCGCCACGTCCACGAACACCGGCAGCACCAGCCCCAGCACGAAGACCACCGCCCGCGCCGGCCACGACGACCCCAGGCCCAGCCAGCCCAGGACGTGGCCCGTGAACCCCGACGCCAGCCCCGTGACGGCCAGGCTGACGCCGAGCACGCCGCCGAGCCCCAGGAGCTGCAGGACGTCGGTCAGCTTCCGCTTGATGGGGTTGTCCTTGAGCTTGCCGTGGTGCCACATCGCGCGGATCGCGTCCCGCAGCGCGTCCAGCCACCCGAGCCCGGCGACGAGCAGGCCCACGACCCCGATGACGCCGGACGTGGCGCGGGCCCCGCCCGATGCCAGCGACGCGACCGACAGCTGGTGCGGGCCGTCCCCGATCAGGCCCGGCAGCGCCGAGCTCAGGGCGTCGGTGACGGACTGCGCGGCCGCCGGGTCGACGTTCACCACGACGCCGGTCACGAAGAAGGCGAGCGCGACCAGCGGGAAGAACGACAGGAACCCGAAGTACGTGACCGACGCGGCGAGGGTGTCGCCGCCGTCCGCCTGGTACCGGGCGTACGTCCGCAGGGCATGGTCCAGTGCGGGGCTGCGGCGGCGGGCGGCGGCCAGCAGGTCCCCGGCGCGGCGCCGCAGGCCCTGGCCGGCGGCGGCCGGTTGATCAGGCATGCCCCGGGACTACCCTGCCGCGCTGCGGCTACCCGGCGCCGCTCAGCTGGAGGGCTGCGGCCCCGGCGCGCCCGTCGCGAACGGGAAGTCGCGCTGCGGCCGCCACTCGCCGTCGTCGTACTGCTCGAACAGCGTGAAGCCCCAGGCGGTGAACTCGGCGGCGTAGTCGGCCAGCATCTCGAGGCCGGCGTCGACCGCCTCGTCGCCGACGTCGTGCGCCAGCGTCACGTGCGGGTGGTACGGGAAACGCAGGTCGCGGGCCAACGGCCCCTGCCGCACCTTGCCCTCGAGCTGGCTGCACTCGTCCTCGCCCTCGACGAGGGGGACGAACACGACGTCCGAGACGGGGCGGAAGGTGCCGGTGCCCTGCAGCCGGACCCCGAAGGGCCGGAACGACCGGGCGACCTCGCGCAGGTGCTCCTCGACGGCCTCGAGCTCATCCGGCGGGATCGCCGTCGGCGGCAGCAGCGTCACGTGCGGGATGATCAGGTCCGCCTGCGGGTCGCCCAGCTCGGCGCGGACCTGCTGCACCTCGCCCTCGACGGCGGACGGCAGCCCGATCGCGATGCCGATGATGCGCGGCTTCCCGTCGACCGCCGCGCCGTCGGCGGCCGGCTCCGGAGGCGGCTGCTGCCCCGCCCCGGACGTCACCGGACCGGCCTCAGGAAGCCGACCCGGTCGTACGCGCGCGCCAGCGTCTCCCGCGCGACCACCCGGGCACGGTCGGCGCCGTCGGCGAGCAGCTCGTCCAGCTCCGCGGGGCGCGCCAGCAGCTCCCGGTACCGCTCCTGGAACGGCTCCACGAAGCCCAGGACGGCCTCTGCGACGGCCTTCTTGAGGTCGCCGTACCCGAGCCCGGCGAAGTCCTCCTCCAGCTGCGGGGTCGCGCGGCCGGTGAACTCGCCGAGGATGGCCAGCAGGTTCGTGACGCCCGGCTTGTCCGGCGAGGCCACGATCTCGCGTCCGGTGTCGGTGACGGCGGAGCGGATCTTCTTCGCGATCGCCTTCGGGTCGTCCAGTAGCGTGACGGTGCCCGCGGGCGGGTGCGACTTGCTCATCTTGCGGGTCGGCTCCTGCAGGTCGGTCACCCGTGCGACCGTCCGCGGCACGATCACCTGCGGGACGACGAACGTCTGCCCGAACCGGCTGTTGAAGCGCTGCGCCAGGTCGCGGGTGAGCTCCAGGTGCTGCCGCTGGTCGTCCCCGACCGGGACCACCTCGGCGTTGAACAGCAGGACGTCGGCCGCCTGCAGGATCGGGTACGTGAACAGCCCGACGCCGGCACCGCCCAGCTCGCCGCGGGCGGACTTGTCCTTGAACTGCGTCATCCGGCCGGCCTCGCCGAAGCCGGTGATGCAGGCGAGCACCCACTGCAGCTGCGCGTGCTCCGCGAGGTGGGACTGCACGTAGAGGACGCAGCGCGCCGGGTCGAGACCCAGCGCCAGCAGCTCGGCGGCGGTCTCGCGGGTGCGGCGGCGCAGCACCTCCGGCTCCTGCGGCACCGTGATCGCGTGCAGGTCCACGACGCAGTAGAAGGCGTCGTAGTCGTCCTGCAGCAGCGTCCAGTTCCGCAGCGCCCCGAGGTAGTTGCCGAGGTGCGCGCCGCTGCCCGTGGGCTGGATGCCCGAGAACAGCCGCGGCCGCGGCGCAGCGCCGGGAGCCGGAAGGGATGCGGACATGGCAGCTAGTCTGCCGCACCAGCCCGGGGTGGCCCACGTCGCCCTCACAGCGGCGGACCGGCTACCCGTCGGCCGCCTCCCGGAGCGGGGATGGCACGCTGGGCGGGTGACGACCTCCTCCGGCGCGGCGGCGGGGGGCGTCCCGGGGCCGCTCGACGGCCCGGTGGACACCGCGGCCTGGCCGCCGCCCGGCACGGCGCTCGGCGCCGCCCGCCCGCAGCTGGACGTGCTGGTCGTCGGGGGCGGCCCCGCCGGCGCGACCACCGCGCTGGCCGTGCTCGCCGCCCGCCCCGACGCCCGCGTCGCCGTCGTCGACCGGGCCCACTTCCCCCGCGACAAGGCCTGCGGCGACGGCATCGCGCCGTACGCCCTCGACGAGCTGGCGCAGCTGGGCGTCGACCCCGCCGCCGTGGTCGCCGGGTCGGCCCCCATCGGTGGCATCCGCTTCCGCACCCCCCGCGGCGCCGAGAGCGCGGGGCGCGTTGATCGGCCCGACTACGTCGTGCCCAGGACCGTGCTGGACGCGCGGCTCCTGCGGGCGGCGCAGCTCGCGGGCGCGACCGTCGTACGGCACACCGTCCGCAGCGTGCGCCCCGGCCCGCACGGCGTCGACGTCGACGGGCTGCGCGCGGCCGTCGTGGTCGCGGCCGACGGGGCGAACTCCACGGTCCGCCGCCAACTCGGCCTCGCGGGCAACCCGGAGACCGCCACGGCGATCGCCGTCCGCGGCTACGCCGCCACGCCGCCCGGCACCGAGGGCGAGCTGCTCATCGACATGGCGGAGCGCGGCTGGCCCGCGTACGCCTGGCACTTCCCGATCGGCGACGGCCGGTCGAACGTCGGCTTCGGCACGCTGCGCTCCGAGCTCCCGGCCGGCGACCCGCGCTTCCTGCACCGGACCCTGGCGGAGCTGCTGCCCGACGCACCGGCCGACCCGGCGACGCTGCGGGCGCACCACCTGCCGCTGACCACCTCCCGGCCCGTGCAGCCGCGGGGCCGGGTCCTGCTGGTGGGCGACGCAGCGTCGCTCATCAATCCGCTGACGGGCGAGGGCATCTTCTACGCGGTGGTGTCCGGCCGGATCGCCGGGCAGGCGGCGGCCGCGGCGCTGGCCGGCGGGGCGCGGGAGACGGACGCCCCCCTGGGGCTGCGGCTGGACCCGGGCGCCGCGCACCGCCGCCAGTTGGGGGCCGAGCTGGGGCGGCACCTGCGCCACACGTCCGCGTTGGCCCGGCTCGCCCGGCGGCCGTCGTTCGTCGACCGCGGCATCCGCGCCGGCGGCCGCTCCGAGGAGCTGTTCGCCGCGATGGTCGAGCTCGGCATGGGCCGCGGGCTGCTGCCCCAGCGGCTCATCGGCCGGGTCGGCGCCGCGGTGCTGCGGGACCGCGCCCGGGGGCTGCTCGGCAGCCGCTGACGGGCGTCAGCCGCGCACGGGCGCCACGTCCGCGGGCTGTGGCGGCTCCTCGGCAGCCAACGCCGGTTCGCCCCCCGCCGGTTCGCCCCCCGCCGGCTGGATGCGGCTGACCCGGATGCGGGCGATGCGCCGGCCGTCCAGCGCCACCACGGACAACCGCACGGGCGCCTCGATCTCGGCATCCTCGTCGTCCGCCTCGGGGTCGATCTCGGCGGCCGCCACCTCCACCGCCTCGCCCACCTCCGGCAGGTGCCCCAGGTGAGCCATGACGTAGCCGGCAACGGTTTCGTACGGCCCGTCGGGCAGTCGTACGCCGGTGCGGTCGGCGAACTCGTCGAGGTTGAGCAGGCCGTCGACCTCCAGTTCGCCGGAGCGCAGCAATCGGTCGGGGGCCTCCTCCTCGTCGTACTCGTCGCGGATGTCGCCGATGACCTCCTCGATGAGGTCCTCCAGCGTGACGATGCCCGCCGTTCCGCCGTACTCGTCCACCACGACCGCCAGGTGGTGGTGCTCGCGGCGCATCTCGGACAGGGCGGGCAGCAACGACTTGCTGGCCGGCAGCCGCTTCACCTCCCGGCTGATGTCCGCGATGAGGCACCCCTGGGTCGCACGGGCGGTCACGAGGTCCCGGACGTGCACGAAACCCATGACGTCGTCCTGGTTGTCGCGGACCACGGGGTACCGGCTGTGCGGCAGCTCCTGGGCAGCGGCCAGCGCCTCGGAGACGGGCATCGACGCGGCCAGGAACTGCACCTCGGTCCGCGGCACCATGACCTCGCGCAGCTGCTTCTCCCCGGCCGCGAAGACCTCGTCGATGAGCTGCCGCTCGTCGCGCGACAGCGACTCGTGGGCGGCGACGAGCCCCCGCAGCTCCTCCTCCGTGATGGCCTCGCGCGACGCCGTGGGGTCGCCGCCGAGCAGCCGCACCACCACGTCCGTCGACTTGGACAGCAGCCAGATGACGGGGCGGCTGATGCGGGCAAGCCGGTCGACGAAGGGCGCCATGGCCAGCGCGATGCCCTCCGCGCGCTGCAGCCCCAGCCGCTTCGGCGTCAGCTCACCGAAGACCAGCGCGAAGTAGCTGATGATCAGCGTGACGATGACGGTCGCGACGATGTTGCTGCCGGCGGTCAGCCCCCACTCCCGCAGCACGGGCTCCAGCCGGACCGAGAGCGTCGCCTCGCCGAACGCGGCGGACATGAACCCGGCCAGGGTCACACCGATCTGCACCGCGGCGAGGAAGCGGTTCGGGTTCGCGGCGAGCGCGGCGACGCGGCGGCCCCGGCGGCTGCGCTCGGCGAGCCCCCGGACCTGCCCCTCACGGAGGCTGACGAGGGCGATCTCCGCCGCGGCGAAGACCCCTCCCACCGTGATGAAGACGGCCACCAACGCGATGCTGCCGAGGATGGCGTTCACGCCGCCCCCTCGACGAGGCGGCGCGGATCGGTATCGAGAGGGTCAGCCACGCCAAAAGGGTAACGAGGAGGGCAGCACCGGCGCCTACAGCTGCAGGTCGGGCGTCACCAGGACGAGGGCGACCATGGCCAGCCCCCCTCCCAGCATCGTCACGACGTCGACCGCGCGGCCACGGATGACCAGCAGCCCCAGGTGCCGGGGCGGCACGACCGCCCGCAGCAGCCCCGCGAGGCACATGTCGGCGCCCAGCCCGACTCCGCCGAGGCGCCAGTAGTCAGCCGCCAGCACCGCGAGGGCGGCGGCAGCCCCGGCGAGCACCAGGGCGATGGCCCACTCCCGGCGCGGTCCCTGCGGCGGAGTGGCGAGCTCCTGCGGCGACGGGGCGCCGATGGGCCCCGGCAGGGCCTCCGGCGGGTCGGCCGCGACGGCGGGGGCCCTCATCGGTCGCCGAGCGGCACGAACGGGCGGTCCCGCCGGCCGACGTACTCGCCGCTGGGGCGGATCAGCCGGTTGTCGCGGTGCTGCTCCAGCGCGTGGGCCGTCCACCCCGCGCTGCGGGCGAGGGCCGTGAGGGGCCCGGCCAGGCGCGGCGGGATGCCGAGCAGCCGGTACACCACTGCGGCGGCGAAGGACACGTTCGGAGCGAGGCCCCGCGTCGCGAGCGCCTCGGCCTCGACGGCGTCGACCAGCGCGAGGAACGGGTCGTCGGGCGGCGCGAGCGTGCCCGCAACCCCCCGCAGGAGGGTGGCGCGCGGGTCCTCCCCGCGGTACGCACGGTGGCCGAAGCCGGCGACGCGCTGGCCCCGCGTCAGTCGTGCGACGACGTCGGGCGCGGCCTCGGGCGGCGAACCGGCCGCCTCGTCCAGCACCGTCAGCACGGCCACGACGCCGCTGATGCGCAGTGGCGCAGCCATGGTGGTCAGCCCCGCCACGATGGCTCCGTGCAGGTCCGCGCCCGCGGCTGCGGCCAGCCGCACCGCGAAGGTGCTGGCCGGCACGCCCTGGTCGGCCTGCACCACGAGCGCCTGGTCCAGCGCGGAGACCTGCTCGGTCGAGGGCGGCGGTTGCTGGGCGGCGGTGCGCAGCTGCGTGAGGACGAGCTCGGCGGTCCCCTGGCCGGTGGCGGCGGAGCCCGGGACCGGCTCACCGCCGGCGGCGAGGGCCGCGACGCCCGCGGCGAGCTGCCCCAGGATCGCCACGGCCTCGCGGACATCGCCCTCGGGGCCCGTCCGCGCCGGCCGCTTGCCGTGCTGCCCCACCACGTCGAGCCAGACGCGCAGCGCCGCCAGCGGGTCGGGACCGCCGAGCAGCAACCGGGCGACCTCCGGGGTGAGGCCGGCCACGTCGTCGAGGGAGCGGGCGGCCGCGAGGGCGGCGCGGTGCTCCGCGAGCTGGTCGGCGCGCGGCAGCTCACCCCGCTGCAGCAGGAAGATGACCTCCTCGAAGGTCGCCTGCCCGGCGAGCTGCGCCACATCGATGCCGCGGTAGGAGAGCCGCTTGCGCCGCCGGTCGCTCTCGCTCACCGCCGTGCAGGCCACGATCACGTCGGCGAGGGTGCGGGCGCTCAGATCCGCGACGTAGCCGGGAGGCAGTGTCGTGTCGTCCGTCGGCCCCCCGTCGGACGGCGCCCCGGGCGCCTGGGACGGTGCGGACACGAGCGCCTCCTGCGGTCGCCCCGGCGCCCTGTCCTGGTGGCTTGCTCCACCGTCCCGTCCGGTTACTTCCACTGAACCACAGCGGCATGCTCGCCGGTCACCGTGTGTCGTGTCCTTCAGGTCCGGGTATCGGTGTTGGAACGCAGAGCTGCCCTGGAAGCCACCGTTGTGCCCGAATGGCCCCCCGTGGAACACGGGGCGCTCCGAAAGGATGGAGACCGCCGGTGGCCGATCACCAGACCCCGTACCTGCACCTCGAGGGGGCGGACGTCGACGTCCCGATCGACGGTGACGTCGTGACCGTGGGGCGGGGTGTGGGCGTGGACGTCCGCATCGACGAACCGAGCGTGTCCCGGCTCCATGCCGAGCTGGTGCGGCGCGGGCCGCACCTCTACGTCAGCGACCTCGGGCTCTCGGCGAACGGCACCCAGGTGAACGGCCGCCCGATCGCGCGGCGACTGCTGATGGACGGCGACGTGATCAGTTTCGGGGCCGCGCGGACCCGCGTGGGCGGCCTGGCGCCGACGGAACCCGACGTGGACACGGTGACGCTGCGCAAGCCCGGGGCGCCGGACCTCACGCGGCGCGAGCTGGAGGTGCTCGTCTCGCTGTGCCGCCCGGCGCTCGACCACGACGCGTTCGTCGCGCCCGCCACAGCCCGCGAGATCGCCGAGGAGCTGGTGGTCACCGAGGCGGCGGTGAAGCAGCACCTGCTCCGGCTGTACCAGAAGTTCCACATCGAGGAGGGCATCAACCGGCGTGCCCGGCTGGCCAACGAGGTGATCGCCGCGGGCGTCGTCCGGCCGCTGCCGACGGCGCTGCGCGAGAGCTGATCGCCCGCGCTACCCGGCCGCCCGCTCGGCGGCCTCGACGACGGTCGACAGCAGCATCGCCCGGGTCATCGGCCCGACCCCGCCGGGCCTCGGCGCGCGGTGACCGGCGACCTCCCGGACCTCCGGCGCGACGTCCCCGACGAGCCGCGCGCGGCCGTCCTCGGCCGTCACCCGGGTGATGCCGACGTCCAGCACGGCCGCCCCCGGACGGACCATGTCGGCGGTGATGAGCCCCGGCACCCCCGCCGCCGCGACAACGACATCGGCGCGGGCCACGTGGCCGGCCAGGTCCTTCGTGCCGGTGTGCGTGAGGGTGACCGTCGCGTTCTCGCTGCGGCGCGTGAGCAGCAGGCCCAGCGGCCGGCCGACGGTGACGCCGCGGCCCACGACCACGACCTCCGCGCCCGCGAGCGGCACGTCGTAGCGGCGGAGCAGCTCCACGATGCCCTTCGGGGTGCAGGGCAGCGGGCCGGCCTCGCCCAGCACGAGCCGGCCCAGGTTGGTGGGGTGCAGCCCGTCGGCGTCCTTCGAAGGGTCCATCGCCTCCAGCGCGGCCCCGCTGTCGAGGCCCGCGGGCAGCGGCAGCTGGACGATGTAGCCGGTGCAGGTCGGGTCGGCGTTGAGCTCCCGGATGACGGCGAGGACGTCGTCCTGCGTGGCGTCCGCCGGCAGCGTCCGCTCGATGGAGGCGATCCCCACCTCGGCGCAGTCACGGTGCTTGCCGGCGACGTAGGAACGGCTGCCGGGGTCGTCACCGACGAGCACCGTGCCGAGGCCGGGGACGACGCCCCGGGCGGCCAGCGCCGCCACCCGCTCGGTGAGTTCGGCGCGGACCGCTGCGGCGGTCGCCTTCCCGTCCAGCAGCGTCGCGGTCACGCCCGCGATGCTCTCACGGGGGCCTTGCGGGGCGGCCTCTAGGCTCGGGGCCGTGACCGAGGAAGCGCTGCCCATCCGCCTGCTGCACGACCGGGTGCTCGTACGGCCGGTGGTCGAGCAGGGCGACCGGAAGACCGGCGGCGGGCTGCTGATCCCCGCCACCGCGCAGGTCGGCAAGCGGCTGGCCTGGGGCGAGGTCGTCGCGGTGGGCAGCAGCGCCCGGCAGGTGCAGGCGTCCGACCGCGTGCTGTTCGACCCCGAGGACCGCTCCGAGGTCGAGGTGCGCGGCGAGACGTTCGTGATGCTGCGGGAGCGCGACGTGCACGCGGTGGCGAGCACGCGGATCGACGACAGCAACACGGGGCTGTACCTATGAGGCGGCACGCCGCTGCCCAACCCGACGAGGTCACCTTCTGGGCAGCACCAGGCCGTCGCTGACCGGCATCACGCTGCCCAACCCGACGAGGTCACCATCTGGGCAGCACCAGGCCGTCGCTGACCGGCATCACGCTGCCCACGCGCAGCGGGTCGGCTGTCGGGCAGCGTGATACCGGCACCAGGCCGCCGCCACCCCACCGGAGACCGCAGGCCGCCCCTCAGTGCGCGAAGTGCCGCGTCCCCGTGAAGTACAGCGTCACGCCGGCCTTCTGCGCCGCCTCGATCGTCAGGTTGTCCCGCACCGAGCCACCGGGCTCGACGACAGCCCGCACGCCCGCCTCGGCGAGCACCTCGAACCCGTCGGCGAAGGGGAAGAACGCGTCGGAGGCCCCGACCGCTCCCACGGCCCGCTCCCCCGCGCGCTGCACCGCCAGCCGGGACGCGTCGACCCGGTTCACCTGTCCCATGCCGACGCCGACCGTGGCGCCGTCGTGCGCCAGCAGGATGGCGTTCGACTTGGTCGCCCGCACCGCGCGCCACGCGAACTCCAGGTCGCGCAGCGTCGCCCCGTCCGCCGGTTCCCCGGCCTGCAGCGTCCAGGCGGCCGGGTCGTCGCCGGGCGCGTCCAGGCGGTCGATGCTCTGCAGCAGCAGACCCCCCTGGATCGGCCGCAGCTCGACGCCGGGCGCGTTCGGCCGCGGCGGGCACTCGAGCAGCCGGATCGACGGCTTGCGGGCCAGGATCTCCACGGCGCCGTCCTCGAAGGCCGGCGCGCAGACGACCTCGGTGAAGATCTCGGCGACCTGCTCCGCCATCGCGACGGTCACCGGCCGGTTGGTGGCGATCACGCCGCCGAACGCCGACACCGGGTCGCAGGCGTGGGCCTTGCGGTGCGCCTCGGCCAGGTCCCCCGCCACCGCAATGCCGCAGGGGTTGGCATGCTTGATGATCGCGACGCAGGGCTCGACGTGGTCGTACGCGGCGCGGCGGGCCGCGTCGGTGTCGACGTAGTTGTTGAAGCTCATCTCCTTGCCGTGCAGCTGCCGCGCCTGCGGCAGCCCAGCCGCGGAGTCCGGCGACGCGTACAGGGCGGCCCGCTGGTGCGGGTTCTCGCCGTAGCGCAGGACGGCGGCGCGTTCCCAGACGGCGCCGACCACGTCCGGGAAGCCGGACTCGGCCGCGACCGCGTCGGGCGCGTACGCCGCGGCGTACCAGCTGGCGACAGCGACGTCGTAGGCGGCGGTGTGGGCGTAGGCGCGGGCGGCGAGCCGCTGCCGCTCCTCCTCGGTGAAGCCGCCGGCCTTCGCCGCCTCGACCACGAGGTCGTAGTCCGCCGGGTCGACGACGACGCCGACGTTCGCGTGGTTCTTCGCCGCGGCCCGGACCATGGCCGGCCCGCCGATGTCCGTCTGCTCGACGATCTCGTCGACCGTGCCGCCCGCGGCCACCGTCTCCCGGAACGGGTAGAGGTTCACGACGGCCAGCTCGAACGGCTTGATGCCGAGCTCGTGCAGCTGCCGGACGTGGTCGTCGCTGCGCAGGTCGGCCAGCAGCCCGGCGTGCACGTGCGGGTGCAGCGTCTTCACCCGGCCCCCCAGGATCTCCGGGAAGCCGGTCACGTCGGTGACGTGGGTGACCGGCACCCCGGCCTTCTCCAAGGTGGCGGCGGTCGACCCGGTCGAGACGATCTCGACGCCGGCGTCGGCGAGCCCCTGCCCGAGCTCCACCAGTCCCGTCTTGTCGTAGACGCTGACGAGGGCGCGGGCGATGGGACGGCGCGGCATGGCGGTGCCTTCCTGAGCGTGCTGCGGGACAGCGGAGGGGTGGGCCGGGAGGCCCGTGCGGACGAGGTCGCGGACGACCCGGACGTACAGCGGGGCCTCGACGGCCTTGATGCGCCCGGTGACGGCGTCCTCGTCGTCGCCGGCCTCGATGGGCACGGCGACCTGGGCGAGGACCGGGCCGGTGTCCACGCCGGCGTCGACGTAGTGGACGGTGGCCCCGGTGACGGACGCGCCCGCGGCGAGCGCGTCCCGCACGGCGTGCGCCCCCGGGTACGCCGGGAGCAGCGCGGGGTGCGTGTTGACGAGCGTGAAGCGGTCCAGCACCGCCGGCCCGACGATCTTCATGTAGCCCGCGCAGACGACGAGGTCGGGCGCGTGGGCGGCGATCGCGTCCGCGAGCGCCGCGTCGAACGCGGCCCGGTCAGGGTGGTCCCCCACCCGGACGACGAAGGTCGGGACTCCTGCGGCGGCCGCCCGCTGCGCGGCCCCGGTGCCGTCCCGGTCGACGCCCACGGCGACGACACGGGCGCCGTAGGCGGGGTCGCGGGTGGCGTCGAGGAACGCTTGCAGGGTGGTGCCGCTGCCGGAGGCCAGGACGACGAGGCGCACGCGACTCCAACGGACAGCTTGGGGGCAGGAGAACCCCGACAGCGTAGCGGCCACGGCGTGGGGAACGTCCGGACGGCGGGCGAGCCCCTACGCTCACCCGGGCGCGGGCCGTGGAGCCCGCGGATCGTCGACGGCGAGGGGACACCGTGACACAGGAATCCGGGAACACTCCCGAGGGCGGCCAGCAGCCGCCCAGCTCGGGGCAGGACCCGTACGGGCAGCCGCAGCCGCCGCAGTACGGGCAGCCGCAGGGGTTCGGCCAGCCGGGCGGCTACCCGCAGCAGCCCGATTACCCGCAGCAGCCCGGCTACCCCCCGCAGGGCTACCCGCAGCAGGGCTACGGGTACGGCCAGCCGCCCCGCAACGGCTTCGGCATCGCCGCGCTGGTGCTCGGCATCCTCGCCCTCATCTTCTGCTGGACGATCGTCGGCGGGATCCTGTTCGGCATCCTGGCGATCATCTTCGGGATCCTCGGGCGCGGCCGTGCCCGCCGCGGCGAGGCCAGCAACGGCGGGCTCGCGCTGGCCGGCCTCATCACCGGCGCGGTGGGTCTCGTCCTCGCGGTCGTCTTCGCCGTTGTCGGGGTGGGGCTCGTGGCCAGCCACTCCAGCGACCTCAGCAACTTCCAGCAGTGCCTGAGCAGCGCGGGCCAGGACAAGCAGGCGCAGAACTCCTGCGGCCAGCAGTTCGGCAGCGCCATCACCGGCGGCTGACCCCGCCACGTACGACAGGAGCCCGACGGCACGGCCGTCGGGCTCCTGCGCGTTCCGGGTCCCGTCACTTCTGGGCGGGCTTCGCGCTCCCCTTCGGCACCCGCCGCGCGCCCAGCAGCCACGTCACGAAGGTGGCGGGCAGCGCCACCTCGACGGCCAGGCTGATCCCGACCTGCCACGGGCTGGCGCCGACGACCTGCAGCCGACCGGGCCCCGCCGCGCCGCCGGTGAGCGCGCACGCGATCGCGGCGGCGGCCCCGGCCAGCACCCCCACGAGCGCCCCGGTCCCCGCCATCCGCAGCCCGAGCGAGGTCGTCCCCTCCGCCCGCCAGTGCGGCACGGCGCCGAGGCGGCGCACCACCAGCTGCCCGGCGAGCGTGCCGGCGGCGACGGGGATGAGGAGCAGGCCCGCGGCCGCGGCGGGCAGCGTCTGCGCGTGCGGCAGCCCCGCCAGCATGGGCAGCGCCGGCAGCTCGCCGAGCGTGGACCCCGCCGCGGAGACGGACGTGCCGGCCCCGACGCTGAACCCCGGGCCCGCCAGGAAGGCCCCGCCCCAGGTGACGACGTCCGGGACGAGGATCGCCTGCAGCAGGGTCAGCAGCAGGCCGCCGCCGAACCCCGGGTGCAGCGCGCGGGCGACGGCCACCGCGTGCGGGAAGGCCGCGACGAGCGCGATGGCGCACAGCGCGGCGGACGCGGCCGCGACGGCCAGCAGCGCCGTCGCGGCGCCGGCGAGGGCCGCCCGGAGCGCGGCCGGCAGCCGGTCGGCGACGAGGTGCCACCCGGCCGTGCGCAGCACGCCGCAGCCGACCGAGACCAGGGCGAGCAGGAAGCCGCCGACGAGCGCCGAGTCCGGGTCGGGCCGGATCGACGACGTGCGGCTGATCGCGGCCAGGGCGGCGAACAGCGCGCCGTAGGCGACGGCGAAGGTGAGGGTCACCAGCGCGACCTCGCGCAGCTGCCCCTGCGGCGGGGCGGTGGGCAGCAGCGCGGTGCGGGTGCGCGCCAGCCGGCTGCCGCCGCGGTAGAGCAGCCAGACCTGCAGCGCGGTCAGGCCGAGCGGCAGCATGTGGAGCGTCCCGCCCGGTACGGCCAGGTGGGCCCCGCCGGAGACGAGGACGACCGCCGCCCCGAGCCGCAGCGCCTGCCCGGGCGACGCCGCCGTATGCGAGTCGCTGATCCACGCGACGAGGACGGGGAGCTCGACGATGGCGAGGCCGGCGCCCAGCGCGATGAGGGCGGCGCAGACCGACGCCGGCAGCAGCGCGCTGCCGCGCCGGGAGGTGTGCTGCACGCCGACGCCGGGGGTCCGGCCAGCCGGGCGCGCCCCGCGGCCGCGGACCCGGGCCCGCGGACCGGTGAGCACATTTGTCACCCGGTCACGGTCGCACGCGGGTGGCGCTGCGCCCGGGAGCACACGCCGGGCGGGGGGCACCGTCGTCCACACGGTCGCCGTCCGCCCGCCGGAGCCGCTGCTACTGTCGCCCTTCCATGGGGGACAACCGGCCGCCGGTGCGGCTCTCGGCTCCACCCGCGACCGCCCTGCTGGCCTCGACCGCGGCGCTGTTCGCCTCGTCCTGCGGCCACGCCGGTCCCGGTGACGTCGCCTACTGCGTCGACCAGTCGAACCGCGTCGTCGAGCCCGTCTACTGCGACTCCGGGTACCACGGCGGCGGTCTCTTCTTCTTCAGCTACGGCCGCTTCGGGTACGGCCGGCCCTACGGCTACCTCCTCCCCGGCGGTGGCCAGCGCATCGACCCGCGCGACGGCGCGGCCCGCAGCCGGGTCGGCCTCCCCGCGACGGGGACGGTGACCAGCTCGAAGGGCGGCGGGTTCGGTACGACCACCCACAGCACGGGTTCGGGCAGCGGCGCCAAGAGCGGCGCCACGGCCGGGCACGGCAGCTCCGGTTCCTAGGGAGACGGCGTGCGACGTGTGCCGGTCAACGCGACCCGCCCGGACTGGCTGGAGCTGACCCAGCAGCAGGGCCTCCTCTACTGGTACAACGAGCTGCCCGACGGCACCCGCGTCCCGTACTGGACCGAGGGCGCGCACTACGAGATCAGCGACCGCGAGGTCGCCGCACTCGAGCAGCACGCCACCACGCTGCTGGAGATGTGCGTCGCGGCCGGCGACCACGTCGTCCACCACGGTCTCTGGGACCGCTTCCGGATCCCGGAGTTCGCGCGGGAGGGTGTCGCGCGGACGTGGAACGCCGATGCGCCGCGGCTCTACGGGCGCTTCGACCTGCGCTACGCCGGGCCCGGTCCGCAGGCGGACGCCGACCCCTCGCTGCTGGTGCCCAAGCTGTACGAGTTCAACGCCGACACCCCGACCACCCTCGTCGAGGCGGCCGTCATCCAGTGGCACTGGTTCACGGACCTGGCGCTCGGCCACGACCAGTGGAACGGCCTGCACGAGCACCTGGTGCAGGCCTGGCGGGACGAGCTGGCCCCGGTCGTCGCGCGGCTCGGGTACAAGCCCGTCATCCACCTCGCCTGCTCCGCCGACGAGCGCACCGGCGAGGACCTCATGACGGTGCAGTACCTGCGCGACACGGCCCTCGAGGCGGGGTTCCCGACCCGCACCGTGCTCATGGAGGAGATCGTCCGGAAGACGTACACGGTGCCGGTCTCCTCGCCGACCGGGCTGACGGCCGTCGAGGAGCGGCCCGCGTTCTTCGACCCGCAGGGCCAGCACATCGACGTGATCTTCAAGCTGTACCCGTGGGAGTGGATGGTCGAGCAGGAGTTCGGCCCGGACGTCTTCCGCGACCTGGCCAAGCCCGCGGCGGACCCCTACGGCCCCACCGTCTGGATCGAGCCGCCCTACACGATGCTCTGGAGTACGAAGGCGCTCCTGCCGGTGCTCTGGCAGCTGTACGCCGACGACCCGGTGCGACGGCAGCTGCTGCTGCCGAGCTGGTTCGAGGACGAGCGGCCGGCGGGGCTGCGCGACTACGTCCGCAAGCCGCTGTTCGGCCGGGAGGGCAGCAACATCACGGTCGTGCGCGACGGCCGGACGGTGCTGGAGACCGAGGGTCCGTACACGGACGCACCGTTCGTCGTCCAGCAGCTCGCCGAGCTGCCCGAGTACCCGGACGCGTTCGGCAACCCGCGCCACCCGCTCACCACCGTGTGGCTCGTCGCCGGCGAGCCGCGCGGCATGGGCATCCGCGAGACGGCGGGGATCATCACCGACAACGTCAGCACGTTCGTCCCGCACGTCATCACGTGGGACCTCTGAGCCGCCACCGACCCGAGGGACCCACATGATCCACATTGTTGACGCCGGCCAGTTCTGGCAGGAGCTCGCAGCCGGCGCGGCGGCCATCGCCGTGGTCGTCGGCTACATCGCGCTGCTCTGGCGGCTCGTGGACCGCCTCACCTCCTGCGACGACGCCGAGGAGCTCTGGACGAAGGGCAACTGGGCGTACTTCCTGCAGCGGATCGCCCTCGCCGGCGCGCAGGGCCTGGCCATGGTGAGCTCCGTCGCCCCCTCCTCCGGCCACCCCTGGCAGGACCTCGGGTGGCTCGCGCTGGAGGGCCTGTGGGTGCTCGTGCTGCTGCTGGCCGTGCGGTGGCTCGTCGACCTGGTCGTGCTGCGCGACGTCGACAACCTGCAGGCGCTGCTGGCGGGCAACCTCGCCGTCGGCGCGGTCGAGGCGGGCTTCTACCTGGGCGTGGGCGCCATCCTCGGCGGCACGCTGAGCGGCGACGCCCCCTCGGCCGGGGTGGGTTTCGCCAGCACCGCCGTGTTCACGGTGCTGGGGCTCGGCACCCTCGTCGGGGTCTACTTCCTGCACGAGCTGCTGACCCCGTACGACGTGCGCGAGGCCATCCGCCGCGGCAGCTTCGCGGCGGGCCTGGAGGTGGGTGGCGCCCTCATCGCCATCAGCATCGTCGTCCGCATGGCGGTGTCCGGGGACTTCACCGGCTGGGGCCCGGACCTGCTGACGTTCCTGCTCGCGGTGGTCGTGGCGATCGTGGCCCTGTACGGCTTCCGCTGGCTCATCGACCGGGTGGTGCTGACCGGCCGGACGACGCGGAGCATCCAGGCGGGCGAGGAGGCGGTCGCGTCCGCCACGCTGGCCGGCCTGTTCGTCATCGCGGCGCTGCCCGTGGCCGCCGTGGTCGGCGCGTTCGTGACGTCCGTGGTCACGGTCGGCTGAGGCTCCCCGGACGCCGATGAGGCCGGTCACCCCGGCGGGGTGACCGGCCTCGTCGGACCGTGCGGAACTAGAGGGAACGCATGATCTCGGCCATCAGCCGGGCGGTCTCGCTCGGCGTCTTGCCCACCCGGACGCCCGCCTTCTCGAGGGCCTCCTTCTTGGCGGACGCCGTGCCGGACGAGCCGGAGACGATGGCGCCGGCGTGGCCCATCGTCTTGCCCTCGGGGGCCGTGAAGCCCGCGACGTAGCCGACGACCGGCTTCGTGATGTTGGCCTCGATGTAGGCCGCGGCGCGCTCCTCGGCGTCGCCGCCGATCTCGCCGATCATCACGATGGCGTCCGTCTCCGGGTCGTCCTGGAACGCCTGGAGGCAGTCGATGTGCGTCGTCCCGATGACGGGGTCGCCGCCGATGCCGACGGCCGACGAGAAGCCGAACTCCCGCAGCTCGTACATCATCTGGTAGGTCAGCGTGCCGCTCTTGCTGACCAGGCCGATGCGCCCGGCCTTGGTGATGTCGGCCGGGATGATGCCGGCGTTCGACTTGCCCGGGCTGATGAGCCCCGGGCAGTTCGGGCCGATGATCCGGGTGACACCGCCCTTGCTCTGCTGGTACGCCCAGAACTCGGTGGAGTCGTGCACCGGGATGCCCTCGGTGATGACGACAGCCAGCGGGATCGCGGCGTCGATCGCCTCGATGACGGCGGCCTTCGCGAAGGCCGGCGGCACGAAGATGACGGTGACGTCGGCCCCGGTCTTCTCGATCGCCTCGGCGACGGTGGCGTAGACGGGGATGCCGTCGACGTCACTGCCGGCCTTGCGCGGGTTCACGCCGCCGACCACGTTGGTGCCGGAGGCGACCATGCGGCGGGTGTGCTTGGTGCCCTCAGAGCCGGTGATGCCCTGAACGATCACCTTGCTGTTCTCAGTGAGGAAGATCGCCATCGTCAGGCCGCCTTCGCTGCCAGTTCGGCCGCGCGGGCCGCGGCTCCATCCATCGTGTCCACGCGCTCGAGGCCAGCGATGCCGGCCCCGTCGAGGATGCTCCGACCCTCTTCCGCGTTGTTGCCGTCCAGGCGCACCACGATCGGCTTGCTGAGCGACGTGCCGAGCATCTGCACGGCCTGCACCACACCGTTGGCGACGGCGTCGCAGGCGGTGATGCCACCGAAGATGTTGACGAACACCGACTTCACGGCCGGGTCCGACAGGATGATGCCGAGCCCGTCGGCCATGACCTGCGCCGAGGCGCCGCCGCCGATGTCGAGGAAGTTGGCCGGCCGCTGCCCGCCGTACGCCTCGCCGGCGTAGGTGACGACGTCCAGCGTCGACATGACCAGGCCGGCACCGTTACCGATGATGCCGACGGAGCCCTCGAGCTTCACGTAGTTGAGGTGCTTCTCGCGGGCCTGCTGCTCCAGGGGGTCCACGGTGCTCACGTCGTTGAACTCCGCGAAGGTCTCCGTGTGCCGGAACGCCGCGTTGTCGTCGAGCGTGACCTTGCCGTCGAGGGCGAGGACCTTGCCGTCCGGCGTCTGCACCAGCGGGTTCACCTCGACCAGCGTGGCGTCCTCCTCGACGAAGGTCCGCCAGAGGGCGACGAGCAGCGGGACGATCTGGTCGTGCAGGTGCTCCGGGAGCTTGCCGGCGACGGCGATCTCCCGGGCCTTGGCCTCGTCGACACCGGTGAGGGCGTTGACCGGGACCTTGGCGAGCGCCTCGGGGTTGTTCTCGGCGACCTCCTCGATCTCGACGCCGCCCTCCTTCGAGGCCATGGCCAGGAAGGTGCGGTTCGAGCGGTCGAGCAGGAAGGAGACGTAGTACTCCTCGGCGATGTCGCTCGCCTCGTTGACCAGCACCTTGTGGACCGTGTGGCCCTTGATGTCCATCCCGAGGATCTTCTCGGCCACGGCCTTCGCGGCAGCGGGGTCGTCGGCGAGCTTCACGCCGCCGGCCTTGCCGCGGCCGCCCACCTTCACCTGCGCCTTCACGACCACCTGGCGGCCGATCTCGGCGGCGACCGCCTCGACCTCGTCCGGGGTGTAGGCCACCCGGCCAGGGGTGACGGGAACGTCATGCTTGGCGAAGAGTTCCTTCGCCTGGTGCTCGAACAGGTCCACGCTGGCTGTCCTCAGTGGTCAGGCCGGTGTCGTGCGCCGGCTGCGGGCCCCAGCGCTCTCGGCGACGAGGCCGCGCCCCGGTGCACCCGGGAACGCTGTGTCGTCCTGCCCGAACCGGCTGGGTCGCGAACGAGATTAGCGGCGGGGGCAGTGCGGCGCGGTCCCCAGGGTCGCGGCTGCGAGCTGGGTCACCGCTGCCGACGGGTACCCGCCGTCCCGCAGGTCAGGCGCCGGCGGCGCTGCCGACCGTTTCGTGCAACCAGCTGATGATGTCGCCGGTGCGCGCCCCGGGCGTGAAGATCCGGGCGACACCGGCGGCCTCGAGCTGCGGGATGTCCTCCACCGGGATGATCCCGCCGCCGAAGACCACGATGTCGTCCGCGCCGCGCGCGCGCAGCAGCTCGACGACCCGCGGGAACAGCGTGAGGTGCGCCCCCGAGAGGACCGACAGGCCGACGCAGTCCGCGTCCTCCTGCAGCGCCGTCTCGACGATCTGCTCCGGCGTCTGGTGCAGGCCGGTGTAGATGACCTCCATGCCGGCGTCGCGCAGCGCGCGGGCCACGACCTTCGCCCCCCGGTCGTGGCCGTCGAGGCCGGGCTTGGCCACCACGACCCGGATGGTGCCTGTCGCTGCCACTGCCGTCACTGTCGTCCTCCCGCTCGCCGGCTGCTCACTGCCGGCCCCACCACGGATGCAGGCCGCCCGCCGACCAGCGCTGCGATGCTACGCGGATGCCCGAGACCCCCCCATCGCGGACGTCCCCTCCCCACCCGCCCGTGGCGCTGACCGCCGAGTGGCGGGCCGAGCTGCTCGAGGCACTCCCCCCGGTCCCGGAGGGCTGCTCGGTGCGTACGGGGCCGCTGGCGGTCTCCGACGGCACCCGCCGCGCGGCCGCCGTGCTCGCCGTCTGGAACTTCCGCGTCGCCGGCGGCTCGTTCGGCGAGGCCGACGCGTCCTCCTTCTGCGCCGCGGTCGACACGGCGATCGAGCTGCGGCTGCCGCTGGTCAGCGTGACGCGCTCGGGCGGTACCCGGCTGCCGGAGGGGATGCAGGCGCTCGTCGGGATGCCCCGGGTCGTCCTGGCGCTCCGCCGCCTGGCGGCGGCCGGCATTCCCCACGTCAGCGTGCTGGACCGGCCGACCACCGGCGGGGTGTTCGTGACGGTGGCGAGCCGGGCCGACGTGCGGCTGGCCGTCGCCGGCGGGGTGGTGGGCTTCGCGGGGCCGCGCGTGGTCGAGGCGGTGACCGGTGCGCTCCCCGAGGGGTCGCACCAAGCGGAGACGGCCGCCGCGCACGGCCTGGTCGACGCGCTGCTGCCGGCGGAGGAGCTGCCGGGGGCGCTGCTGACGACGCTGCTGGCGCTGCCGACGGCTCCGGCGGACCCGCCGGTGCCCGCGGTGCCCCCCGGCGCGGCGCCGACCGCGCCCGATCGGGACGGCCCGGCGCAGGTGGCCTGGTGCCGCACCGTCGACCGCCCCGGGGGCGCGGCGCTGCTGGACCAGCTCGTGACCGGCGGGACGGCGCTGGCCGCGGCGGACGGGTCCGTCGCGGCCCGCGTGGGCCGGCTCGGCGGGGGCCGCAGCGTCGTGGGGGTGGCGCTGGCGGCGCAGCGGTTGGGCCGGCCGACGCCGGACGGGTTCCGGCTGCTGACCCGCGCGGCCGGGCTGGCGGGCCGCTGGGGCGTGCCGCTGCTGACGTTGGTGGACACCCCCGGCGCGGAGCCCGGGGCGGCCGCCGAGAACGACGGGCTCGCCGCGGCCATCGGCGAGGCGATGGAGGCGGTGCTGACCTGCCCCTCGCCGACCCTCGCGGTGCTGCACGGGGAGGGCGGCAGCGGCGGGGCGCTGGCCGCCGCGGCGACCGACCTGCTCCTGGTGACGCCGGACGCCTACTTCGCCGCGCTCGTCCCCGAGGGGGCGTCGGCCGCGCTGCGCCGGCCCGTCGACGAGGCTGCGGCGCTGCTGCGGCTGACCCCCGCCGACCTGCTGGAACAGGGCGTCGCCGACGCACTGGTGAGCTCCCCCGGCATCGGTTATCCAGCGGCAAGCACAGCCGCTGACCTGCTGTCCAGGGTCGTCACCGGGATGGAGCAGCTCGTCTCCGCGGACCCGGGACAGCGGTTGCGGGACCGCTGGACCCGCTGGTCCTCGCCGCTCTCGGAGCGATGGCCAACTTCCCTGAGAGATAGCGAAGTGTGATCCGTTTCACAGGGGAGCCTGTGAAGTGACATAGCCGCAGGTCAGGCCGCTGGCGGGTCGTCAGATGGTGCAGGTGGCGCTAGCAGCTGTGCGCAGGAGGTTTGCGCCCGCGGCCAGATCTTGGTGAGCTACGCACCGCCCAGCACCGACGCACGGCCCCCGTCCCGCCCCTTCGGGGGAACCGGCACCACGCTACGGAGACCGCCCCTGTGACCCAGCGCCACCGTCGTGCCGACGATGCCACGATGCTGTCCATGATCGTTCTGCCGTCCCCAGCGCCGCTGGCGCTGTGGACCGCTGTCGGGAGCTGCCCGTCGATCCTGGACATTCCCGAGGCGTCGGAGTACGAAACGGTCGGCCTGGACTCCCCGGCGGACCTCGCCGCGCACACGCGGGTCCTGACGCGTCGCTCCCCCAGCCGGCACCGCCTCCCGCACGCGACCAACGTGCGGATCGAGCGGGGCATGGCCGTGCTCTCCGACCAGATGACCGTCCGGCGGGTCGGCCTGGGGCTGGCCGTGGGCATGCCGACCGCCCTCTCGGCGCTCGTCGCCTTCACCCCCGGGCACAGCGGCGCGGTCGACGTGACGGCGACGGCCCAGCAGGGCGCCAGCACGGTGCACCAGGGCAGCACCGTCTCCCGCGACCAGGTCCGCCTACCGCTCGTGGCGACGGCCACGGCCGAGCCGACGGTGGCACCCACCCAGGCTCCGGCCCCGCCCACGGTGCCCCCCACGGCCGCGGCAGTGGCCAGCGCCGCGGGCGCCGCCGCCGCGACCGTCGCCAGCTCGGACGCGGGCTGGATCCGCCCCTGCGACGGGCCGGTGACCTCGGAGTACGGGCCACGCTGGGGAACGGTCCACCCCGGCATCGACCTGGGCTGCCCGTACGGCGCGCCCATCCTGGCGGCGACCACGGGCACCGTGACGTTCGCCGGCTGGCAGTCGGGCTACGGCAACTTCGTGATGATCGAGGACACCGACGGCACGGTCTCCGCGTACGGCCACATGTCCGCCATCACGGCCAGGGCCGGCCAGGCCGTCACCCCGGGTACGCAGCTCGGCCGCGTGGGGGCGACGGGCGACGCGACCGGTCCGCACCTGCACTTCGAGATCCGCATCGGCGGCCGCGTCAGCAACCCCCGGCCGTTCATGGCCGCCCGCGGCATCGACTTCGGCCCGAGGGTCTGACCCCCGGGGGCCTGCCCGGCCGGAACTGCTCGACCGGTTAGACCTCTCGCCCGGTTAGACCTCGCGAACGGTCAGAGCTTCTCCAGCGGCGCGTACCGCAGCAGCAGCCGCTTGCGGCCGACGTCGCCCCCGAACTCCACCTCGGCCTGCGCCTTGTCCGCCTGGCCGAGGACGGACGCGACGACGCCCACGCCGAAGGTGTCGTGCGAGACCTTGTCGCCCACGGCGAGCGCCGGGATGGGCCGCAGCCCGACGCCACCCCGCTTCGGCACCGGCCCCGTCGTCACGCGGCCGTACTGCCGCACCGGCCCGTCCCCCCAGGACGCGTCCCCACCGGCGCGTTCCAGCGCGCGCTGCGCCGCCGCGGCGATGGCGGGCTGTGCCAGCCGCCGCCAGTCCATCAGCTGATCCGGCACCTCCTCGAGGAACCGCGAGGCCGGGTTGTAGGCGAGCTGCCCCCAGGACGAGCGGCTGCTCGCGCGGGTCAGGTAGAGCCGGTGCCGGGCCCGCGTCACCCCGACGTAGGCGAGCCGGCGCTCCTCGGCGAGTTCGGTCGGGTCGCCGAGCGTCCGCAGGTGCGGGAAGACCCCGTCCTCCAGGCCCGTCAGGAACACCACCGGGAACTCGAGCCCCTTGGCGCTGTGCAGCGTCATGAGGGTGACGACCCCGCCGCCGCCCTCCTCCGGATCGGGGATCTGGTCGGCGTCGGCCACCAGCGCCACCTGCTCCAGGAAGCCCGCGACGTCGCCGCCCTCGACCCGCTCCTCGTACTCGCGGGCGACGCCGACGAGCTCCTGCAGGTTCTCGATGCGCCCCTCGGCCTCGACGCCGCCGGCGGCCGCGCCGGCGTTCACCGTCTCCTCCAACTCGGCGATGTAGCCCGTGCGCGTCATGATCAGCTCGAGGATCCGGGACGGCCCGACGCCCTCGGCGATGAGCCCTTCCAGCTCCTCCAGCAGCGCGACGAAGCCGCGGACGGCGGTGGCGCTGCGGGTGGCGATGCCGGGGACCTCATCGATGCGCCGGAGGGCCTCCGCGAAGCCGACCCGCTCCTGCTGCGCGTACGCCTCGACGAACGACTCGGTCCGGTCCCCGATGCCGCGCCGGGGCACGTTGAGGATCCGGCGCAGGCTCACGGTGTCCGCGGGGTTGGCGAGCACCCGCAGGTAGGACAGCAGATCCCGGACCTCGCGCCGCTCGTAGAACCGGACACCGCCGACCACCTTGTACGGCAGCCCCACGCGGATGAAGACCTCCTCGAAGACGCGCGACTGCGCGTTCGTCCGGTAGAAGACCGCGACCTGGCCCGGCGACGCGTCCCCCGCATCCGTGAGCCGGTCGACCTCCTGCGCGACGAAGGCGGCCTCGTCGTGCTCGTTGTCCGCCACGTAGCCCACGATCGGGCTTCCGGCGCCCGCGGCGGACCACAGGTTCTTCACCAGCCGGTCGGGGTTGTGGGCGATGATCGCGTTCGCCGCTGACAGGATCGTCTGCGTGGAGCGGTAGTTCTGCTCCAGCAGCACGACGGTCGCGTCGGGGTAGTCGCTCTCGAAGTCGTTGATGTTGCGGATGTTGGCGCCGCGGAACGCGTAGATGGACTGGTCCGCGTCGCCCACGACGCAGAGCTCGCCCGGTGGCAGGCCCTCGTCGCCCCGCTCCGCCGTGGTGCCGACCAGCTCGCGGACCAGCATGTACTGGGCGTGGTTGGTGTCCTGGTACTCGTCGACGAGGACGTGGCGGAACCGCCGCCGGTAGTGGTCGGCCACGTCCGGGTGGTCCTGCAGCAGCCGCACCGTGGTCATGATCAGGTCGTCGAAGTCCTGCGCGTTGGCCTCACCCAGCCGCCGCTGGTAGATGGCGTAGACGGCAGCGGCGGTGCGCTCCACGTCGTTGCTGGCCTGCACGGTGGCCTGCTCCGGCGTGATCAGCTCGTTCTTCAGGTTGCTGACCGCGACGGCGAGCCCGCGGGCCGGGTGCCGCTTCGGGTCGAGGTCGAGTTCCCGGGCCGCGAGCGTGATGAGCCGCTGGCTGTCCGCGCTGTCGTAGATCGAGAAGCTGCGGGACAACCCGACGACGCCGGCCTGGTCGCGCAGGATCCGCACGCAGGCGGAGTGGAACGTCGACACCCACATCGCGCGGGCGCGGG
>JAOPWU010000061.1 GCA_025965515.1 Mycobacterium sp.
GCACCGGGGACGCGGGCACCGGGCGGGGGCAGCCGGCGCCCGCGCAGCGGGGTAGCAGCGGCCGGGTCCGCGCCCAGCAGGGCGGCGTCGTCCTCGTCCGCGTCGGGCGGGGCACCGTACCCCGACCGGTCGGCTGCCGCGTAGCCGGACAGCTCCGGCGTCGCGGCGAACTCGTCCTCCTCGTCGGCGCCGAGGTCCTCCTCGTCGTCGCCCGCATAGGCCGTGTAGTAGGTGGTCCCCTCCTCACCCCGGGCAGCCGTGCCGCGCTCGTAGGAGCTCTCGTACGGCTCGTCCTCGACCTCGTCGACGGGGGCGTCGTCGACCACCGACCGCCCGTAGACGAACGCCTGCCGGGCGCGCTCGGCCGCATCGTGCGCGGCGGGCTCGCCGCTTCCGCGGCGGTACATCGCGATCGTGGACTCCGGGTCGGCCGACTCCGGCACGAGCGGGGCCTGCGCCGAGCCGTCCAGCCGGGCGCGCTCCTCGCGCTCCGCGTGCTCCGCGGCCGCGTCGTAGGGCTCGAACCCCAGCTCGATCGCCTCCGCCAGAGGCAGCTCCTCCGCCTCGCCGGACGTGGGCTGGCCGCCCTCCGCGACGTAGAAGTAGGGCTCGCCGTTGACCACGAGCACCGTGGGGCTGCCGTCGTAGGGGTCGTCCGGGGTCGCCATCGCGACCGCCGGCGGCGGGGCCGTGTGGCCGCGCGGCTCGGCGACCGGCTCCACCGGCAGCAGCGTGGTGCTCTCGGCGTCCCCGCCGGGCTCCAGCTGCTGGCGGCGCTGCAGGTATCCGGCCCCCAGGAAGAGCGCCGAGACGACGCTCACCGCGATGGAGATGTAGACGAAGTTGAGACCGGTGTCGCCGCCGACGAAGAGCCCCACGACGAGGCTCAAGAGGGCGACGAGGACAAGAACCCCGCTGACGACGATCAACAGAAAGCCACCTTCATCGGCCGGCCGGTTGCGCTGTGCCGCAGATGCTACCGATCGTCAGGCGCACCGCGGCACAGGTTGCGGACGCCCCGTCCGTGTTGCTCTCGGCAGGTGGGTCCCGGCGCCTGAACGAACGGCCCGTTTCGGAGATCCCTCAGGTCCGGGCGGGAGCGCCGCCCTGGGCGGCGACCGGCGGCCCCACGGGCGCGTCCAGCTCCTCGAGCCGCATCTCCAGGTAGGCCCGCAGCCGCGTCCGGTACTCCTGCTCGAAGGACTGCAGCGAGCCGATCTGCTGCTGCAGCTCGGCGACGCGCACCTCGATGTGGCCCACCGCCTGCGACCGCATCTCGGCGACCTCGCGGGCCGCTTCCTCGGACCGGGCACGGGCCGACCGCTCGAGCTCGGCGACCTGCGCGGTGACCTCGGCGTGCACCCGGGCGGCGAGCTGCTCCGCCTCGGCGGCCTGCGCGGCGGCGTCGCGGCGGGCCTGCTCCCGGAGCTCCTCCGCCTCGACGCGGGCCTCGGCGATGGCGGCGTCGGCCGTCCGCGAGGCGATGAGCAGCGTCCGCCGGAGCGCCTCCTCGGTCTCCGACGCGGGCGAGACCGCGACGTCGGACTCGGCCAGCCGCTGCTGCAGCGCCTCGATGGTGGCCTCGGCCTGCTCGGCCCGGGCCGCCGACTCGGCGAGGGCGCTCCGGAGCTGCTCGAGCTCCTCCTCCGCCACCGCCGCGCGGCGCAGCGCCTCCTCGACCTCGGGGCCCTCGCCCCGGGCGGCCGGCTCGGCCGACTGGACCGCCGCCAGCTGCGCCTGCAGCGCGACGACCTGCTCCTGCAGCCCCAGCACCTCAGGCGAGTCGTCCGGCAGTGCGACGGCGGCCTGCTGAGCGGCCTGCGCCTCGGCGAGCTGCTGCTGCAGGGCCGCCACCTGACCCTCGTAGGCCGCCAACCGGGTCCGCGCCTGCTGCGCCTCGTTGCGTGCCTGCTGCAGGGCCGCCAGCGCCTGGTCCCCGCCCTGCCCGACCACCGCGGCGGTGTCGGCCGCCTCCCGGGCGGCGATCAGCTCGGCCTGGAGGCTCGCCACGTGGGCCCGGAGGTCGGCCTGCTCGTCCAGCAGGCGCCGGAGCTCGTTCTCGACCTCCTCCAGGAAGGCGTCGACCTCGGCCTCGTCGTAGCCGGGGTGCTTGGAGAAACGGCCGGCGGACGAGAAGAGCTTGTCCGCAACGTCCTGCGGGGTCAGAGGCACAACGACTCCATCACATGGGAGGGGGTAGCTCCGATAACACCACATCGGACCGACGGCGGGACAGGGTAAGGCGCGCCGCGGGCAGTGTCCCCCTCCGCGGCCCAACCCGCCCCCCAGCGGGGGCGTGACCTAGAACGGGATCAGCTGCGCCAAGGGGTAGAGCACGAACTGGATGATGAGCAGCAGGACGATGTAGCCGAGGCTGATGGCCGCGTTGCCGATCCGCAGGGGCGGGATCAGCCGGTCGAGCGGGCGCACCACCGGGTCGGTGACCGCGTACACGCCGTCGAAGATCGCGGCGGCGACCCCGCGGGGCCGGTAGCCGAACGCGACCGCGTAGCCCATGATCACCCGCGCGAAGAGCACGAAGACGTAGAGCTCGAGGACGGCAGTAACCAGGCTGGATATCACTGCTCCACCCTGCCCGTACGCGGCCTGGCCAGTCCAGGCGGGACTTGCTGGGAAGTCGCCGTACGGGAGCTGATCACGACTGGTTGAAGAAGCCGCCCTCGGCGATGAGGGCCTTGTCCTCCGCCGAGACCGACACGTTGCTCGGCGAGATGAGGAACACCTTGTTGGTGACGCGCTCCAGCGTCCCCCGCAGGCCGAACGAAAGGCCGGCTGCGAAGTCCACGAGCCGCTTCGCGTCCGCGTCGTCCATCTCGGTGAGGTTCATGATCACCGGGATGCCGTCCCGGAAGTGCTCCCCGATGGTGCGGGCCTCGTTGTAGGTCCGCGGCTGCAGCGTGGTGATCCGCACGGGCACCGGCTCCGCGACGACCCGCTGCAGCGCCCCGCGGTCCCCGGCGGTCCGGTCGACGACCGCGTGACCCGACTCGCGCTGCAGCGGCTCCACGACGCGGAGGTCCTCCGTCCGGGACGTGCGCGTGGCCCGCCAGGAGGGGGCCGCGGCGCTCCGCGAGGTGCGCTCGGACTCCGTGAACTCTTCGTCGTAGTCGTCGTCCGCCTCGCTCATGCCGAGGTAGATCGCCGACCGCTTCAGGAACCCAGCCATGGCGCGATGCTACCGGTCAAGGGGGGGTCGAACGCCGAACAAGGCACTCCCGACACGCAGGTGTGTTGCGCCGTGCGCCACCGCCGCCTCCAGGTCGCCGGACATCCCGGCGGACAGGTCGCGGGCATGCGGGTGGCGCTCCCGCACTGCGGCGGCCAGTTCTGCCAGCTGCCCGAACGCCGCGGCCGGCTCCGCGCCCCGGGGCGCGACGGCCATGAGACCCCGCAGCGTCAGCGCGGCGGTGGCGGCCACCGCGTCCGCGAGTCGGTGCAGCTCCGCCGGCGGGACGCCGGCGCGGGCGGGATCGCCGTCGAGGCTGACCTGGACGAACACCCCGAGCGGGGCGTCGCGCTCGGCGGCGCCGCGTGACAGCAGCGGCAGCAGGGCGTCCCGGTCGACGCTGTGCACCACATCGGCGCTGCGGCCGACCGCGCGCGCCTTGTTGGCCTGGAGGCGGCCGAGGAAGTGCCACCGCACCGGCAGCCCCGCCAGCGCCGCCCGCTTGGCGCGCAACTCCTGCTCCCGCGCCTCCCCGACGTCCACCAGGCCGGTGGCGAGGTACCACGCCTCGACGTCGCTGGCGGGGAACGTCTTGGTCACCGCGACGGTGGTGACGTCCGCGCGGGGCCGCCCGGCGGCGGCGCAGGCGGCCGCGATCCGGCGGTCGAGCCGCTCGGCCGCGGCCCGCAACTCCCCCGCCCGGTCCCCCCGGGGCGCCCCGGGTTCGCCGTCCGGCGAGAGAAGCGCGGTCACCCCAGCACCAGGACGCCCGCGTGCCGGCCCGTGCGGCCGTCCCGGCGGTAGGAGTAGAACCGCGGGTCCTGGCGGGTGCACAGCCCCAGGTCGACGACGGTGCGCACGCCGGCTGCCGCCAGGACGGCGGCCACGCCCGCGGGGAGGTCGAGTCCGGGGGCGCCCCGGTCCGTCGTGCACGACGTGGCCGGCAGGACGGCCGCGACCTCGGCCCGGAGCTCGGGTGAGACCTCGTAGCAGCGACCGCAGATCGCCGGGCCGATGGCAGCGACCGTGCGCGAGGGGTCCGCCCCCCGGGCGACGAGGGCCGCCACGCCGTTCGCGACGACCCCGGCAGCGAGCCCCCGCCGGCCCGCGTGCAGCACGGCACCCACGCCCGCGGGCGCGTCGGCGAGGACCACGGGGACGCAGTCGGCCGCCAGCACGCCGAACGCGCCGGGCGCCCCGCCGACCAGCCCGTCGCAGCTCGCGCCGGTGCCGGGCTCGACGGGCAGGACCAGCGCGGAGTGCACCTGGTTCGGATAGCCGACCGTGGCGACGCCCAGGGCCGCTGCGAGGGCGGCGCGGTTCGCCGCGACGGCGGACGGGTCGTCCCCCACGTGATCGGCGAGGTTCCAGCCGTCGTAGGGCGGCTGCGAGCCCCCGCCCGCGCGCGTCGTGAAGACCGCCGTCGCGCCGGCCCCGAGGTCGACCGTGAGCAGCTCGGGCACCGGCGCGGCGGCCCCGTTACTTGAGGAAGTCGGGGACGTCGAGGTCGTCATCGTCGAAGACCACCGTGCGTCGCGGTTCCGCGGGGCGGGCGGGGATGCGGGGCTCCTCCGTGCGCGGCGCGCTCTCCACGGCCGTCGGGCGCTCGGCCTCGCGGTAGTCACGGGACTCGCGGACGTCGATCACGTCGCGGTCCGCCTCGCGGGGCTCGCGCTCGGGAGCGGCCGCGGGCAGGCCGTTCTCCTGCACGGGGGAACGGGCGTCCCGGTCGTCGCGGGAGGGAGCCTCGGGCCGCTCGTCGCGGGACGCCGTGGGGGGGTAGTCCCGAGCGTCGCGAGGGTCGGTCTCCGTGCGGCCGCGTGCGGCCGCCCCGCGGGAGGCGTCGCCGGAGTCCCGACCCGGGGTGCGGGCGAACCCTCCCACGGGTGCGGCATCCCGGCCGAAGCCGCGACGCCCGGCCTGCTCGCGCGGCCGGGGCATGCCGCCCTCGAAGCCGGCGGCGATGACCGTGACGCGGACCTCGTCGCCGAGGCCGTCGTCGATGACCGTGCCGAAGATGATGTTCGAGTCGGGGTGCGCCGCCTCGCCGACGATCTCCGCGGCCGCGTTGATCTCGAAGAGCCCGAGGTCGCTGCCACCGGAAATGTTGATGAGCACGCCGAGGGCGCCGTCCATGCTGGCCTCCAGCAGCGGGCTGGAGATGGCCATCTCGGCCGCCACGGCCGCGCGGTCCTCGCCGCGGGCGGACCCGATGCCCATGAGCGCGCTGCCGGCCTGCGTCATCACCGACTTGACGTCGGCGAAGTCCAGGTTGATGAGGCCCGGCGTGGTGATGAGGTCGGTGATCCCCTGAACGCCCGACAGGAGAACCTGGTCGGCGCTCTTGAACGCATCGAGCATGGTCACGTCGCGGCTCGCGGTGGAGAGCAGCCGGTCGTTCGGGATCACGATGAGGGTGTCGACCTCCTCGCGGAGCGCGTCGATGCCCTCGTCCGCCTGGCCCTGCCGCCGCCGGCCCTCGAAGGAGAACGGGCGGGTGACGACGCCGATGGTGAGCGCCCCGAGGGAACGCGCCACGCGGGCGACGACGGGAGCGCCGCCCGTGCCCGTGCCACCGCCCTCGCCGGCGGTGACGAACACCATGTCGGCACCCTTGAGGACCTCCTCGAGCTCCTCCTTGTGGTCCTCCGCCGCCTGCCGGCCGACGCCGGGCGCAGCGCCCGCGCCCAGCCCGCGGGTGAGCTCGCGGCCGATGTCGAGCTTGACGTCCGCGTCGCTCATGAGCAGCGCCTGGGCGTCGGTGTTCACCGCGATGAACTCCACGCCCTTGAGGCCGACATCGATCATCCGGTTCACGGCATTGACGCCGCCACCGCCGATACCGACGACCTTGATCACGGCCAGGTAGTTCTGAGGAGCTGCCACGACTGAAGGCCTTCCGATAGCGGCGGGGTTACCGGGCGGTCCGGTGAAGTCTCACCGTCAGGTAGACGGTTAACGTTATGTCAACCTGAGGTTGTGGTCGAAAGGTATGGGGTGGGGGCAAGCGGTCGCAAGCGTGTCGCCCGGGGTGTCGCGGACAAGATGAAAAAGTCCGTCAGCGGGAGATCGCCACGGTGGGGCTCGAGACGTCGAACGGCCCCTTCCGGCCGAGCGTCCGCAACGCCGTGAGCACCTGCACCTTGCGCTCACCGTCGGTCGGGCCGCCCCAGCCGACGACCGTGCCGTCGCGCAGGGTCAGCGTGACGGCTGCAGGCGTGGCAGCCACGAGCCCGCTCACCTGCGCGCGGAGCTCGGCCGGGAGGGATGCCAGCACCGCCAGGGCCGCTCTGCCCGTCGCCCCGGCGGCGTCGGCCGGCGTCCCCGCCAGCCGCGGCAGGGCGGCGTCGGCCGGCCTGGCGGCCCC
>JAOPWU010000068.1 GCA_025965515.1 Mycobacterium sp.
CATCCCGAACAGCACGAAGGCCGGCCCGCGACCCGCGGAACCGGCCTTCCTGTGCAGCTGGCGGTGGTGGTGGGATTTGAACCCACGAAGGGCGTGAACCCTTACACGCTTTCGAGGCGTGCGCCATCGGCCACTAGGCGACACCACCGCCGACGAGCCTAACCGATGCCGCCGTCCGCGGTCTCGGGCCTGCCGCGTCTGCCCGCGAAGAACACGTCCAGCACGGCGGCGCACTCGGCCTCCCGCACGCCGCCGATCACCTCGGGCCGGCTGTTGAGCCGCTGGTCGCGCAGCACGTCGTAGAGCGAGCCCGCCGCCCCGGCCTTCGGGTCCCACGCGCCGAAGACGACGCGCGCCACCCGCGCGAGCACGATCGCCCCGGCGCACATCACGCACGGCTCCAGCGTCACGGCCAGCGTCGCGCCGTCGAGCCGCCAGGCCCCCACCGCGGCGGCCGCCGCGCGCAGGGCCAGCACCTCGGCATGCGCCGTCGGGTCGCCGTCCGCCTCCCGCCGGTTGTAGCCGGCGCCGAGGAGCGCACCCGAGGGATCCACCACGACGGCGCCGACCGGCACGTCGCCGGCGGGCGCGCAGCGGGCGGCCTCGGCGAGGGCCAGCCCCATCAGCTGGTCGTAGTGCGGCACGCGGCCAGGGTGTCAGACCCGCAGGGCCTCGAACTGCTCACCCGCGCCGATCCGCTCGCAGAGCGCCGCGATGATGTCGGCCGGCAGCGCACCCTCCTCGCCGCAGAGCTCGACGAGCTGGTCGTCCGAGACGCCGAAGCTGGCGAGGATCCGCAGGTCCCCGGCCGGGACCGCGACGGGGCGGGTGCCCTCGTCCTCGTCCTCCTCGTCCTCGGTGATGACGGGCAGCGCCTCGGCGAACAGGCGCTCGGCCAGGTCGGAGGTCTCCACGACCCGGCGGTCCGAGATGAAGACGCTCGGGTCGGCGTCGCCGTCCACGCGCACGATGCCGACGTACTCGTCGTCCTCCTCCACGAAGAGGAGCGCCGTCCCGTCGTCCGCCTTCTCGGCGGCGTAGTCACGCAACGCCTCGCCGGCCGCGTCGAGGTCGGGCATGTCCGCGAGCTCCAGGTCGGCGCCGGACCACTGACCCGCGGAGCGGGCCAAGGCCAGACCTGAGTACGCCACTGCAGCCTCCGCGGTACTTCTGATGGGTGGACGGGAACCGTTCGCGTGGCCGGGCTTCCCCTTCGGAGGCGGGCCAATCCCTCTCGCCGTCGAGGGAACGCGACGCGGCCGGACGGCTACAGCTCGGTTACAGCAGGACCGCGTCCACGGCCCGTTCGAAGGCCGACGCGAACCCGCAGGCCTGGGCCAGCGACAGCAGCTGCTCGTCCGCGTAGGCGTCCAGGTCGGACAGCAGCGCGCCGAGCGCCATCTCGTCCAGCCCCAGGTCGCTGAAGAGGGACAGGTCCCCGGCCGGCCAGACGTCGTCGAGGTCGTCGTCGGCGGGGATGTCGATGTCGAGCCGGTCGCACACGTCCGCCGCGAGCTCCCACGCGACCGCGGCCGTGACGTCGCTCAGCAGGTAGCGGATGGTGCCGCCGCGGTCGACCCGGGTGGCCACGAAGAACTCGTCCTCGACGTTCACCAGCCCGATCGCGCCGTTGTCGCTGGGCTGCTGGCGCAGCGCCGCGATCAGTCCGTCGAGATCCCCGACGAGGCGGTCCGGCAGCAGGGCGGCCTCCCACCGGCCGTCCTGCCGCGTGACGACCACCGCGTAGTCGTCGTGCCCGCTCTGTCCCATGCGCCCCATCGTGACACTGCGCGGGCACGGCTGCGAGCGCCTTGGCTGAGGACGCGCCCATCACCGGCCGTTGATCGCGGACGAAGCGGTTGGCAACCCGCCGATCGGGAACGGGCCGCGGGACGCAGATGTGACTCCGGGGGCGCCCGGGCACCGACTTTCGGAGGATCTCTATGACCAAGCGCCAGACCGTGTTCCGGTCCCTGCACGACCTGGGCCTCGCGGCGTGGTTCGGCGGCACGCTGGCCGGGGCGACGGCCATCAACGGCTCCGTCGGCGCCATCGCCGACCCGCGGGAGCGCGCCCGTGCCACGAACGAGGCCTGGGACCGCTGGACCCCCATCAACGCCGCCGCCATCGGCGCGCACCTCGTCGGGGGCGCCGGCCTGCTGCTCGGCAACCGCAAGCGCGTGGTCGCCCAGAAGGGCGAGTTCACCGTGACGGCCACGAAGCTCGGGCTGACGGCGGCCGCGCTCGGCGTCACCGCCTACAGCCGGCTGCTCGGCAAGAAGATCCGCGCGTACGGCGACACGCCCGTCGAGAGCGGCACCTCGCCGACGGCCGGCACCCCGCCGGAGGTCGCCGCCGCGCAGCAGCAGTTGACCGCGCTGCAGTGGGCGATCCCCGGGCTGACCGGCGGCATCATCGTCACCAGCGCGCTGCAGGGCGAGCGGCAGCGCCCGTCGCAGGTGCTGTCCGGCACCGCCAAGCAGCTGGCCTCGACCCTGTCCGGCGTCGGCAGCACCATCGCCGGCGTCCCGTCCTCGCTCGCGGAGCACGCGACCGAGCTCGGTAGCACGCTCGCCGAGCGCGCGTCCGACCTGGGCAGCAGCGCGTCCGGCGCCGTGACGGGCCAGGCCCGGGAGGTCGCCGGCAAGGGCAAGCACGTCGCGGGCAAGGGCAAGGAGCTGAAGGCCAAGGGCCGGAAGGCCGCGACGAAGGGCCGCAAGGAGGCCGCGAAGCGGCAGAAGGCCGCCGCCAAGGTGGCCGCGAAGGCGGCCGCCGCGACCGGGACCGCCAAGCTCGCGTCCTGAGCCCGGCCGGCGCACAGCGCCGGAACCGAACCTGGAAGCGGCCCGGGGCCCCACGCCTGAGACCGGCGGACGGCCGCCGGGCCGCGTCCGGCATGCTGGGAACCGGCGGAGGTCCCGCCGAGCAGTCCCCACGCCCCGGACGGTCCGCCGATGAACCCCCCAGAGGTCGGCCCCGACCGCGGGTCGGCGACACCACCCGCCGCAGGCCCGGGTCGGCGCGGCCGCACCCCGCTCACGACGCTGCCCCGCGGCCCGCGCTGCGTCGGACCCCCGCTCGACGTCCCCGCCTGGCGCCGCGTCCTCGCCGTCTGCGTGTCCGACGCGAGCGACGTCGTCCTCACGACCCCGGCGCTGCACGCGCTGCGCCGGGCGCTGCGCCGCGACGCGACGCTGGACCTGCTGGTCAGCCCCGCGGGCGCAGCGGTGGGGCCGCTCATCGCCGACGTCGACGACGTCGTGGCCCTGCAGACCGCCTGGCAGGACGTGCCGGACCCGGTCCCGCTCGACCCGCGGCGCGAGGGCGAGCTGGTCACGCTGCTGCGGGTCCGCGGCTACGACGCCCTGATCGTCTTCACGTCCGCCGGGCAGTCCCCGTGGCCCATGGCCTATGTCGGCTACCTCGCCGGTGTCGGCGTGCGCGTCGGCGCCAGCGCCGAGACGGCCGGCAGCGTGCTCTCGCACCGCGTCACCCACCTCGACGACGACGAGCACCAGGCGATGCGCGGCCTGTCGCTGCTGGCGGCCGCCGGCATCACCGGGCTCGCGCCCGACCCGGTGGACGGCGCCCCGCCGGACCGGCTCCGGCTGCGGCTGCGCCCGCAGGACCAGCAGGCGGCCCGCGGCCTGCTGCCGCCGAACGCCGTGCTGCTGCTCCCCGGCGCCGAGCCGCCCAGCCGCCACTGGACCCCCGAGGGGTTCGCGGAGGTCGCCGCGGTGCTGGCCGCCGACGGGCACCCCGTCCGCGTCCTCGGGGGCGAGCGGAACGCCGTGCTGGCCGCCCGCATCGCCGACACGGCGGGCGTCCCGGCCGTCCCCGACGTGCTCGACGGGCCCGGCACGGCAGCCGCGGTCGCGCAGGCCCGGCTGGTGATCGGCGACGGCGGGGTCGGCATGCAGCTCGCCGAGGCGTTCGGCACCCCGGCGGTGACGCTGTTCTCCGGGGCCACGTCGGAGAGCCGGTACGCGCCCCGGCACGGCGCCGCCGCGCTGCTGCGGGTCCCCACGCCGTGCTCACCGTGCGGCCTGGCGGTCTGCCCGTTCGCCGACGGCCGGCACGAGCCGCCGTGCCTGGACATCCGGCCCGGCGTCGTGGTCAGCGCGGCACGGGCGCTGCTGGCCCGGGACGATCGCGATGATCGAAAACGGCTGGACGACACCGGCAGACAGGACATTCGGGGAGCAGCCGCAACACCCGACTAGGCTGACGGCGTGGAGAAGCTGATCGACAGCCTCATCCACGCGATCCCCGCGCCGCTCGCCCTGGCTCTCGTCTTCGCGCTGCCCGCCCTGGAGGCGTCGGCGTTCGTCGGGATCATCTTCCCCGGTGAGATCGCGGTCGTCCTGGGCGGCGTCCTCGCCAACCAGGGGCAGCTCAGTCTGCCTGCCACGCTCATCGCGGCCGTCGCCGGCGCGGTGATCGGCGACCAGGTGGGCTACGCCGTGGGATCGCGGTGGGGCGCGTCACTGCTACGGAAGCTGCCGGACCGGATCCTCGACGACGAGAAGCTGGACAAGAGCCGCGAGTACCTCGCCCGCATGGGGGTGAAGGGGGTCGTGCTCGGCCGCTGGACCGCCGCGCTGCGCGCGCTGATCCCGGGACTCGCCGGGATGTCCTCGATGCCGTACGGCCGCTTCGCGGTGGCGAACGTCATCGGCGGCACCCTCTGGGCGATCGCGTTCGTCATGGTCGGGTACCTGGCCGGCTCCTCGTACTCCACGATCCTGCGGTCGTTCAACACGGCCGGCTACGTGCTGCTGGGGCTGGTGGTCGCCGGGCTGCTGGTCGCCTGGATCGTCCACCGGCGGCGGGCCGGGGCGAAGGAGCCGTCGTAGGCTGGCGGCTGAGATGCAGCCCACGCCCGCCCCGCACGTCGACCCGGACCGGCCCCCGAGCACCCGGGCCGGCGTTCTCGTGGTGGCGCTGCTGTACATCGTCCCCGTCGGGCTCGCGACGGTCGGGCTCGTCCTCATCGGGCTCTGGCCGGTCGCGGTCATCCTCGTCGGCGCGGAGCTGGTCGTCTCCGGGCTGCTCCTGCGGCTGCGCCGGCAGGCGCCCACCGCACCGCTCAGCGAGGCGGACGCCGGGCTGCCGTACCTGCTGCGCCCCAGCACGCCGCGCGGGGGCAGCCCGGTGCCGGTGCTGCTGGGAATGGTGGGTGTCGTCGTCATCGTCGCCGCGATCGCGGAGGTGGCCACGCACTGAAACCACCCGGCCGACGGGTTAGGGTCACCGCCGCCCCGTCGATGGATCCCTCGGGATCCGCCCACCCCGCCAGTCCCCCCTCCGGGAGTCCACGTATGCCCGATCGTCCGCAGCGTCGCGGCCGACCGCACCCCGCGGTCGCCGTCGCGCGCCTGCGGGCCGCCGCGCAGGCGGGGCCGGCC
>JAOPWU010000073.1 GCA_025965515.1 Mycobacterium sp.
GGGACATCGCCCAGGTGACCACCGCCGTGGCGCAGGGCGACCTCTCGCAGAAGGTCTCCGTGGACGTCAAGGGCGAGACGCTCGAGCTGAAGTCGACGATCAACACGATGGTCGACCAGCTGTCGTCCTTCGCGGACGAGGTCACGCGCGTGGCCCGCGAGGTCGGCACCGAGGGCAAGCTCGGCGGCCAGGCGCAGGTGAAGGGCGTCTCCGGCACCTGGAAGGACCTCACCGACAACGTCAACTTCATGGCCGGCAACCTCACCAGCCAGGTCCGCAACATCGCGCAGGTCGCCACGGCCGTCGCGAAGGGCGACCTCAGCCAGAAGATCACCGTCGACGCCCAGGGCGAGATCCTGGAGCTCAAGTCCACCGTGAACACGATGGTCGACCAGCTGTCGTCGTTCGCCGACGAGGTCACCCGCGTGGCCCGGGAGGTCGGCACCGAGGGGCGGCTGGGCGGCCAGGCCCAGGTTCGCGGCGTCTCCGGTACGTGGCGCGACCTGACCGAGAACGTGAACGGCATGGCGGCGAACCTCACCAGCCAGGTCCGCAACATCGCGCAGGTGACGACGGCGGTGGCGCAGGGCGACCTCTCGCAGAAGATCACCGTCGATGCCAAGGGTGAGGTCGCGGCGCTCGCCCAGACGATCAACACGATGGTCGACCAGCTGTCGTCGTTCGCCGACGAGGTCACCCGCGTCGCCCGGGAGGTCGGCACCGAGGGGCGGCTGGGCGGCCAGGCGCAGGTGAAGGGCGTCTCCGGCACCTGGCGCGACCTCACGGACAACGTCAACTACATGGCCGCGAACCTGACGGGTCAGGTCCGCAACATCGCCCAGGTCGCCACGGCCGTCGCCAAGGGCGACCTCAGCCAGAAGATCACCGTCGACGCGCTCGGCGAGATCCTCGAGCTCAAGAGCACCGTGAACACGATGGTCGACCAGCTGTCGTCGTTCGCCGACGAGGTCACCCGCGTGGCCCGGGAGGTCGGCACCGAGGGCAAGCTGGGCGGTCAGGCGCAGGTGAAGGGCGTGTCCGGCACCTGGCGGGACCTGACCGACTCGGTGAACTTCATGGCGTCGAACCTGACCAGCCAGGTCCGCAACATCGCGCTCGTCACGACGGCGGTGGCGCAGGGCGACCTGTCGCAGAAGATCACCGTCGATGCTCAGGGCGAGATCCTGGAGCTCAAGTCCACGGTCAACACGATGGTCGACCAGCTCTCCGCCTTCGCCGCGGAGGTCACCCGCGTGGCCCGCGAGGTCGGCACCGAGGGTCGCCTGGGCGGTCAGGCCGAGGTCGCCGGTGTCTCGGGGACCTGGCGGCACCTGACGGAGAACGTCAACCAGCTCGCCGGCAACCTCACCACCCAGGTGCGTGCCATCGCCGAGGTGTCCACGGCCGTCACCCGGGGCGACCTCACGCGGTCCATCACCGTCGGCGCCCAGGGCGAGGTGGCGGAGCTCAAGGACAACATCAACCAGATGATCGCGAACCTCCGGGAGACGACGGAGATCAACGCGCAGCAGGACTGGCTGAAGTCGAACCTGGCCCGCATCGGCGGGCGGCTGCAGGGCGAGCGGGACCTCGAGGCCGTCACCGAGATGATCATGAGTGAGGTCACGCCGGTCATCGAGGCCCAGCACGGCGTCTTCTTCCTGGCCGAGACGGGTGACGAGGGCACCGTGCTGCGGCGGGCCGCCAGCTACGGCGCGGCCCGCACCGCCAACGACACGGTGTTCCAGCTCGGTGAGGGGCTGGTCGGGCAGGCCGCGATCGAGCGCCGCCCCATCCGGGTCCCGCAGGTGCCGGCCGACTACGTCCGCATCCGTTCCGGCCTCGGGGAGTCGGCACCCGCCGACCTGTTCGTGCTCCCGGTCCTCTTCGAGGAGCAGGTGCTGGGCGTCATCGAGCTCGCGTCGTTCCAGCAGTTCAACGAGGTCCACACGGGCTTCCTCGAGCAGCTGGTCGAGACCATCGGCGTGGTGCTGAACACGATCATCGCGAACGTCCGGACCGAGGAGCTCCTCGAGCAGTCGCAACGGCTGGCGCAGGAGCTGCAGGTGCAGTCCGTCGAGCTGCAGCGCACCAACGCGGAGCTCGAGGACAAGGCCCGGCTGCTCACCGAACAGTCGAGCGACCTCGAGACCAAGAACCGCGAGATCGAGATGGCCCGCCTGGGCCTGGAGGAGAAGGCCGGGCAGCTGGCCCTGTCCTCGCAGTACAAGTCGGAGTTCCTGGCCAACATGAGCCACGAGCTGCGGACCCCGCTCAACAGCCTGCTGATCCTGGCGAAGCTCCTCGCCGAGAACCCGCAGCAGAACCTGACCGAGAAGCAGATCGAGTTCGCACGGACCATCCACAACGCCGGCAGCGACCTGCTCGCCCTGATCAACGACATCCTCGACCTGTCGAAGGTGGAGGCCGGGAAGATGGACGTGCACCCGGCGCCGGTGGTGCTCAGCGACGTGCGCGACTACGTGGAGAGCACCTTCCGGCCGCTGGCCGAGCAGCAGGGGCTCGACCTCGTCGTGGACCTCGAGGCGCATCTCCCGACGGCGGTGGTCACCGACGAGCAGCGCCTCCACCAGGTCCTGAAGAACCTGCTCAGCAACGCGCTGAAGTTCACGCAGCAGGGCAGCGTCCGGCTCGCCGTGCACCGCGCCCCGGCGCACCTGCTCTTCGCGACGCCGACGCTCAACGACGCCGAGACCGTCGTGGCGTTCAGCGTGAGCGACAGCGGGATCGGCGTCCCGGCGGAGAAGCTCAAGCTGATCTTCGAGGCGTTCCAGCAGGCCGACGGGACCACCAGCCGCAAGTACGGGGGGACCGGGCTGGGCCTGTCGATCTCCCGGGAGATCGCCCGCCTGCTCGGTGGCGCGATCGCGGTGGAGAGCGAGCCCGGCCTCGGCAGCACGTTCACGCTCTACGTGCCCGCCAGCTACCCGTTCGAGGACCGGGAGGTGACGCCCGTGGCCGCCCTTCCCGAACAGCTCGGCGCACGCCGCACCCCCCTGCTGTCCGACGCGATCAGCCGGCCGGCCGCGCTGGACACCGTGGACCCGCTGGCCGGCGCGACGGTCCTCGTCGTCGACGACGACGTGCGCAACGTCTTCGCGCTCACCAGCGCGCTGGAGCTGCACGGCATGCAGGTGCTCTACAGCGACAACGGCGCGGGCGGGATCCAGTTGCTCCGGGACAACCCGGAGGTGGACCTGGTGCTGATGGACGTCATGATGCCGGACATGGACGGCAACGAGACGACCACGGAGATCCGCAGAATGCCGCGGTTCGCCGACCTGCCGATCCTGTTCCTGACCGCGAAGGCGATGCCGGGCGACCGGGACAAGAGCCTGGCCGCAGGCGCGAGTGACTACATCACCAAGCCGGTGGACCTGGACCGGCTGCTGGCGGTGATGCGGTCCTGGCTGCTGCGACGCACCCCGACCGGAGACGCGGCTGCGCTGTGACGACCGCCCCGGGTCACCCCGTCAAGATCCTCATGGTCGACGATCGGCCGGAGAACCTGCTCGCCCTGGAAGCGATCCTGCACGGCCTGGGGCACGAGCTGGTCGCCGCGCACTCCGGCGAGGAGGCGCTCAAGCGGCTGCTCACGGACGACTTCGCGCTCATCCTGCTGGACGTCCAGATGCCGGGCATGGATGGCTTCGAGACCGCCGCCCACATCAAGCAACGGCAGCGCAGCCGCGACATCCCGATCCTCTTCCTGACGGCGATCGACGGCGACGCGCACCAGGCGTACCGGGGCTACGCCGTCGGCGCGGTCGACTACCTGGCGAAGCCGTTCGACCCCTGGGTGCTGCGCGCCAAGGTGGCAGTCTTCACGGAGCTGTACGAACGGCGCCGGGAACTCGCGGACCAGGCAGCGCAGCTGCGCCGCCAACTTTCGGCGACCGGACCCGGTGAGCTGCGGGACCTCGCCGCCACGGCGGCGAAGGCCGTCGCCTCGGCGCAGGCCCTGGCCGCGGAGGGCCGGCCCGCGATCGCCGACGCCCTCGCGGAGGCGGCCGCCGCGGTGGAGGCTCTGCTGAGCACGCTCTCGCGCGGCGGAAACCCCCGGTCATGACGACCCGCACCGCCGAGACGCTGCCGCCGACCGGGCGCTCGGCGTCCCGGGCCCGCCGCCTGGTCGAGGCGGCCGTGGCGGAGTACGGGCACGAGGACCTGGTCGACGAGGCACTGCTCCTCGCGACGGAGCTGGTGACCAACGCGGTGGTCCACGCCGGCACCGACGTCGAGCTGATCGTCGAGGCCGATGCAGCGATGCTCCGGGTCGAGGTCATCGATCACAGCCCCGGGCGGTTGCCGGTCGTCAGCGGCGGCCCGTCCGAGCTGCGGGAGGGGGGACGGGGCATCTTCCTGCTCGACTCCCTCGCCACGGAGTGGGGTACCAGGCACTTCGCCGCGGGCAAGGCGGTGTGGTTCCTGCTCGGAGCAGGTCGGCAGGACCGGCGAGAGCGGGTGCCCGCCCAGCGCGCGGCCGACCCCGCGCCCCGGAAGGACATTGCGTGGCTCGTCGGCCTTCCGGCCGAGTTGGAGCAGCGGATCAGCTCGACGGACCTCATCGGGGAACTGCTGCACCGGCTGACCGAGGCCCTCGACGTCCCGGACGGCTGGCTGTACGCCGAGGCCCCCGAGGATGACCGCCGGTGGGGGTTGGTGGCGGGGCACGACGCCGGCACGGCCGCGCCGGACCCCGACGTCGTACGGCGGCTGAGTGTGGGCGCATCCGCCGGTGCCGTGCCCGGCCCCGCCGGCGGGGTCGTCCTGCCGCTGCGGGCATGGGGACGGGCGTTCGGCGCCGTGGTGCTGCAGGGCGCGGCCGCGCTGACGGCCGACGAGGTGGCGCTGGCCCGCCTGGTGGGCGACCGGATGAGCGTGGTGCTGCGGGACGAACGCGCGCAGGCGAGCCAGCTCCGCAGCCGCGGCTCCCTGGCCCTGCTCGCCGAGGCGAGCGAGATGTTCGCCGGCACGCTCGACGTCCGGCTGGCGCTGACGCTCGCCACCCAGCTCGTGGTCCCGCGCTTCGGCGCGTGGGCCGCCGCGCTCACCGCGTTCGAGCACGCGCCCCGACTCGTGGCGGTCGCGCACGGCGATGAGCGGCGCCTCGGCCCGCTGCGCGAGGCCCTGTCCGGCGACGAGGGCGAGGAGCTGGCCGCGGGGCTCGTCCGCAGGCTGGTGGAGACCGGGCCGCAGCTCATCCCGACCGCGGAGCTGCCCGCCGCGCTCGGCGAGGACCGCGGCGGTGACCTGTTCGCGGTGCCGCTGGTGGCGCGGCGCCGGCTGCTGGGGCTCCTGCTGCTGGGCCGCCCGGCGCCGGAGACCTCCGGCTCGGAGGACATCGGACTGCTCACGGACCTGGCGCGACGGGCGGCACTCGCGCTCGACAACGCCCGGCTGTACGAGGAGCGGACGGCCATCGCGCACGCGCTGCAGGCGTCGCTCCTGCCGCCGACCCTGCCGTCGGTGGCGCAGCTGGAGTTCGGCGCCCGCTACACCGCGGCCGGGAGCAACGACGTCGGCGGGGATTTCTACGACGTGTTCAGCCTGCCGGACGGGGGCTGGGCCATGGCCATCGGTGACGTCTGCGGCAAGGGGGCGGAGGCCGCTGCCATCACGGGCATGGCCCGGGACGTCCTACGGCTGCTGACCCGGGACGGCGCCGCGCCGCCGGCGGCCCTGCAGCGCCTCAACGACGTGCTGCTGGAGCTCGGCGATCGGGGCCGCTTCTGCACCACAGTCCTGGCGACCGTCGAGCCGCGGGGCCGTCAGCTGCACGTGCGGCTCTCCAGCGCGGGGCACCCCGCGCCCGCTCTCCTGTGCAGCGACGGGAGCGCGAGGCTGGTGGGGCACAGCGGCACGCTGCTCGGCGTGGTCCCGGACATCGAGACCACGGACGACCTGGTGGTGCTCTCCCCGGGCGACGCGCTGGTCTTCTACACCGACGGTGTCACCGAGCGGCGGAACGGTGCCGACATGTTCGGCGACGAGCGCCTGCTCGACTGCCTGCGGCGGTCCGCGGGGCAGTCCGCCGACGCGCTCGCCGGCCTGGTCGAGCGGGAGGTCCGGGACTTCGGGATCGGCCAGACCCGCGACGACCTGGCCGTCCTCGTGGTGCGGTGCGCGTCGCTCCCGCACGCACGCACGCGAGCTCCGAGCCGGGCCCTCAGCGCGCGGTCGGCCGGCCGAGAGGTCGGCGTGGCTGGGCAAGGAGCATCGGCACGGGCCAGCCGGTGAGCCGGGAGGCGTGCTCGGGGGTGTAGCCCTGCTCGAGCAGCGTCCGGGCCTCCGGCAGGGTCCAGTCCGTGCCCGGGTCGAACTGCCGACTCGTCACCTCGGATGCTTTAGCCATCGACTGCAACGGTACGCGGAACCCCGGGGTGGCCGCACGCCGAGCGGGGCCCGGGGGTCAGCCGCGCGTCCTGTGACCGGCCGGCGCGTGGACTAAGACAAAGCCGGGCGGATCGCCCGAACCATCGATCTCGCGCTGTTTGTGGATGATGGGACGGCGGTAGCCATTACGTGGGCAGTGGTTCGATCGCGAGCGTTCCGCGGCCAAGGCGTGGGCTGTCGAACAGGCTGCAGCCCCCGCCGCCCGGCGGTTGCGCGGGGTGCGCCTCGCGAGCGCTGTACCCCTGCAGCCATGATGTCCACCATGCTCAAAGTCGCCGCCGTGCAGCTCGACGCCGTCCTCGCCGACGTGGACGCCAACCTGGCCGCATGTGAGCGCCTCGCCACGCAGGCAGGCGAGGCGGGCGCGCAGGCCATCGCCCTGCCCGAGTTCTTCACGACCGGCATCGGGTTCGATGAGCGGCTCCTCGGAGCCGCGTTGCCCGTCGACGGGGCAGCCACCGTGCTCCTGAGCTCCTTGGCCGCGCGGTACGGAGCGCTGGTCGGTGGTTCGTTCCTGTGCGCGGGCCCGGACGGGCACGTCCGCAACACGTACGTCCTCGCCGGCCCGGACGGCATCGTCGGCACGCACGACAAGGACCTGCCGACGATGTGGGAGAACGCCTTCTACGTCGGCGGCCACGACGACGGCGTGCTCGACGCGGGGCCGCTCACCGTCGGCGCGGCGATGTGCTGGGAGCTCATGCGGACGCAGACCGTGCGCCGCCTGGCCGGGCGCGTCGACCTCGTGATGGCGGGCTCGGGCTGGTGGTCCGTCCCGGAGTGGGCGCCGGGTTCCGTGTTCCGCCGCTGGGAGGTCGACAACGCGGCCACCGCGCGGGCCGCGGCGGCGACCTTCGCCCGCTACGTCGGCGCCCCGGTGGTGCACGCCGCGCACGCCGGCGCCCTGGAGTGCGGCATGCCGTGGACGCCGGTGCGCTACCGGGGCCACTTCGAGGGCAACACGCTGATCACCGACGCCGACGGCACCCTGCTGGCGGAGCGGAGCTGGCGTGACGGCGAGGGGATCGTCCTCGCCGACGTGCAGCCGGGCCGCACCCGGCCGGCACTCGAGCCGCCGGCCGGCTTCTGGCTGCACCGCCGGGGCCCGATGGCGGCGGCGACCTGGAACTACCAGCGCTGGCACGGGCGCCGCTGGTACCGGGACCACGTCCACGCGGACTGACGCCGTGCCTGGTCATCCGGATATCCGGACGACTGTGCGGGAATAGTTGCGTGCGCCTGGTGTTGCAGCCAGGCGCCGGCGCGTGCCGGCTCGCCGCGGGAGGAACGCGTCATGACCGTCCTGGACGCCATCGGACGCAGCCTGTCCGAAGGCTTCTTCATGTTCTGGGAGACGCTGTGGGCGCTGGTCCTCGGCTTCGCCCTGTCCGGTGCCGTGCAGGCGTTCGTCTCCCGCACCGAGATGCAGCGGGCCCTCGGCGACCACCGGCCGGCCACGCTCGCCAAGAGCTCCTTCTTCGGCGTGGTGAGCAGCTCCTGCTCCTACGCCGCCAGCGCGCTCGCCAAGAGCCTGTTCGCCCGCGGCGCGGACTTCACCGCCGCCATGGTGTTCATGGTCGCGAGCACCAACCTGGTCGTGGAGCTCGGCATCGTGCTGTGGCTGCTGATCGGGTGGGAGTTCGCGCTGGCCGAGTTCGTCGGCGGTGCGATCATGATCGTGCTGCTGGGGCTGGTGCTGCCCCGGGTGATCCCCGCGGCCTGGCTCGAGGACGCCCGGGACCGCCTCGCGGCGGGCGCGGCACCGACCGGCCATGAGCACCACGGCGAGCAGGCGGACAGCGGATTGACCGCGCTGCCGTGGCGGCGGCGGCTGCGTTCGCGAGCCGGTTGGGCGGACGCCTCCGGCTACACGATCAGCGACCTCACCATGCTGCGCCGGGAGCTGGTGATCGGCTTCGTCGCCGCCGGGTTCCTGGCCCAGCTGGTGCCCCAGCGTTTCTGGCAGTCGCTGTTCCTGACCGGGCACGGCTTCGGGGGGAGCGTCGAGAACGTCGTCCTCGGCCCGTTCCTCGCGATCATCAGCTTCGTCTGCTCCGTGGGGAACGTGCCCCTCGCGGCGGCACTGTGGGTCGGCGGCATCAGCTTCGGCGGCGTCGTGAGCTTCGTGTTCGCCGACCTGATCACGCTGCCGCTGCTGGTGATCTACCGGAAGTACTTCGGGACGGCCGTGACGCTCCGGCTGCTGGCGGTGTTCTGGGCCGTGATGGCGATCGGCGGGCTGGCCACCGAGTACCTCTTCAAGGCCGTCGGGCTGCACCCGCCCGTCCGGCCCAAGGTTGTGGTGATGACGGGCTTCTCCTGGAACTACACGACCGTCCTGAACCTCGTGGCGCTGATCGCGTTCGCCGGGCTGTACTGGCTCTACCGGAACCGGGAGCGGTTCGGCGGCGGCCAGGGATACGCCAAGGACCCGGTCTGCGGGATGCAGGTCGAGATCGCGCACGCGCCCGCGACCACGCGCCACGATGGCCACACCGTGTACTTCTGCTCCGACCACTGCCTGCACCGCTTCGAGGCCGACCCGCAGCGTTACGCAGGCGCCGCGCCGTCCCACTCCCACGGCGATCAGGCGGACGGTGAGCTGGACCTGGTCTGCGGCATGACCGTCGACCCGGCCACGGCGGCGGCGAAGGTGAAGTACGAGGGCGAGACCTACTGGTTCTGCAGCAAGGGCTGCGCCGAGACGTTCCGGGGCGACCCCGAGATGTACCTCGAGCCGCAGCCCCTCCCGCCGCAGACGCACGACGGGTTGCCGCTGCTGCAGATCGGGCGGCGGTCGTGACCCTGACCGCGGACCCGCACGACCACCCCATCGACCGCGATCGGGTCGCCCACGCCCGGGAGCGGCTGCCCAGCGCCGACGATGCAGCACGCCTGACCAGCATCCTGTCGCTCATGGCCGACCCGGTGCGGCTGCGGATCCTCTACGCGCTCGACGTCGTCGAGGAGCTGTGCGTCGGGGATCTGGCCCTGGCGCTGGGCGTCAACGAGGACCAGGCCGGTTACGCCCTGAAGCTGCTGCGCAGCGCCGGGCTGGTCGTCGCCCGCAAGGAGGGCAGGGTCGTGTTCAACCGGCTCGCCGCCGACTTCCCGAGCCCGTTGCGGGAGCACTGCCTGCGCCAGCTGGTGGCGCTGTCGCACAGCAGCGAGGGCGACGACCTGCCTGCGTGAGGCGGGGGGTCGCGGCCGGTCAGCTCAGGGTGGCGGCGACCGCGGCCCGGTCCCGGCCGGCCTGCTTGGCCTGGTAGAGCGCCGCGTCGGCGGCGATGTAGAGGGAGCGCAGCTCGGTGACGCGCCGCGGCGCGTGCGCCACACCCGCGCTGACGGAGATGCCCACCAGGCCGCCGTCGGGGAGTTCGAGCGGCGTCGCCCGCACGGCGTCCACCAGCTGCTGGGCGCGGCGGGTGGCGGTCTCCGCGGTGCAGTCGGGCAGCAGCACGGCCAGTTCGTCGCCGCCGAGGCGGCTCACGAGGGCGTCGCCCGCTCGGACCTGCTCGCTCAGCACGGTGGCCAGGTGCACGAGGACGTCGTCACCGACCGGGTGCCCGTAGGTGTCGTTGATGCCCTTGAAGCCGTCGATGTCGACCAGGATCAGGGCCGTGCCCTCCGGCCGCCCCGCCATCGACAGCGCCTGCCGCAGGGCCTCGTCGAAGCTGCGGCGGGTCACCAGGCCGGTGAGGGCGTCGACCGTGGCCTGCTGGCGGAGGGCCTTGATCAGCCGTTCCTGCTGGTTCATCGCCTGCCCCAGCAGGACGGTCATGAGGACGAGCGCGGGCACGGCGTACAGCGAGTGGAGCAGGACCGCCGCAGCGGGCTGACTGATCTCGAGGATGGCCACGTCGGCGGCGATGGCCAGCGTGGTGATCCCGGCGGCGACCGGGACCCGCATCTGCGAGGCGGAGAAGAGCACCGGGAAGGCCAGCAGTGACGGCACCATCTCCACCTGGTCGGGGAAGAGCCAGGCGACGCATCCGATGCCCGCGGTGGCGACGATGGACAGCATCGGCCAGATGGCCAGCCGCGTCAGGTGCCGCGTCGGGACCACGACGGTCACGAGCCCCATCAGGACCAGCGAGGCGAACATCACCCACCCGGCGCGGACGACGCCGGGGGAGAGCGGCAACGGGTGCGCAACGAGCAGGAACACCGCCAGCAGCACGGCGCCCACCAGGTACAGCACCGTGGACGCCCGCGCTGCAGCCGCCTCGTTGCGCGGCTGGAGAACCCGGGGACACATCACCGTAAGATTCTCGGCTCCTGTGCGGCCCGGCTGGAGTGGACCGCCGCCGCGGCTCAAACGCCGGCGGCGGTGACCACGGCGTCGGTGGCGAAGCCGGCGATCAGCCCCAGGAGCAGCCCGGAGGCGAGCAGCTGCGGGCGCTTGGCCTTCGCGGCCACGGTGATCAGCTGGACGACCACGTACAGGATCGACCCGGCGGCCAGGGTCAGGAACGCGACGCTGAGCGGCTCACTCGTGAAGCCGTGGCCCAGCGCGCCGCCGAGGAACGTGGGGCCGCCCCCGATGAGGCCCATCAGGGCGAGGAAGCCCCAGCTCGGGCGGGGCCGGTCCGGGTCGGCCGCCAGCGGCGCGACGATGCCGAACCCCTCGGTGGCGTTGTGGAGCCCGAAGCCGATGACGAGCAGCGTCGCCAGGGCGATCTTGCCGGTGGCGGCGGACTGGCCGATGGCCAGGCCCTCCGCGAAGTTGTGCAGGCCGATGCCCACGGCGATCAGCAGGGACAGCCGGCGGGCCGGGTCCCAGGCGGCGACGCCGCCCCGCCGGATGACGGCCAGCTCGCCCGCGGCCATCGCGCCGGGGCCGAAGGCGCGGGTGACGGCCGCTGCCCGGCGGCGCATCCATTCCTCGTACGCGACCAGCCCCAGCAGGCCGACGGCGAGCCCGACGACGAACAGGGCGCCGTAGCCGAACACCGGCGCGAGCCCGCCCGTGTGGTCGTGCACCGCGACCAGCGCCGCGTCGAGCGGCTCCCAGGACGCGGACAGCACGTCCCAGACCAGGAAGAGGAGCACGCCCACCGCGGTCGCGTTCAACACGATGCGCAACCCCGGTGCGGGGCGGCGCAGCCGGCCGAGCGGCAGGCCGAGCAGGATCGTCGCGCCCGCGATGAACGACAGGAGCAGCGTGCGCGACAAACTCATGACCAGCTCCCAGCTCCCCGGACGGCGACTGAGGGCAGCCTAACCAAACCACGCCCGCTTGGTCACCCCCCAGCCGTGTGGGACAGCCCACCGGACCGGCCGCGACGGCCGCACGGTGGCAGGGACCGTGCGGCCGTCGCGCCGGGCCAGGCGTCGGCTACGCGTGCAACACCCGCCAGTACAGCTGGCCGGCGGTGAGGTAGTCGCCCTTCAGCGTGGCCACGTCCGCCCGCGCCAGCGCGTCGGCCGCCGCGGCGGACACGCCCGCCGCCGGGTCCTGCACGTGCTGTTCCGCCTGCAGGCGCAGCTGCGAGAGGGCCGCCGGCTCGCTGCGCCCGGTGCCCTGTGCGCCCGGCGTGGTCAGGCCCCAGCCGAACGGGAACAGCGGGCTGTAGGCCGCGTCGCCCACGTTGATCGGCTCCTGGTCGGCCGACCGGGGCCAGCTCTGCGAGAGCTGCCCGGTGAACGG
>JAOPWU010000151.1 GCA_025965515.1 Mycobacterium sp.
CAGCGGGTTGCGGCGCGGGCCTTCAGCTGCTCCAGCGCGTGCTGCGCCTTCGCCTGGTTCTGCGGGGTGTCGAACTTCGCGCGGGCCTGCGCGATCATCTGCTGTCCCTGCGGGGTGCGGGCGGCGGCGATCGCCGCACCGAGCAGTCCTGCACGCCTGAGCTTCACGTCGGCACCTCCTTCGGCGCGGCGGTGTGCCGTGCCGCCCCCTGCCCTACCCCGCCCACCACCGATCTCACGGGGGCCGGCCAGCCGGCCAGCGCCGCGACCGTGTTCCCGTTGCGGCGGGTCACAGCCACGCCCCAGTGTTCCCGACGAAGCCGGCGCAGGCGGGCACGGCTCCTTCCCAGGTGTGGCGCAAGCATCACCCCGCCGGGTCACACCAGCACGGCCGCCGGCAGCCGACCCGGGCGCGGGGCCCCTACCGCCCGGCCGGCGCCGCCTCGCGGTCCGGCGTCGGGCTGCCCGTGGCACCGTCCCCGCCGTTGCGGGCATTCCGCCGGTGCCGCAGGTAGAAGTACGCGGCGATGAGCACCAGCAGCGCGATACCGATGTAGTTCGCGTAGCGCTCGATGCGCTTGTACTGGCTGCCAGCTCCGTACCCGACCAGCACGAAGCCGACGCCCCAGCACAGGCCCCCGAGGGCGTTCCAGGCCAGGAAGACGCGGTAGCGCAGCCCGCTCACGCCGGCCATGCCCGGCACCAGCGCCCGCAGCGCCGCAGTGAACCGGCCAAGGAACACGGCCTTGCCGCCGAGCCTGCGCAGGGCGTCCTTGGTGCGGTCCACGTGCTCCGGTTTGATGATGCGGTCCGGGAGCCGGCCCAGTAGCCGCTCGCCCCACCGATCCCCGACCCAGTACCCGATCGAGTCGCCGATGATGGCGCCCCCGACCCCGGCGACGAGTACCGCCCAGAGCGGCAGCTTGTGCTGGTTGGCCAGCACGCCGCCGAGGATGACGCCGATCTCGCCCGGCACGACGACGCCGACGAAGGCCGACGCCTCGAGGGCCGGCAGCAGGAACACCAGCAGCAGCGCGAGCGGGGGCGGCAGCTGCAGGATTCCCTCGAAGACGTGGCTCACCGGGCTGCTCTACCCGATACCGCCGGGCAGCACGCCGCCCCCGGGTGGCGGTTGAGGCCACCGGGCGGGCGGTAACAGGGACGGGACGTGTCGAAACGGACCCGACCGGAGGGTGGAGTGGCGGGCAGGCTGACCGTGCTGCCGCACCACGCGCGGACCGCTCCGGCCGCTCTGGTGCAGAGCGCCCTGCGGCGGCGGCCCCGGTGGTTGTCGCCGGGCGGCGGCAGGGCGTCGCCCGAGCAGACGCCCGTCACCGGGCTGTACCTGCGCGGCACCGTCGCGACCGTCGCGGCGTTCCTGCTGGCCCAGCCGCTGCACGACCCCAGCCCGCCCGTCACCGCGGCGCTCACCGCGCTGCTGGTCGTCCAGGTCACGCTCACGTCCACGGTCAAGAACGGGCTGCAACGCGTGGCCGCCGTCGTGCTGGGCGTGCTGCTGGCGCACGCCATCGGCTTCGCGGTCGGTTTCGTCTGGTGGAGCCTCGGCCTGGTCGTGCTCGGCAGCCTGTTCGTCGGGCAACTGCTGCGGCTGGGCCCCAGCGTCGCCGAGGCGCCGATCAGCGCGATGCTCATCCTGTCGGTGCAGGGCGAGCCGGGCGCCACGTCGGTCCGCATCACCGAGACCCTCGTCGGGGCGGCGACCGGCATCCTCGTGAACCTGCTGCTCGTGCCGCCCGTGCACCTGGCGCCCGCGGCGCGGGGGCTGTCCAACGTCACCGGGCAGCTCAACGAGCTCCTCCTGATGATGGGCTACGGGCTCGCGAGCCGGTGCGACGACCAGCAGACACGCGAGTGGCTGGCCACCGCCCGGCGCATGCAGCCGCCGCTGGCCGCGACCCGGGGGCTCATCGAGCAGGCCGAGGAGAGCGCCCGGTGGAACCTGCGGGGCCGACGCTCGGACGCTTCGCTGCGGGCGCTGCACCGGTCGTACAGCGCCCTCGAGCAGGCGACGCTCGCGCTGCGGGGGGTCTGCCGGCAGCTCGTGGAACGGCCCCCGGTGCAGCCGGAGGACGCGTTCGACCCGCCCGCCCGGGAGGCGCTGTCCGAGCTGCTGCTGCACATGGCGGACGCCGCGTCGGCGTTCGGCGCGCTCCTGCTCCCGGGCGGCGAGGGGGACCCGGCCGAGCTGCTGACGACGCACGCGATCGCGCGCATCCGCGCGATCGACGCGCACACCCGGCTGGCGACCGAGCTGGCCACGGACACGCAGCGCGGCGCCGCCGTCTGGCAGGCCGACGGCAGCCTGCTGGCGCTGCTCACGCAGCTGCTCAGCGATCTCGACCCGCCGGAACTACGCCGCCTGCAGCCGGTCTGACGCCGGTCGGGTGAACCTGACCCGCGCGCCCGATCGGCGGCTCCAGCAGGGCGGTGGGCGGCCGATGGAACCAGGTCGCCGGGGTTCGCCCTCGCGGTTCGACCGGAACACCGTCACCGGGCAGTGAGGATGGCACCGTGGCCAAGCGCCGCCGCAGCGAGACGGACGAACGGGTCGCGGACCTGCTCCTCACCGCCAGGAAGAGCCTGGGGCTCAGCGTCGCGTTCCTGACGCGGCTGGACGGCGAGACGCAGCACCTGGAGGTCGTCGAGTCGTCGATCCCGCTGCTGTTCCCCGAGGGCGCCACGCAGCGGCAGTCCACGACGATCTGCCAGGCGATCCTCGACAAGAAGCTGCCGGCGGTCATCCCCGACATGCGCCGGTTCCCGGACGCGATGAAGCTCCCCGCCGCCCGGCTGCCGCGGATCCGCAGCTACGTCTCGGTGCCGGTGACGCTGTCCGACGGAACGCTGTACGGCACGTTCTGCGCCGCCGGCCTCACCACCGACAAGGACCTGAGCCGGCGCGACAAGGCGCTGATGGACGTGCTCGCGCACGCCGCGTCGGTCGTCATCGAACCGAGCGTCCGCGAGCGGGGACGGCAGGCCGAGATCCTCGAGCGGCTGCAGCCCGTGCTGCTGGCCGGCGGTCCGACCGTGGTGCTGCAGCCGATCGTCGACCTGGCGACGGGCCGGCGGATCGGTGCGGAGGCGCTCAGCCGGTTCCCGCGGGAGTGGGGCAAGGCGCCGGACGTCTGCTTCGAGGAGGCCCACAGCATCGGGCAGGGCGACCGGCTCGAGCTGCTGGCCCTGGCCGGGGCGGCGGCGCACCTCGCGGCAGTGTCGGGGTACGTCGCGATGAACATCTCGCCGGCCACGATGCTCACGCCGGAGGCCACCGAGCTGCTGTCGCGGCTGCCGCTGGAGCGGGTGCTGCTGGAGCTGTCCGAGCACGACCAGGTTGCCGACTACGACCTGCTGGCGCAGGTGCTCGCGCCGCTGCGGGCCCGCGGGATGCGGCTGGCGATCGACGACGTGGGCGCGGGCTTCTCCTCCCTGCGGCACATCGTCCTGACGGCCCCGGACGTCATCAAGCTCGACCGCACGATCGTCGACGGCGTGAGCCACGACGCCGTGCTGACCACGCTGGTGCGGTCCCTCGTCGAGTTCGCGCACGGCATCGGGGCGACGGTCGTCGCGGAGGGCGTCGAGGGGCCGGCGGACGCCGCCGCGCTGCTGGCCCTCGGCGTCGACCACGGCCAGGGCTGGCACTTCGGCCGGCCCGGGCCCGTCGAGGACCTGCGCGACGTCTTCCCGGCGGCCGGCACCGTCCCGCAGCAGCGGGCGGGTGCGGACGTCGCCGAGGGCGTCACGGCCCGCTGACGTCGCAGGGCGGGCGAGCGCAGGCGGGGCCGGCCCTGCCGGGTCACACCAGCCCGGCTGCGGCGCCCCCGGCCGGCCCCACGTCGGCCCTGCCGAGGGACGTCCAGAAGGCGTGGACCTCGTCGATGAAGCCGTCCCGGTCCGCCAGGTGCGGCCGGTGGCTCCCGGTGTCGTGCCACGCCACGCGGACGTCCGGTAGTCCCTGCGTCAGGGCCGCCGCATGGACGACCGGGCTCAGCGGATCGCGGCGATCGTGCACGACCAGGACGGGACACGAGATCGCTGCCAGCTCGCGGCGGAGGTCCCAGCGGGCCAGGGCGCCCCCCGTCCACAGGCCGAGCCAGTCCGCGACGACCCGCTCCCAGTCGTCGCCGTGCTGCGCCGCGTAGGACCGCTGCACGCGGGCGTCCCAGCCGCGGGGCGCCCCCATGGCCGCGACCGCCCTGACCGTTGCGGGGTCGGCGTACACGTGCGTGGCGACGACCGTCACCGAGCGCACCAGCTCGGGGTGGCGGGCCGCCACCAGGAGCGCGACGGAGCCGCCGTCGCTGTGGCCGACGAGGTCGTGGCGACGCGCGGCGTCCCGCTGGGTCCCCCCACCCCGCAGCAGGGTGGCCAGGTCGTCGCAGGCCTGGTCGAAGTGGTCGGCCGCGAAGGACGCGGTGCGCGGCGACCTGCCGAAGCCGCGGCGGTCGTAGGTCAGGGTTCGCCGCCCGGAGGTCAGCGCCGGCCGCAGGCGGTCCCACGCCGACCGCGAGCCGGCGCCCTCGTGCAGCAACACCGCCGCGGGTTCCTCACCCGGCTCCTCGGTCCAGGCCAGGTCGGTCACGCCGCAAGGTTAGAACGGGCATCCCGAACAGCACGAAGGCCGGCCCGCGACCCGCGGAACCGGCCTTCCTGTGCAGCTGGCGGTGGTGGTGGGATTTGAACCCACGAAGGGCGTGAACCCTTACACGCTTTCGAGGCGTGCGCCAT
>JAOPWU010000237.1 GCA_025965515.1 Mycobacterium sp.
GGCCGGCTCCGCGTCCTGGGACGGCTCGGCCGCAGGGGCGGTGCGGCGCCGACTGGTGGCCGCGGCGCGGGCGCGCGTCTGCGTGTCGACGAACGGGACGGCTGCGGGCGCCGGGGCGTCGGTCGTCGGCTCGGGCTCCGGGTCGGCGACCGGCCGACGGGCGGACCCGTTGGCGCCGTTGGACCCGTTGCCACCGCCGCCGTTGCTGCTGCCGCCGTTGCCGCCCGCGGACCGGGGGCCGGCCAGGCCGGCGACGTCCGCCGGGCCGAGCTGCGACAGCTCGACCGCGGTGAGGACCGGCGGCCGGGACGCCGGGGCGCGGTTGGGGTTGCCGTGCCAGGCGGGGCGCAGCGGGCGCTTGGACACCGGCGCGAAGACCTCGAGGATCTCGTCCTTCGACAGGGTCTCCTGGTCCAGCAGCTTGAGGACCGCGTCGTCGAGGACGTCCCGGTACTCGACGAGGATGTTCCAGGCCTCGTCGTGCGCCTGGTCGATGAGCACCCGCACCTCGCGGTCGATCTCGGCGGCGACGGCCTCCGAGTAGTCCCGCTGGTGACCCATGTCGCGACCGAGGAACACCTCGCCGCTCTCCTGGCCGAACTTCAGCGGGCCGAGCGTCTCGCTCATGCCGAACTGCGTGATCATCGCCCGGGCGGTGCCCGTGGCCTTCTCGATGTCGTTCGCGGCGCCGGTGGTGGGGTCCGCGAAGACCAGCTCCTCCGCGGCGCGGCCGCCCAGCGCGTAGGCCAGCGAGTCGAGCATCTCGGCGCGCGTCTGGCTGAACTTGTCCTCGGTCGGCAGCACCATCGTGTACCCGAGGGCACGGCCGCGCGGCAGGATCGTGATCTTGTGCACCGGGTCGGTGTTCGGCAGCGCGTGCGCGACCAGGGCGTGACCCACCTCGTGGTAGGCCGTGATCTTCTTTTCCTTCTCGCTCATCACGCGGGTCCGCCGCTGCGGGCCGGCGACCACGCGGTCGATCGACTCCTCCAGCGTGTTCGCGTCGATCTGCGACCCACCCTGCCGGGCGGTGAGCAGCGCCGCCTCGTTGAGCACGTTCGCGAGGTCGGCGCCCGTGAAGCCCGGGGTGCGGCGCGCGATCACGGTGAGGTCGACGGACGAGTCGATCGGCTTGCCCTTGGCGTGCACCTCCAGCACGGCCTTGCGGCCGGGCAGGTCGGGGCGGTCCACGGCGATCTGCCGGTCGAAGCGGCCGGGGCGCAGCAGCGCGGGGTCGAGGATGTCGGGCCGGTTGGTGGCCGCGATGAGGATGACGCCGCCCTTGACGTCGAAGCCGTCCATCTCGACGAGCAGCTGGTTCAGGGTCTGCTCACGCTCGTCGTGACCGCCGCCGAGCCCCGCGCCACGGTGCCGGCCGACGGCGTCGATCTCGTCCACGAAGATGATCGCCGGGGCGTTGTTCTTGGCCTGCTCGAACAGGTCGCGCACCCGGCTGGCGCCGACGCCGACGAACATCTCGACGAAGTCCGAGCCGGAGATCGAGTAGAACGGCACGCCGGCCTCGCCCGCGACGGCGCGCGCCAGCAGGGTCTTGCCGGTGCCGGGCGGGCCGTACAGCAGGACGCCCTTGGGGATCTTGGCGCCGACCGCCTGGAACTTGGCCGGGTTCTCGAGGAACTCCTTGACCTCCTGCAGCTCCTCGACGGCCTCGTCCGCGCCGGCGACGTCCGAGAACGTCGTCTTCGGCATGTCCTTGTTGTAGGTCTTGGCCTTCGACTTGCCGAAGTTCATGACCTTGTTGCCGCCGCCCTGCATCTGGTTCAGCAGGAAGAAGAAGACGAGCACCAGGAGGACGAGCGGGCCCACGTTGAGCAGGACCGAGATCAAGACGTTGTCCCGGCTGACCTGGATCTTGTAGCTCGGGTGGTTGCCCGCGGCCTTCAGCTCGTTCGCGAGCGGTGTCGCCTGGTCGATGGCGAAGCTCGACTGGAACTTGTCACCCGACGCCGTGACGACCTGGAGCTGCTGCTCCTTGTCCTTGATCGTCGCCGAGGTGACCTGGCCGCTGTCGATGTAGCCCTGGAGGTCCGACAGCGGGCGCGTCTTGAAGTCGCTGACCCCGCTGAAGAGCTGCACCACGAACAGCACCACCAGCGCGATGGCGAGTAGCCAAGGCAGGGGGCCGCGTACCAGTCGCTTGACGTCCATGCGCGTCGGGCACCGGGGCGCCCGGACCTCCTGACACCTCGAGAGCGGAGCCGGCCAAGCGTGCTCGGGCCGGCCCACTGGGCCTGCGGGACCGCCTCGACACGGGGCATCGACGCCGGGTGTGCGCCTGCACGAGGCACGCCGAGTCGCGACGCGGTTCGCTTCGAAGGTACACCGCGCCCCCACGGGCGGCGACCGAGCGACCGGGTGGCGTCAGCCGGCGGCGATGACCTCCGGCCGCAGCCGGCCCACGAAGCGCAGCGTCCGATAGTGGCCCGCGTAGTCCAGCCCGTAGCCGACGACGAACTCGTTGGGGATGTCGAACCCGACGTACCGGACCGGCACCTCCACCTTCAGGGCGTCCGGCTTGCGGAGCAGGGCCACGACCTCGACCGAGGCGGGGTTCCGGCTGTGGAGGTTCCGCAGCAGCCACGACAGGGTCAGGCCGGAGTCGATGATGTCCTCGACGACGATGACGTGCTGCCCGGTGACGTCCCGGTCCAGGTCCTTGAGGATCCGCACGACGCCCGAGCTGGACGTCGAGCTGCCGTAGCTCGAGACCGCCATGAAGTCCATCTCGACCCGGAGGTCGAGCTCGCGCGACAGGTCCGCCATGACCATGACGGCGCCCTTGAGCACGCCGACGAGGAGCACGTCCTTGCCGGCGTAGTCGCGACTGATCGCCGCGGCCAGCTCTTTGATCTTGCCCGCGATGGCCGTGCGGGAGACCACCACGCCTTCCACGTCCGGATGGGTGTCCTCCGGCTCGTCGACGACCGGGGCCGTCGGTGTGGCGGGCAGGACGTCCGGCGGCGGGGTCGCGGTCACAGCGCTCCAAGAGGTGGGGGCTCGGGGGCGGAGGGCGGTTCGGGCGGGCTGGCCCCGGGACCGGTGAGGACAATCTTCGCACCGTGCCGCCGGGCCGTGCGGTGGCCCGGCAGCGGCAGCGGTCCCTGGCCCCGCCAACGGGTGGCCAGCCCCGCCACGGCCCCCACGTGCGCGGCCGTCACCTCGGCCGGCGGGCAGCCCGCGGCACGCAGCGCGGCGTGCACCACCCGGCCCTGCAACGCCACCGGCAGCGCGGCCAGCCCCGTCGCGTCCAGGGCGAGCAGCTCCCCCGCCCCGGGCGGCACCGCGACGGCCCGGCCGGCGTCGCGCGCCAGCAGGTCGAGCAGGTCGGCGTCGGCGCGCAGCTGGTCGGCGGTGCGGGCGAGGGCGGCCACCACGCCCTCCCCCAGCGCGGCCGTCAGCGCCGGCAGCAGGTCGGCCCGCACCCGGGCGCGGGTGTGCCGCCGGTCGGCGTTGGCGGGGTCCGCCCACGGCGCGAGCCCCAGCGCGGCGCACGCCCGCACCGTCTCCGCCCGCCTGATGCCCAGCAGCGGGCGCAGCAGGATCCCCCGCCGGGCAGGCATCCCGGCGAGACTCCGGGCGCCCGACCCGCGGGCCAGCCCCAGCAGCACGGTCTCGGCCTGGTCGTCCCGGGTGTGCCCCAGCAGCACGGCGGTCGCGCCCGTGGCCGCGGCGACGTCCTCGAGGGCCTGCGCACGTGCCTCCCGCGCGGCCGTCTCGGTCGGGGCCACGCCGGGGGGCAGCGACCGCACGTCGACGGGGCCGAGCCCCAGGGAGCGGCAGCAGGCCGCGACCCGCGCGCTGCGGGCGGCGCTGTCGTCGTCCCACCCGTGGTCGACGACGACGGCCCCGGCCCGTACCCCGCACCGCTCGGCGACGAAGGCCGTGCCGGCCGCCAGCGCGAGGCTGTCCGGGCCGCCCGAGCAGGCCACCAGCACGAGCGGCAGCCCGTCCCCGGCGGGCGCCGCGCCGATCGGGGCGATTGCCTCCCGGACCGCGCGACGCACGGCGGCGACCGCCCGGTCGGGCGCTCCGGCGGGCACCGGTCAGCCCGCGGCGGGTGTGCCGTGCACGCGGGCGACCCAGACCTGCGGGTCGCGGATCTCCGCCGGGGTCGGCAGGGTCTCCGGCGAGGTCCACACGCGGTTGAACCCCGCGACGCCCACCGCGGCGACGACGGCGTTCACGAACCCGGCACCGTCGCGGTACTGCCGCATCTTGGCCTCGAGCCCCAGCAGTCGCCGCAGCACCTTGTCGAGCGGCGAGCCGCCGGACCGGCGGGCGTCGAACTTCTCGCGGATGTCGGCGACGGACGGCACGACCGACGGACCGACCGCGTCCATGACGTGCTCCGCGTGCCCCTCGAGGAGCGTCATGAGCGCCTGGATCCGGGCGACCGCGTCCCGCTGCCGCGGCGTCTGCAGCACCGCGAGGATCGCGGGCGTGCCGCTGTCGGGGCGGTCCGGGTCCCGCAGCTCACGCGCGGTGGCGACCGCGTCCTTGAGCCGGGCCAGTACCTGACTGGCGTCCAGCTGGCTGTCGGCCACGAACTCGTCGATGAGCCCCCGCAGGTGCGTCTTCATCCACGGCACAGCGGTGAACTGGCTGCGGTGCGTCTGCTCGTGCAGACAGACCCAGAGCCGGAAGTCGGTCGGGTCGACGCCCAGCCGGCGCTCCGCCTCGACGATGTTCGGGGCGACGAGCGCCAGCCGCCCCTCGCCCTCGCCGGCAGGCAGGAAGACCTCGTACTGCCCCAGCACCTTGTCGGACAGGAAGGCCAGCAGCAGCCCCACCTGCAGTCCGGTGACGCGGCGGCCCACCGCATCGGTGAGGCCCCGGCCTGCGCCCCGGCGCCGCTCGGCGAGCTTCGCGACGAGCGGCGCGGAGATCTCCCGCAGCGACGCCGCATTGCTGCGCATCCACTCGCCCCGGTCGATCACCGCGACAGCGGTCGCCACGGCCGGGAGCAGGCCGGTGTAGCCCTCGACGTGGTGGGCGGCGACGTCGGCGAGGCTGCGCAGCTGCAGGACGGCCGCGGCCGCCTCGCCCCGGGACGTGGTGGGGCCGGCCTTCGCCAGCCGCCGACCCGTGGCGACGGCGAGATCCCAGTCGATCATCTCGCGGGGACCGGGGGCGGCTGCCTGCCCTGCGTCGGAGCTCATCCGAGCAACCTACCCACGGCCCGGCCCCGGCACCTGCCCTACGTCAGCGGCAGCCGCAGGCCGCGGTGGCGGCGAACAGCCGGTCCAGCGCGGCCTCCGCCGCCGCCAGGCCCGGCGCGTTCTGCGCGTAGGCGGCGACCAGGAGCACCCGGCCGTCCGCGTCGACGACCTGGCCGGTCTCGCCGCTGACGCCCGCGAGGGTGCCGGTCTTCGCGAGCACGCGCCCCGCGGCCGCCGCCACCGGGGCGGTGCGGTACCGCGGGGCCAGCGTGCCGGAGAACGCCGGCACGGGTAGCCCGGCGACGACGGCCCGCAGCTCCTGCGGGCCGGTCACGGTGGCGAGGCGCAGCGCGGCCAGCAGCATCGCGGGCGGGAGCCGGTCCTGGGGGCTCAGCCCCGAGGCGTCGGACAGCGCGACCCCGGCGGTCGGCAGCCCGAGCCGGGCGGCCACGCGGGTGAGCGCGGCCGTCTCCCCGTCGAAGCTCGCCGGCAGCCCCTCGTGGAGCGCCACGAGTCGGCCGAGCGACTCGGCCACGTCGTTGTCGCTGCGCTGCAGCATCACCTCCACGAGCCCGGCGACCGTCGGGCCGGCCGAGGCCGCCAGCTGGCCCGCGCCCGGCGCCGCCGGGCTGGGCGTGACGGCCGGGCCGACCGCCACGCCGTGGCGCACCAGGGCGGCCGCGAACGCCTGCCCGGCCGAGAGCGCCGCGTCGGGGACGCGGATCCGGGACCCCGTCCCCGGCGGGATGCGGCCGCCGTCGACCTCCAGGGCCGAGACGGGCGTGACGGAGCCGCCCGTGACGTAGGTGGGCTTCCACCCCGGCCCCATCGCCGGGCCGGTGAACAGGCCGGCGTCGACGTGGAGCGCGCCGATCCGCTTCGCGCCGCGCGCGGCCACCTGCGCCGCCAGGTCGTCCAACGAGGCGGGCACGGGGTACGCGCCGGGCAGCGGGATCGTGGCGAGCGTCGGGTCGCCGGCGCCGACGAGCCAGGCGTCCGCCACCGTGCCGTCGGGGGCGGGGACGGGGCCGCGCACCGTCGTGCGCAGGCGGGTGTCGCCGCCCAGGTCCGCCAGCGCCGCGATGCCGGTCAGCAGCTTGAGGGTCGACGCCGGCACCAGCGGGGCCGCGCCGTTGCGGTCGAACAGGACGGCCCCGCTGCGCGCGTCGACCACCTGCACGACCGGCGTGGTGCCGAGCGCGCGGTCGGCGAGCAGCGGCGTCAGCGCCGCGGAGAGCCCCGCGGCCGTCGGCGTGGGGGCGTCGGTGGGCAGCGGCGTCGGCGCGTAGGACGGCGCGGCGCTGGGGCTCGGCCGCGCCGCCGGTGTCGCCGGGGAGCCGGGCCGGCCGACCGCGAAGGTCACGGCCCCGGCCGCGACGGCGACCGCCCCGACGATCGCCGCAGCGGTCAGCGCGGTGCGCCCGCGGCGCCGCGGAAGCGGGGTGCGCACCCGTCCCACCTCCTGTCGCCTGCGCCGGGGTGACCCGCGGCGGCATCCGGCTGTCCGTCCGTCGGGCCGGTGCGGAATGATGCTCATCACGCGTGTCGGTCCGACCGGCACCGTAACGCCCCGCCCCCGGCGGGCGTCGTCGTCAGCCAGCCGTCGCCGCAGCACAGGAGTGAGCCCGCGTGGAGTTCGAGGTCACCATCGAGATCCCCAAGGGGCAGCGCAACAAGTACGAGGTGGACCACAAGACCGGCCGCATCCGGCTCGACCGGATGCTGTTCACCTCGACGCGCTACCCGGCCGACTACGGCTTCATCGAGGACACGCTGGGCGAGGACGGCGACCCCCTGGACGCGCTGGTGATCCTCGAGGAGCCGACGTTCCCCGGCTGCCTCATCACCTGCCGCGCCGTCGGGATGTTCCGGATGACGGACGAGAAGGGCGGCGACGACAAGGTCCTCTGCGTCCCGGCCGGCGACCCGCGCCTGGAGCACCTGCAGGACATCGACAACGTCCGCCGGTTCGACCTCCTGGAGATCCAGCACTTCTTCGAGACCTACAAGGACCTCGAGCCCGGCAAGAGCGTGCAGGGCGCGAACTGGGTCGACCGCGCGGCCGCCGAGGCCGAGATCGAGACGAGCTACGAGCGGGCGAAGACCGAGGGGCACTGACCGCCGCGCCCGGGCGGGCTCCGCCCGGGCGCCGGGCCGGCAGCACGCCGCCCGACCGGGCCCCACCGCCCACCGGAGACACCCGACCGCCCCGGCGGGCTGCCTACAGCTGACCGGCCGCCTCCGGCGCGTGGTCGAGCTGCCCCAGCTCCCACAGCCGCGCGTACAGCCCGCCCGCCGCGAGCAGCTGGTCGTGCGTCCCCCGCTCGACGATGCGACCGCCGTCGACCACGGCGATCAGGTCGGCCCGCGCCGCGGTGCTCAACCGGTGCGCCACGACGACGGTGGTCCGCCGCCGCGAGAGCGCCTCCGTCGCCTGCACGACCTGCGCCTCGCTGGCGAGGTCGAGGCTGGCCGTCGCCTCGTCCAGCAGCAGCAGGTCGGGGTCCACCAGCTCGGCCCGCGCCAGCGCCAGCAGCTGCCGCTGCCCCGCGGACAGCGCCCGGCCGCGCTCGCCGACCGGGTGCAGGTAGCCGCCGGCCAGCCGCGCCACCATCGCGTGCGCGCCGACGGCCCGGGCGGCCGACTCCACCTCGGCGTCCGTCGCGTCGGGGCGCCCGTATGCGATGGCGTCGCGCACGGTCCCCTCGAACAGGAACGCCTCCTGCGGCACGACACCGAGCCGGTGCCGGTACCCGGCGAGGTCGAAGTCCCGCAGGTCCACGCCGTCGACGCGCACCGATCCCGCCGTCGGGTCGTAGAACCGGGCCAGCAGCTTCACCAGCGTCGACTTGCCGGCCCCGGTCGGGCCCACCAGCGCGAGTGTCGTCCCGGCGGGCACCCGCAGGTCCACCCCGTGCAGCGCGTCCGAGGACGCCGTGCCGTAACGGAACCCGACCCCGGAGAGCTCGAGCTCCCCGCGCAGCCGGGACGGCACCGGCCGGGGCTGGGCCGCCTGCGGGACGGTCGTCGCCTCGGCCAGCAGGTCCGACAGCCGGTGCAGCCCCACCTCCGCCTGCTGGTAGGCGTCGAACACCTGCGACAGCTGCTGGACCGGCGAGAAGAACAGGTCCAGGTACAGCAGGAACGCGATGAGCGCGCCCGCCGTGAGGGTGCCGTGCTCGACCCGCCCGGCGCCGACCCCCAGCGCGACCGCGGCCGCCACCTCGGACAGGAACTCCACGAACGGGAAGTAGGTGGCGATCGCCCGCTGGGCCGCGAGCCGGCTGTTGCGGTAGCTCATCGCCAGCGTGTCGAAGTCCTCCGCGTTGCGGTCCTGCCGGCCGTAGGCCTGCGCCACCCGCACCCCGGCGATGTTCTCGGCGAGGCTCGCGTTCACCGCGCTGACCCGCTCCCGGGCCTGCGTGTAGAGCCGCGACGACCGCTGCCGGAACACCACCGTGGCCACGAGGAGGACCGGCAGGATGGTCAGCACCGTCAGCGCGAGCCGCAGGTCGAGGATCAGCAGCGCGACGAGCACCCCGACGAAGGACAGCACCGACACCACCGCGGTGGTCAGCCCGTTCTGGAAGAACTGGCTGAGCGCGTCGACGTCCGTCGTCATGCGGGTGAGCAGCCGGCCCGAGAGCTCCCGCTCGTAGAAGTCGAGCCCGAGCCGCTGCAGCTGCGCGAACGTGGTGAGCCGCATGCGGTACAGCAGCCGCTCGCCCGTGCGCCCGGTGATGAGCGTCTGCCCGACCTCGACGCCCCAGTCCGCCAGCACCACCAGCAGCGCCACGACGCTCGTCGCCGCGAGCGCCGCGCCGGCGCCGCGCGCGACACCGGCGTCGAGCCCGTGCCGGATCAGCAGCGGCAGCACGAGGGTGGCGGCCGCGTCCGCGGCCACCAGGACCAGCCCGAGCGTCATCGGCTTCCAGAACGGGCGCAGCACCGCGCGCAGCCCGAACCGGGGGTCGGGTGCGGCCGCCGCCGCGAGCTCGACGTCCGGGACGTCGGTGGCGGGCGGCAGCTGCTCGACCATCGCCAGCAGCTCGGGCGTGGCGGGCAGCGCGCCGAGGGCGCCTCCCATGCCACCCCCACCGCCGACGCCGCCCCCCATGCCGCCGCCGAGGGCCGCCGCGGCGCGGCCCGGCGAC
>JAOPWU010000238.1 GCA_025965515.1 Mycobacterium sp.
GTCCCCGGGAAGCCGAAGGAGTGCACCCCGCCGAACGCGTCGGCCACGTAGCCGCCCGTACCGTCGGCCAGCAGGCTGATGCTGCGGGCGACGTCGAAGCCCGGCCACGTGGGGTTGCCCGTCGGCAGCTGCGGCGCGGCGTTCCCGTCGAGGGAGAACACGGCGATGCCGCCGTTGCCGTCGAGGATGTAGCCGCCCGTCCCGTCCGGCCGGATCACGACGCCACGGGTGAGGCCGGCAGGGGACGCGTAGCTGCTCGACACCGTCGGCAGCGCGCCGCCGTTGATCGAGAACGGCCACAGCTTGCCGCCCTTGTCGACGGCCAGCCCGGCGCGCCCGTTCGGAAGGACCGCGATGCCCCGGTAGGTGTCGACGCCGCCCGTGTACGGGAGGCCCGTGATGGTCGGCGGGGCCACCATCTCCGGGTACGGCGTCGCGAAGTGCACGCCACCGAACAGATCGATGATCAGCGAGCCGCTCTCGTCCGGGAGCTCCGCGACGCCCCGGGTGATGTCCTGGCCGGGCCACGACGGGGTCCCCCGTACGCACGACGGGAGGTCCGCGGCGTCGGTCGAGAACGGGTGGAGGCCGCCCGAAGCGTCGAGGGTCACGCCGGTCGGGCCGTTCTCGGCGCGCAGCCGCAGCCGGCTGATGCCGAACAGGTCGCGGCTCGTGCGCACGGTGCCGCCGACGAGCAGGGTCCCGTCCGGCCCGAGCGCCGCCCCGACGACGGAGTCGACGCCGCCGCGGTCGTGGTAGAGCACGCCGCCGAAGCCGAACCCGCTGTCCGCGGTGCCCGCCGGGGTGACCCGGGAGACGATCACGTCGGCGTTGTCGGTCGTGCCGATGCTGCCGACGAGCAGCACCGCGCCGTCGGGCTGCACGACCAGGGACGCCGCCCGCTCGGCCTCGCCGAAGTCCTGGACCAACCGGCCACCGGTGCCGAAGGAGGCGTCGAGGCCGCCCGTGGGGCGCAGCCGCGCGACCGCGAGGTCGCCGGTGCCGCCGGCCGTCGTGGACGTCATGCCGACGACGATGCCGCCGTCCGGCGCCGCAGCGAGGCCGGTGGCGACCTCCGTTCGGGCCGTCGACCCGAGCACCCCCGTGGTGTTGATGACCGGGGGGCTGCTGTCGAACGCGCTGTCGGCCACACCGGACGCCGAGTAGCGCAGGACCTGGACGTGCTGGTCGCTGGTGGCCACCGCGACCGCGAAGCCGTCGTCGTTGCTGCGGGACGCGAGCGCGACGCGCTGCGCCGTGGTGCCGGAGGGCAGCGCCAGCACGCCGGTGCCGCCGAGCCGGGTGTCGGCGGTGCCCGCGGCCGTGGCGCCGAAGAGGCCGCCCGCGGCGGTGACGCCCACGGCCGTGCCGTCCGCGCGGGCGACCACGCTCACCACGGAGCCGGTGCCCGGGGCCGTCATCCGGCCGCCGGCGCCGAAGGTCGCGTCGACCGCGCCGCCCTGCAGGACGCGCCACAGGCTCGGCTTCCCGCCGGAGGTCCCGCCGACCAGCAGGCGGCCGGACCCGTCGAGCGCGATGGCCGACACGGCGTCGCCGCCGGCGGCCGAGAGCGTGAGCACGCCACCGGCACCGAACGCCCGGTCGACGCTGCCGTCGGCGGCGTAGCGGGTCAGGGTGACCCGGGTACCCGAGTCCCGTCCCGCGAGGTAGGAGGAGCCGTCCGACGCGGCGACGAACGCCGCGGCCGTGCTGTCGCCCGTGGCCTGCACGGCACTGATCGAGTCGCCGCAGTTCCCGTACCGCGCGTCCGGGTCGCCGGGGTAGGCCGACGCGGGCAGCGCCGCGCCCAGCAGCGCCAGGAGGGACGCGCTCGAGACCACCGCCGTGCGGCGGAACAGCCGGCGGCGGCGGGCGCGCGGCGGGGCGGCCGCTTCGGCGGCCAAGGGGGTCACAGTGCGTCGGGGGGTGCGCTCCACCCCCTCGTTCTCGGGCCGTTGCGCCAACCGGTTGAGCCCTGTGGGGCAGGAGTCACCCGGTCGGTGCAACGGACACCGGTGGCGGGAGCGGCTCGGCGGTCAGCGGTGGGCCCGCTGTGCGAGCCTCGCGCGACCGGTAGCGGGGGCACCTAGACTTGCCGCGTGTTCGACGGCCTGCAGCCCTCCCCCGCCCTCGACCCGGAGCCGGCCACCGTCGTCGACCCCGAGGCCGATGCGGCGCTCGTCCATGACCTCGCCCCCGAGCCGCACCCGACGAGGCGGCCGCCGACCTCGCTGGGCCGCGGCCTGGTGGCGCAGGCGCGCCCCAAGCAGTGGGTGAAGAACGCCCTGGTGGTGGTCGCGCCCGGCGCCGCGGGGCAGCTGTGGCACGCCCATGTGCTGTGGCGGGTCGTCGTCGCGATCATCGCGCTCTGCCTCGTGTCGAGCGCGACGTACTACCTGAACGACGCCCGCGACGTCGCCGTCGACCGCCAGCACCCCACGAAGCGGTACCGCCCCATGGCGGCGGGGATCGTTCCGCTGCGGCTCGGGTACGCGGTGTCGTTGCTGCTGTTCGTCGTCGGTATCGCCGTGGCCGCGACCATCGGCTGGAAGCTGCTGGTCGTCTGCCTCGTCTACGTCGCGATCACCACGTCGTACTCGCTGTACCTCAAGCACATCGCGGTGATCGAGCTGGCGGCCGTGGCCGCCGGGTTCGTGGTCCGCGCCGTGGCGGGCGGCGTCGCCGCGCCGGTACGCATCAGCCAGTGGTTCCTCATCGTCGCGAGCTTCGCCGCGCTGTTCGTGGTGGCCGGCAAGCGGCACGGCGAGTTCGTGGCGGTCGGCGGCCAGCAGGCGGCCACGCGCGCCAGCCTGCGGGCCTACTCGTTGCAGTACCTGCGGTTCGTGTGGGGGCTGGCCGCGGCCGTCACGAGCCTCGCCTACTGCCTCTGGGCGTTCGAGCAGAGCCACGGGGTCGGACACCCCGTGCTGTACCAGCTCTCGGTGCTGCCGTTCGTCCTGGCCCTGCTGCGGTATGCGCTCATCATCGAGGAGGGCAACGGCGGCGCGCCCGAGGACGCGCTGCTCGGCGACCGGACCCTGCTCGTCCTGGGGGTCGCCTGGGTCGCGGTCTTCGGCGCCGGCGTGATCCTGCACTGACCCCGCCCCCGTGCCCCACCCCAGTCCCACCCGGCAAGGAGAGAGCTCCGTGACGACCACCGCCGAAGACCCAACCACCGCGCAGGCCACCGGCGGCTCCCCCGTCCTGCTCACCGGCTGGGGCCGCACCGCCCCCACCCTGGCGACGGTCAGCCACCCGACGAGCACCGCCGACGTGGTCGCCGCGACGCTCGCGGCGGGCGACCGCGGGCTGCTCCCCCGCGGCCTCGGCCGCTCCTACGGGGACGCCGCGCAGAACGCGGGTGGCACGGTCCTCGACCTGACGTCGATGGCGACCGTGCACTCCCTCGACCTCGAGGCCGGCCTGATCACGGTCGACGCGGGCCTGAGCCTCGACCGGCTCATGAAGCTGCTGGTGCCGTTCGGCTGGTTCGTCGCCGTCACGCCCGGCACGCGGTACGTCACCGTCGGCGGGGCGATCGGCAGCGACATCCACGGCAAGAACCACCACGTCGAGGGGTCGTTCTGCCAGCACGTCACCAGCTTCGAGCTGGTCACCCCGACCGGCGAGGTGCGGCGGGTCGACCCGACGTCCGACGCCGACGTCTTCTGGGCCACGGCGGGCGGCATGGGGCTGACCGGCACGGTCACCCGGGCGACGCTGCGGCTGCTCCCCATCGAGACCTCGATGATGAAGGTCGACACCGAGCGGGCGGGCGACCTCGACGCCGTCATGGCGCGGATGAGCGAGAGCGACGACGACTACCGCTACTCCGTCGCGTGGATCGACCTGCTGGCGACGGGCAAGGCGATGGGCCGCTCGGTGCTCATGCGGGGCGACCACGCCACGCGGGCGGACCTGCCGAAGAAGAAGCTCGCCGACCCGCTGCGCTACGGGCCCAACCCGAAGCTCGCCAGCCCGTCGATGATCCCGTCCGGCCTGCTCAACGGGCTGACCGTGCGGGCGTTCAACGAGCTCTGGTTCCGCAAGTCGCCGAAGCAGCACACCGGGCTCGAGTCGATCCCGACGTTCTTCCACCCGCTCGACATGGTGCTCGACTGGAACCGCATCTACGGCCGCAACGGCTTCGTGCAGTACCAGTACGTCGTCCCGTTCGGCGCGGAGCAGGCCGTCCGGGAGTCGGTCGAGCGGATCAGCTCCGCGGGCGTCCCCAGCTTCCTGGCCGTGCTCAAGCGCTTCGGCGAGCAGCCCGGCCTGCTGTCGTTCCCGCGGCCCGGGTGGACCCTGGCGCTCGACATCCCGACGCAGATCCCCGGACTCGCGAGGCTGCTCGACGGCCTCGACACGCTGGTGCTCGAGGCGGGCGGCCGGGTCTACCTGTCGAAGGACTCGCGGCTGCAGCCCGAGATGCTCGAGGCCATGTACCCGGAGCTGCCGCGCTGGCGGGAGATCCAGGCGAAGCTCGACCCGACCGGGCGGATGCAGTCCGACCTGGCCCGGCGGCTGCCGCTGCGCTAGCGGGTCAACCGCGCGAGCAGCTCCGCCGGCGACGTGGCCGGTGCCGGCCCGGCGGAGACGTCCCGCCCGCGGGCGACGCCCCCAGCTGAGCGCCGCCCCGGCGCCCGGCCACCCCTGCACTACGCTTCGCTGCGACCGCGTGGCGCCCTCGGGCAGCCCCGTCGAAGTCCGGACCCTGTCCGGCCGACCCCACAGGAGATCCGTGCGGAACGCGCTCGGCACCGTCGATACCGTCGTCGTTCTCGGCGGCGGCTCCGAGATCGGCCAGGCCATCGCCCGGCAGCTCGTGACCGAGGGCGCGCGCACCGTCGTGCTGGCCGCCCGCCGGCCCGAGCAGCTGGCCACGGCCGCAGGGGAGCTGACGAAGGCCGGCGCGACCACGGTCGGCACCGTGACCTTCGACGCCGACGCCACGGAGACCCACGAGGCGCTCCTGGCGGACCTCGGGGCGACCTACGGCGACCTCGACGTCGTCGTCGTGGCGTTCGGCGTGCTGGGCGACCAGGCCGCCGACGAGGTCGACGCCGACCGCGCCGTCGCCGTGGTCCGCACGAACTTCCTCGGGGCCGTCTCCGCCCTCACGGTGACCGCCGAGCGGCTGAAGAAGCAGGGCCACGGCCAGATCGTGGTGCTGTCCAGCGTCGCCGGGGAGCGTGTCCGCCGCGCCAACTACGTGTACGGCTCCACGAAGGCGGGCCTCGACGGCTTCGCGCAGGGCATGTCGGACGCGCTGCGCGGCACCGGCGTCTCGCTGCTCACGGTGCGTCCCGGGTTCGTCCACTCGAAGATGACGGCCGGCATGAAGGCCGCCCCGCTGTCGACCACCCCCGAGGTCGTGGCGCAGCAGACCGTGAAGGGGCTGCGCACCGGCGCCCACACCGTCTGGGCGCCCGGCCCGCTGCGGGTCCTCATGACCGTGCTGCGGCACGTCCCCCGGCCGGTGTTCCGCCGCCTCCCCGGGTGAGCCCCCGCACCCCCCGGCCCGCACCCCGCCCGTGAGGGTCGTCCTCGACGCGACCCCGCTGCTCGGGCGCCCCACCGGGGTGGGCCGGACGGTGCAGGGCCTGCTGACCGGGCTCGCCGAGCTGGCCGCGGACACGCCCGACGTCCCGGACCCTGGCCTGGCCACCTTCACGTGGCGCGGTCGCGACGGCCTGCCCGCCGTGCCGCGAGGGCACGCCGTGGGGCGCCGGGCCCCCGCCCGGCTGCTGCACGAGGCCTGGGCCCGCGGGCCGCTGCCGCCCGCCGAGTGGCTGGTGGGTCGCTGCGACGTCCTCCACGCCACGAATTTCGTGCTGCCCCCCACCCGGCGGGCGGCGGGCACGGTGCTGGTGCACGACCTGACCTACCTCCGCCACCCGGAGTGGACCACCCCCGCGGTGCAGCGGTACGCCGCGCTGGTCCCCCGCGCCGTCGCCCGGGCCGCGTTCGTGCTGACCCCGAGCGAGACCGTCGCGGACGACCTCGCCGAGGCCTACGGGCTGCCCCGGGAGCGCGTCCGGGCGACGCCGCTGGGCGTGGACCCGGCCTGGGCGAACACGCCGGCGCCCTCCCCCGCCTGGCTGCGGCAGCGGGGGCTGCCGCCGCGGTACCTGCTGTTCGTCGGCACCCGGGAGCCGCGCAAGGGGCTCGCCACGTTGCTGGCCGCGCACGCCGCGCTGCGGGCCGAGGCGGGCGCCCGGGGCGACGGGGTGCCGCCCCTGGTGCTGGCCGGGCCGGCCGGCTGGGGGGACGACGGGCTGCCGCCGGGCGGCTCCGGCGCAGACCTCGTCCTGCCCGGCTACCTGACCGACGCCGACCTGCGGGCGGTCGTCGCGGGCGCCGCGGCGCTGGCGTTCCCGTCGGGGTACGAGGGGTTCGGCCTGCCGCCGCTCGAGGCGCTCGCATGCGGCACTCCGGTGGTGGCGTCGGACCTGCCCGTCGTCCGCGAGGTCACGGGGGCCCTGGCCCGGCTGGTGCCCGCGGGGGACGTCGACGCGTGGGCCCAGGCCCTGCGCGACGTGCTGGCGGACCCGGGCCCCGCGGAGCCCCGCCGGGCGTGGGCGCGGCAGTGGACCTGGCGGCGTACGGCCGAGGCCACGCTGCGGGCGTGGCGCGACGCCGTCGCCGCAGCCTGAGCGACCCTGGGAGCAGGGCCACGCCCAGCGGCGCGGCATTCGGGTCGGCGCGTTCCGCCTCGTAGGCTCGGACAGTCCCGACCGGGGCGGCGCTCCGGCGTGTGACCGAGGAGGCTTCGTTGGCCCAGAGCAGTTCCCCGACGCCCGAGCCTGCCCTGGCGTCGCCGGATCAGCCCTCGGCCGCCGCCGACCAGGCCGTCGGGCCTACGGCGCCACGAGCCGGGGCGGCCCCGGTCGCCGGGCCCGGCGGA
>JAOPWU010000239.1 GCA_025965515.1 Mycobacterium sp.
CGACCCGCCCGCCGCCACCCCCGGCGCCCCTGACACCCCCGGCGCCACAGCGCCCGCCGCCGTCCTGCCCGACACCGCCCCACCCACCCTCAGTGCACCCGACCCAGGAGGAACCCGATGACCCGTCCGTCCATACCCCGCCGAAGGCCCGCCCGGGCCCTGACCGGACTCGCGCTCGCCGCGCTGCTGCTCACCGCGGCCGCGTGCGGCGGGAGCAGCAGCAGCTCCGCCGGGGGCGCCGGCGGGACGTCCACCACCACGCCCGGGATCACGCCGACCACCGTGCTCATCGGGACGCACCAGCCGCTCACCGGTCCCGCGGCCCCCGGCTACAGCAAGATCTCGGCGGCGATGACGGCCTACTTCAACTACGTCAACGCGCACGGCGGGGTGAACGGCCGCACGATCACGCTCAAGGTCGACGACGACGGTTACAACCCCGCCAACACCGCCTCGGTGGTGCGGCAGCTGGTGCTGAACGACAACGTCTACGCGATCGTCGGCGGCCTCGGCACCCCGACGCACACGGCGGTGCTGGACTTCCTGCGCGACAACCGGGTCCCCGACCTGTTCGTCGCCAGCGGCAGCCTCTCGTGGAACCAGCCGACCACCTACCCCGGCACGTTCGGCTTCCAGCCCGACTACACGGTGGAGGGGAAGATCCTCGCGGACTACGTGCGCACGACGTTCGCCGGGAAGAAGGTGTGCACCTTCGGGCAGGGCGACGACTTCGGTCGCGACGGCCTCAAGGGCGTCACGACGGTTCTCGGCGCGGGTGGCGTCGCCCACTCGGTCACCTACACCCCGACCAACACCAACGTCGCACCGCAGGTGGGGGAGCTGCAGGCCGCGGGCTGCCAGGTGGTGATCAGCTTCAGCGTCCCGGCGTTCACCGCGCTGGAGCTGGGCACCGGCGCGAAGCTCGGGTTCAGCCCGCAGTACGTGGTGAGCAGCGTCGGTTCCGACCTCACGACGCTGACCGGCCTGCTCGGCCCCGCCACGCAGGCCCTGACCAATGGGCTGGTCAGCGACACGTACTTCGCCTCGCCCACCGACATGTCGAGCCCGTGGAACCAGCTGTTCCAGCAGGTCGACAAGGAGTTCGGTGGCAACGCGGCATTCGACGGCAACGTGCAGTACGGGATGGGCGTCGCGTACGTCTTCACGCAGGCGCTGAAGGCGGCCGGGAAGAACCCGACCCGGCAGGGGATCATCGACGCGGTGGAGAAGAACGGCTTCGCCGGCCCGGGCATCGGCCCGTTCCGGTACAGCCACACCGACCACACCGGCTACGGCACGATCCGCATCGCGACCGTGCAGAACAGTGTGATCACGAACGTCGGTAAGGCGCTCACGACCGACGACGGCACCGGCCCGATCCGGCAGTCCGACCCGGTCATCAGCCCCGTCCCGAGCGGGGGTGTCCCCACCAACTGATCGCGCGCGGTGACGGCCCGGTCCGCGGACCGGGCCGTCGCCGTGTCCGGGGGTCCCGGCAGGGCCTGTGAATTCACAGCGTGGTGGCGTCGGGAACCGGGCAAGCACACGTAGCGTTGAGCCGACCACGCACGCGCCGGACGGCCGGAAAGGGGAACGGGTGGTCTCGACCGCGTACCGCGCCGGCCGCGTCCCGCCCGGACGGCCCCCGCGGCGCCGGCTCCGCACGCGATCGGTGCGTCGCCGGCAGCTGCGCCGCTGGATCGCCGGGATCGCGGTCCTCCTGGTCGCCATCGGCATCGGTGTCGCGGTCCTGCGGCCGTCGGTCCTGCCGTTCACGGGCTGCACGGCGACGGGCGGCACCGCGACGCTGACGTCCGAGCAGGCGGCCAACGCCGCGACGATCGCCGCCGTCGGCAACAAGCTGGGCCTGCCGGACCACGCCGTCACGATCGCCCTGGCCACCGCGATGCAGGAGTCGAAGCTCCGCAACCTCGACTACGGCGACCTGGACTCCCTCGGGTTGTTCCAGCAGCGGCCCTCGCAGGGCTGGGGCACCGCGTCGGAGATCCAGGACCCGGTCTATGCGTCCACCGCCTTCTACCAGCGGCTCGAGAAGGTCGACAGCTGGCAGACCATGTCCGTCACCGAGGCGGCGCAGACGGTGCAGCACAGCGGCGCGCCGGACGCCTACGCCGCCCACGAGACGGAGGCGCGCGCGCTGGCGCGGGCGCTCACGGGCGAGGTGAGCGCCGGGCTGACCTGCACCGCCACCTCGACGGCCGCCCACGGCGCCACCGCGGCGACGATCACCGCCGACGCGCAGCGGGTGTTCGGCACCAACCCCTTCGCGGGCGCGGTCCCGCCCACCCGCGGCTGGGCCGCCGCCACGTGGGCGGTGGCGCACGCCGACAGCTACCGGCTGCGCGCCGTCACGTTCGACGGCCAGCGCTGGACCCCCGGCAGCGGGAAGTGGGTCAGGGACCCGCAGGCCACCAGCCGGATCGGACTCGAGCTCTCCCCGTAAGGCGCTACGGTGGCCATCGCATGGCGCGCAGGGGGTCCGATGGCTGAGCGGGTAGACGTCCAGTTCAGCAGCGGCGGCGTCGACTGCGCGGCCTGGCTGTACCGCCCGGAGCAGAACGGGCACGGCCGTCCGGTCCCCGTGGTGGTGATGGCGCACGGGCTCGGCGCCACCCGCGCGATGCACCTGGCACCGTTCGCGGAGCGGTTCGCCGCCGCGGGCCTCGCGGCGCTGGTCTTCGACTACCGGCGGTTCGGCGACAGCGCCGGCACCCCGCGGGCCGTCGTGTCGGTCGCGGACCAGGTGGCGGACTACCTCGCGGCCGCCGCCTACGCACGGACCCGACGGGGCCTCGACCCGAACCGGGTGGCCCTGTGGGGCACCTCGTTCGCCGGCGGCCACGTGCTGGCTGCGGCGGGCCGGGACCCGCGGGTCGCCGCGGTGGTGGCGCAGTGCCCCTTCACCGACGGCTGGGCCTCCGCGAAGGCGGCCGGGCTGGGGGCGATGGCCCGGCTGGCGCCGCTGGCCGTCGCAGACAGCGTCCGGGGCGCGTTCGGGCAGGAGCCGGTGCGGGTCCCCGTCGCGGGTTTCCCCGGGACCACCGCGCTCATGACCGCGGTCGACGCGCTGCCCGGCTACCGCGCGTTGCTGCCGGACGGGGTGCCGCTGCGGACCGTCGCGGCGCGGTCGGGGATGCGGATCGCGGCCGCCCGCCCCGGCAGGAAGGCCGCCCGGGTCCGCTGCCCCATGCTCGTCTGCGTCTGCGAGCACGACACCGTGGCGCCGGCCGAGCGCACCGTGCGGCTGACCGGGCGCGCGCCGCTGGCGGACGTGCGGGTGTACCCGTACGGGCACTTCGACATCTACAGCGGCGCGCCGTTCGAGCGGGTCGTGACCGACCAGGTGGAGTTCCTCAGCCGCGTGCTGCTGCCGGCCGGCTGACCGGGACCCCCTGGCCCCGGTACCGCACGGCGGCCGCGACGCCCGCGGCGGCGAACAGCGCGGCCGCGACGGCGGCCGTGGCGCTCCAGCCGCCGGACGTCCAGGCCTGGCCGAGCAGCGGCCCGCCCAGCGACGAGCCGAGGTAGTAGCAGAGCAGGTACCGCCCCGCCGCCGCGGACGGGCGGGGCGCGAGCCGTGCGACGTTGCTGCTGGCCACCGCGTGCATGGCGAAGAACCCGGCCGTCATCAGCGCGACCCCGGCGATGACGAGCGGCAGCGGCCGGGCGAGCGTCAGCGCGACGCCCGCCAGCGCCGCGGCGACCCCCACGCCGATCGCGAACCGCATGCCCCGATCGCCCGCCAGCCGCCCGCCGCGTGCGGACGACCAGGTGCCGGCCAGGTAGGCCAGGAACACGAGCCCCGCGACACCGGGGCGCAGCGCGTACGGCGCGGCCTCCAGCCGGTAACCCAGCACGTTGTAGACGCCGACGAACGCGGCCATCGCCAGCCCGCCGATGAGGTACAGCCGCAGCCGCACGCTGACGGGGGCCACGGTCCGCGCGGCCGCGGCGCCACCGGACAGGGCGCTGCGCGACGCGGGCAGCAGCCGGACGCACGCCGCGGCGCAGACCAGGCTGAGGACGCCGATGCCCAGCAGCGCGGTACGCCAGCCGCCGAGTTCCGCGAGCCCGCCGCCCACGAGCCGGCCGGACATCCCGCCGATCGTGGTACCGGCGACGTAGAGCCCGCCGGCCCGGCTCACCGCGTCGGGGTGCATCTCCTCGGCGACCCAGGCCAGGGCGACCGCCGGGATGCCGGCCAGCGCCACGCCCTGCACCGCCCGCAGCAGCAGCAGCTCCGGCCAGCTGGTGCTGGCGGCGACCACGAGGCCGAACAACCCCGTGAAGAGCAGGGACACGGCGAGGACGCGCCCCCGGCCGTACCGCTCGGACAACCGGGAGACCGGGAGGATCGCCAGCGCCAGCGTCAGCGTCGACACGGACAGGGAGAGGCTGGCCTGCGCCGGGGAGCGGTCGAACGCCCGGCCGAGCGTCGGCAGCAGCGGCTGCACGACGTACAGCGCGGCGAACGTAGCGACGCCGGCACAGAAGAGCGCGAAGAGCGACCGCCGGTAGGCAGGCGTCCCCGGGCGGTGCCCGGGGTGACCGACCGGGACGGCCCCGGGCGGCGCAACGGTTGCGGCGGTCACCCGTCCAGTGTTCCCCTGCGCGCGCCCGCCGTCGCGGCCGGGACGGCTATCTCACACGGTCACGGCAGGAAGACCATGGAGTCGCCGAACTCGTGCCAGCGGTACCGCCCGGCAACCGCCGCGGCGTAGGACGCATCGACCAGCGCCGGCCCCGCGACCGCATCCAGCAGGTGCAGGTGGCTCGCCTCGGGGGCGTGCAGCCCGGTGACGAGCCCGGTCACCGCACGGGCGGGCCGGTCCTCCCCCAGCACCAACCGGGTCCAGCCGCGGGCCGGCCGCGTGACGCCGTCCTCGCCGGTGGCGGTCTCCAGCGCGCGCACCACGGTGGTCCCGACGGCGACCACCCGGTGACCGCCCGCGCGGGCGCCCGTCACCAGCCGGGCCGTGCCCTCCCCGACGGCGAACCGCTCCGGCGTCGGGGGCTCGAACAGCTCCGGGCTCGACAGCCCGGCGTGCAGCACGATCGGCGCCACCGCGACGCCGCGCGCCATCAGCCGGACCAGCAGTTCGGTCGTGAAGGGGCGCCCGGCGCTCGCCATCTCGGCGCTGCCCGGCTCCGTCGCGTAGACCGTCTGGTAGTCGGCGAGCGACCGGGGCCGGGCCAGGTAGCTGTAGGCAACCGGCTTCCCGTGCTCGCGCAGGTACGGCAGCAGCGGCACCGCCGGCTCCACCGCGGCCCGCCACAGCCGGCTCCAGCCGTCGGTCGGCGCGGGGTAGGGCGCGCGCAGGGTGAGCAGCACGCCGCCGGGCAGCGCCACCGGCAGCCCGGGCCGGCCGGACCGGTCCGGCCCGGACCCGTCGACGCGGCGCAGCTCCACGACCCACGCCCCGGCGGCCCCGTCGCGGACGTCGTCGGGCCCGGCCACGTGCACGCCGACGAGGTCGCCGCCCGGCAGCGTCCCGGCGAGCGCCGCCGGCACGGTCGCGGAGGTGTTCACCACGACCAGGTCGCCGGGCTGCAGCACGGCGGGCAGGTCGGCGAACCGGCCGTGCGTGACGCCCGACGGCCGGGCGACGAGCAGCCGCACCTGGTCGCGGGCGACGCCGCGGACCTCCGGGGGTTCGGTGGCGGCACTCGCCGGCGGGAGGACGAACCGGGCGGTCACGCGGTCACCGGCCGCAGGTCGGCGGCGCGGTACCGGCCGCTCGGCAGGTCGCCCTCGACGAGGCGCAGCAGGGCCGGGACGACCGTCCCGGGCTCGGGGCGGTCGCCGATGTCCTCGCCGGGGAAGGCGGCCTGGTGCATGGCGGTGCGCATGTCCCCGGGGTCGACGGCGTAGACCCGCAGCTCCGGCAGCTCGACCGCGAGCACCGCGCTGAGCTGGTCGAGGGCGGCCTTGGCCGCGCCGTAGCCGCCCCAGCCGGGGTACGCCGCCACGGCCGCGTCCGAGCTGACGTCGATGACCCGTCCGCCCGCCCACTGCAGCGCGGGCAGCACCGCCTGCAGCAGCGCGAGCGGCGCGACAGCGTTCACCCGCAGAACCCGCTCGAACGCGTCCAGCGGGTAGCGCTCCAGCGGCGGCAACGGGCTGGGCCCGAGCTCACTCGCGTTGTTGACGAGGAGGTCCAACCGACCGCCGACGGCGTCGACCGCGTGCGCCAGCGCGGCGCGGTGGCCCCGGTCGGCGACGTCACCGGCCAGGGCCGTGACCGAGGCGGCGCCGGTCAGCGCCGCGGCGGCGGCAGCCAGCCGGTCGGGGTCCCGGCCGTCGAGGACGAGGTGCCAGCCGCGGGCGGCGAGCGCCGCGGCGAGGACGCGGCCGAGGCCGCGAGAGGCTCCGGTGACGAGGGCAGTGGGTTGCTCGGGAGTCGCCATGCGGCGACACTGACCCTTCAAGTCCACTTGAAGTCAAGGGGTGCTGCGATGCCGCGGGCGGACGACCTGCTGACCATCGGCGAGGTGGCCCGCCGCGCGGGGCTGGCGACCTCCGCGCTGCGGTACTACGAGCAGCGCGGGCTGCTGCCCGGCGAGCGCACCGCGTCGGGTCAGCGGCGCTACCCCCGCAGCGTGCTGCGGCGACTGGCGTTCGTCCGGGCCGCGCAGAACGTCGGCCTGTCGCTGGACGAGATCCGGGCCGCGCTGTCGGCGCTGCCCGACGGCCGGACCCCCACCACGGCGGACTGGGCGCGGCTGTCGCGCACCTGGCGGACGCGGCTCGACGAGCAGATCGCCGGCCTGGAGGCGCTGCGCGACGGGCTCACGTCCTGCATCGGGTGCGGCTGCCTCTCACTGCGGCGCTGCGCGCTGTCCAACCCCGGGGACCTGGCCGCGAACGCCGGCCCCGGCGCCCGGTACCTGCCGCCCGCGCTGCGGCGCAGCGCCTCCTGAGCTGCGTCACACTCCGGGTTCCCGGGCGGGGGGGCACCCGGCGCGCGGGGGCACAGTGGAGGGCATGGCCGCCCCGCCCGCCCCGCCGCGACCGACGGAGACCTCAGGGCTGCGGGCGGGCGCCGCCGCGCTGCTGCGGGTCGGCCCCCACGCGGGTGCCCACCGGGTGGCGCTGCGCGCCGGGGTGTCGGTCGGGGTCCCGCTGCTGGTCCTCACGCTGACCGGGCACGTCTCCTGGGCGATCTACGGGGCGTTCGGGGCGTTCGCCTCCGTGTACGGCCGCGACCACGCCCGGCCGGAGCGGGCCGGCATGCAGCTGCAGGCCGGGCTGGTCCTCACCGCCTGCCTGGTGCTCGGCTCCGCCGTCGCCCTGCTGCCCGGGGAGCGCTGGTGGATGGTCGTGGTCGGCTCGGTGGTCGCCGCCGGCGGCACGCTGCTGGCCGACGCCCTGCGGTGGCACCCACCGGGGCCCCTGTTCATGGTGTTCGGCTTCGCCGCCGCGGCCACGGTGCCGGGGCGGCCGCACCTGGTCGCCGTCGCCGCGGTCGTCGGCCTGGCGAGCGCGGCCTTCGCGGTGCTGGTGGGCTCGTTCCGGCCCTGGCACGGCATGGCCGCGCCGCGGCTGCCCCGGCCGGACTTCGCCGCGGCACTGCACCGGCCCGGGGCCCGGGCGCACCTGCTGCGCTACCTCGTGGCGCCCCTCATCGCGGGCGGCTCGGCCACTGCGCTGGGGTGGGGGCACCCGTACTGGGCGATGGTGGGTGCCGTCGTGCCGATGGCGGCGCCCGACGCGCTCGGCCGGGTCGTGCGGGCCACGCAGCGGATGATCGGCACGGTCATCGGGCTCGCGGTCGCGGCGTTGCTGCTCTGGGGCCAGCCGCACGGCGTCGTGGCCGTGCTGCTCGTCGCGCTGCTGCAGACCGCCGTGGAGCTGCTGATCGGGCGCAACTACGCCGCCGCGCTGGTGTTCGTCACCCCGCTCGCGCTGCTCATGGGGCAGCTGGCCCGGCCGCTGCCCGTGGACGTCCTGCTGCGCGACCGCGCCGTGGAGACCGCGCTGGGCGTCGCCGTGGCCATCGCGGCCACCCTGGCGACCCGCGACCGGCTGTCGGGGCTGGGCCGGGCGGGCCAGCCCTCGTAGCCCGCCCTAGATGTCGCTGCGCCGCAGCCGCACCACGGCCAGCGCGCCGATGACCGCCACCCAGGCGCAGAAGACGCCGAACCCGACCCACGGTGTCAGCGTGTGCAACTGCTGCCGCACGCTCGTGACGGCGGTCCCGGCGTTCGCCGGCAGGTACTCGCCGACGCTGTCGCGGAAGCCCTTCGGCAGCAGACTCGTGATGATCGGCAGGATCAGCAGCAGGACGACGAGCACGCTGATCCCGGCGGCGGTGCTCCGCAGCAACAGCCCCAGCGTGAACCCCAGCAGCGTCACGGCCATGAGGTACAGCGCGGCCCCGATCACCGCCCGGAACACCCCGGGATCCCCGATCGAGGCGTGCGGCGCCGGCGGCCGCAGCAGCAGCTGGCCGAGGAAGAACGACGGGAACACCGCGAGGACGCCCACGACGAACGACGTGACGGCCAGCACGATGGCCTTCGCCGCCGCGAGCGTGCCCCGCCAGGGCACCGCCGCGACGGCGGCCCGGATGGAGCCGGTGGAGTACTCGCCGCCGATGGCCAGGACGCCGAGCACCCCGAGCGCCAGCTGCGCCAGCGACAGCCCGGCCAGGCTGACGTTGGTGGGGTCGAACGTCGCCCGCTCGGCCGGGGCCATGCGGGTGTAGCTCGAGGACACGGCGGCCGAGATGCCGGCCCCCAGCGCGATGGCCAGCAGCACGGCCAGCACGACGGTCGCCACCGTGGAGCGCACGGTCCGCAGCTTGAGCGCCTCGGCGCGGATGGCGCTCCAGAGCACCGCGGCCGCGGAGGGGGTGGGCTGGTCGCCGGGCGCGCCCGGCGCGTGCGGCGCCGGGACGGCGGTGGTGGTCATGCCGGGGCCTCCGGGGTCGGGCGATGGCTGCCGGTGGGGGTGGCCGCGTACTGCCCGGCGCCCTCGGTGAGCTCGAAGAACGCCTCCTCGAGGGAGGCGCGCTGCGCGGTGAGCTCGTGCAGGACGAGCCCGCGCGCGGCCGCGAGCTCGCCGACCTCGGCGAGCGTGCGGTCGGAGACCAGCAGCGCGGCCGGGTCCCCGGCGTCCGCCGCGACGGTCGCCCCCTGCCCCCGCAGCGCCGCGGCGAGCGCGTCCACCTGCGGGCTGCGGACCCGGACCGCGTTGCGGCTGCTGCCGCCGATGATCTGCGCGACGGGGGCGTCGGCGATGAGCCTCCCCGCCCCGATCACGATGATCTGGTCGGCGGTCTGCGCCATCTCGCTCATGAGGTGGGAGCTGACGAACACCGTCCGCCCCTCGGCCGCCAGCCCCCGCAGCAGCGTGCGGACCCACTGGATGCCCTCGGGGTCGAGGCCGTTGACCGGCTCATCGAGCAGCAGCACGGCGGGGTCGCCCAGGAGCGCCGCGGCGATGCCGAGCCGCTGCCCCATGCCGAGCGAGAACTGGCCGCTCCGCTTGCCTGCGACGCTCGCGAGGCCCACCAGCTCCAGCATCTCGTCCGCCCGGCGCCGTGGGATGCCGTTCGCCAGGGCCAGCGCCTGCAGGTGCGCGCGGGCGCTGCGCCCAGGGTGCACCGACCGGGCCTCGAGCAGCGCGCCGACCTGCCGTAGCGGGTACCGGATCTCCGCGTACCGGTGCCCCAGCACGGTCACGGACCCGGCGGTCGGCCGGTCCAGGCCGAGGGCGAGCCGCATCGTCGTGGACTTGCCGGCCCCGTTCGGCCCCAGGAAGCCGGTGACCCGGCCGGGCGCGACATCGAAGGTCAGGTCGTCGACGGCGAGGGTGCTGCCGTACCGCTTGGTCAGCCCCCGCGCGCTGATCCCCGCCACCATGGGTGACCCCCTGCCCGGCCGGCGCCGCGCGGGTCCGGCGCCGCGCCCAGCCAGCCTCCCCGGGGTCCGGAGCAGGCGCAAGCACCTTTCGGGCCGGGTCTCGGAGCGGAGCGGGACGGTCAGCCCAGCCGCTCGTAGACCGTGGCGTTGGCCAGGCCACCGGCCTCGCACATCAGCTGCAGCCCGTAGCGGGCGCCGCGCTCGTGCAGGGCGTGGACCAGGGTGGTGGCGATGCGGGTGCCGCTCGCGCCGAGCGGGTGCCCGATCGCGATGGCGCCGCCGTTGACGTTGACCTTCTCGAGCGGGACGCCGGTCTCGGCCTGCCAGGCGAGGACGACCGACGCGAAGGCCTCGTTCACCTCGTACAGGTCGATGTCGTCGAGCCGTAGCCCGGCGCGCGCCAGCACCTTCGCCGTCGCCGGGATGATCCCCGTCAGCATGTAGATCGGGTCGTCGCCGACCACGGTGGTGGTGTGCACCCGGGCCAGCGGGGTGAGGCCCAGCTGGGCCGCCTTCTCGCTGGTCATCAGCAGCACGGCGGAGCTGCCGTCGGACAGGGGGCTGGAGTTGCCCGCCGTGACGGACCAGTCGAGCTGCGGGTAGCGCGCCGCGATGCCGGGGTCGACGAACGACGGCGGCAGGGTCGCCAGCGCCTCGACGGTCGTGGTGCCGCGGATGGTCTGGTCGGACGCGACGTCGACCAGCGCGCCGGTCGGGTCCGGCGCCTTCACGGGGGCCAGCTGGGCGGCGAAGCGCCCCTCGGCGGTGGCCGCGGCGGCCAGCTGGTGGCTGCGCGCGGCGAAGCTGTCCATGGCCTCGCGGCCGATCCCCCACTTCGCGGCGATCAGCTCGGCGCTGATGCCCTGCGGCACCAGTCCGGCCGGGTAGCGGGCGGCAACCGAGGGGCCGAAGGGGTCCTTGCCGGCGGGCACGTTCGACCACATCGGGACGCGGCTCATGGACTCGATGCCGCCGGCGATCACGACGTCGTAGGCCCCGGCGATGAGGCCCTGCGCCGCGAAGCTCAGCGCCTGCTGCGAGGAGCCGCACTGCCGGTCGACGGTCGTGCCGGGGACGGACTCGGGGAAGCCCGCCGCCAGCAGCGCGTACCGGGTGGTGTTCATGGCCTGCTCGCCGACCTGGTCGACGGAGCCGCCGATGACGTCGTCGACGAGCGCGGGGTCGATGCCCGTCCGCTCGACCAGCATGCGGAGGCTGTGGGCGAAGAGCTCGACCGGGTGGACGCCCGAGAGCGCGCCCCCGGGCTTCCCCTTGCCGGTGGGCGTACGGACCGCGGCGACGATGACGGCGTCCCTCATGGCTCCTCCTTGGTTGGATAGTCAGACCGTACCCCCTCCCTGGTCTGAATGTCAGACCGATTAACGTGACCGACGTCTCACCGCGCGACCTCCCGGGCGCGCCCTCGTTGAGAGGACGCACGAGGGCCGCTGCGCGGGCCCGCCCGCCTGAGCCCGGGCCGTTGCCGCTCGGCCGCCCCGGCGACCGATCCGGCATAGTCGCCACCAGGGCCGACACGACGGGAAGCGGGGGGCTCGTGGAACCGACGCCAGGCGCGCCGACCACCGCCCCGTCGCGCCCCCGGCGGACCGGGCCGACCCCCGCCCTGTGGGGCCAGGGGCTCTGGGACGCCGACCCCGACTTCGTGCCGGCCGAGGGTGCCGCCGAGGGGCTGACGGCGCGTGACGCCGAGCGGGCCCTGCGCGCGGGCGAGGCCCGGTTCCGCCTCGCCTTCGACGTGGCGCCCATCGGGATGGCGCTGATCGTGGCGCGCCCCGACACGCCGCTCCGCCTCACCCGCGTGAACCGCGCGCTGTGCCAGCTCACGGGCCGGGCGGAGGCGGCGTTGGTCGGCTCCGACCCGGGCGACCTGGTGCACCCGGACGAGCGCGCCTACACGCTGCGCGCGCTGCAGGCGCTGGCCGACGGCACGGTGTCCGAGTACCGCGGCGAGCACCGCTGGCGGTGCGCCGACGGCAGCGACGTGTGGGTGCTCGTCGGCAGCGGGGTGGCGCGCGACGAGGACGGCACGCTCACCTGGATCCTGCAGGCCGAGGACATCACCGCCCGCAAGCAGGCCGAGGCCGCGCTGGTGCACCAGGCGCGCCACGACCAGCTCACCGGCATGCCGAACCGGGCGCTGCTGCAGGAGCACCTGACCGCCGCCCTCGCCCGCCGGCACCCGAGCGGTGCGCCCCGCCGCGTCGGCATCCTCTTCATCGACCTGGACAACTTCAAGGAGATCAACGACGCGCTCGGCCACGCGGCCGGCGACGAGCTGCTGGTGCACGTCGCCCGGGTCCTCGGCGAGTGCCTCGACGAGGGCGACCTCGCGGCGCGGGTGGGCGGGGACGAGTTCGTCCTCGTCTGCCAGGACGTGGCCGCGACCCGCGACATGGTGGCCGTCGCCGGCCGGGTGCACGCCGCGCTGGGCGGCGAGCTGCGACTGCGGGACATGCCCGTCGAGATCACCGCCAGCATCGGCGTGGCACTGAGCCGCGGCGGGGACCCGACGCCCACCGAGCTGCTGCGGGACGCCGACGCGGCGCTCTACCGGGCGAAGGCGCAGGGCCGCGCACGCACGGAGGTCTCCGACCCGGCGCTGCAGGTCCGTGCGCAGCGCCACCTCGAGCTCGCCGGGCAGCTGCGGCGGGCCGTCGACGACGGCGACCAGATGCTGCTGCACTTCCAGCCCTGCTGGGAGGTGCGGACCGGCCGGCTCGTCGGCGTCGAGACGCTCATCCGATGGGACCACCCCACCCGCGGGATGCTGACGCCCGGCGAGTGGCTCGACATCGCCGAGGAGCGCAACCTCATCGGGCAGCTCGGCGCCTGGGTGCTCGACGCGGCCTGCCGGCAGGGCGCGTCCTGGCAGCGCGAGTTCGGTGACGACGCGCCGCAGGTGTGGGTCAACGTGTCGGCGCGGCAGCTGGGGCGGCGCGCGTTCGCGCCGCTGGTCGCGGACGTGCTGGACCGGACCGGGCTGCGGCCCGCGGGGCTGTGCCTGGAGCTGACCGAGCGGCACCTGCTCGGCGCCGCGGCGGCCGGGCGGTCGGACCTGCGGGCGCTGCCGGAGCTGGGCGTCAGCCTTGCGATCGACGACTTCGGCACCGGCTACGCGAGCATGGACTACCTGCGGACGATCCCCTTCGACACGTTGAAGATCGACGCCTCCTACGTGGCCGGGCTCGGCGTCGACCGGACGGACACGGCGCTGACCTCCAGCGTGATCACGCTCGGCCACTCGTTGGGGATGACGGTCGTCGCCGAGGGCGTCGAGACCGCCGACCAGCACGCCCGCCTGGCGGAGCTCGGCTGCGACATCGTGCAGGGATACCTGCACGGGCGGCCGGGACCGGCGGAGCGGATCTCGGGGATGCTGACGCGCCCGACGCTGTAGGGCAGCCGGCCTGACCGCCGCCGCCACACCCACCATCACCGGTGCCCTTCGGGGGCACACCCCCACGGTCCGCCGTCGACGCCGCCGAGGATGTGCCCCAGCTCGCATCCCAGCTTGTATCTAAGGTGCTACCGTAGGAGCGTGCCTGTGTCCGTCGCGCCTGCCCCCGCTGCGGACCGGGCCTACACGTGGACCAAGGAGCGCATCCTCTCCGGCGGCCTGCCCGGCGGGCACCTGCTGAGCGAGGGGGATGTGGCCCAGGTCCTGGGCATCAGCCGGACCCCCGTCCGCGAGGCGTTCCTCCGCCTGCAGGCCGAGCAGCTGCTGACCCTGATCCCGAAGCGGGGCGCCGTCGTCGTCCCCGTCTCCCCGGGCGAGGCCGAGGACGTGCTCGAGATGCGCGAGGCGCTGGAGAGCGCGGCGGTCGCCCGCCTGGCCCGCCGCGCCGGCCCGCTCGACGAGGTGCTCGTGACCCTGCGGGACGCCATCGCCGCCCAGCAGCCGCACGCCGAGACCCGCGACGTCCCCGGCTTCGTCGTCGTGGACCAGCTGTTCCACTCGGCCATCGTCGGCGCCGGCGGGAACGCCATCGCCGCGCGCTTCTACGCCTCGCTCGCCGACCGGCAGCGCCGCATGGGCCTGCTGGCGCTGGAGCCGCGGCCCGAGTACCTCGCCGTCCTCGTCGACGAGCACCAGCAGCTCGTCGACCGGATCGCCGCCCGCGACGACACCGGGTTCGCCGCCCTGCTCCGGCAACACCTGGACGCCACCCACCGCGCGCTGGGAGGCCTGCGGTGACCGCCTCGACCCTGGCGCCGCGGCTGACCCCGCCGGTGTCACGCCCCTCCCCGCGCAGCTGGTGGATCGTTGCCGCCGCGCTGTTCTGCTGCGGCTGGGGCGGCAACCAGTTCACCCCGTTGCTGCTGCTCTACCGCCGCCTCGACGGCTACTCCGCCGCGATGGTCGACGCGTTCCTCGGCTGCTACGTCCTGGGGCTGATCCCGGGGCTGCTCATCGGCGGCCCGCTGTCCGACGTCCGCGGCCGCAAGCCGGTCATGCTCGCCGGACTCGGGCTGTCGGCCCTCGGCAGCGGCGTGCTGGCGCTCGGCGGGCTGGGCGCCGCTCCCCTGTTCCTCGGCCGGGTGCTGGTCGGCATCGCCATCGGCATCGCGATGGCCGTTGGCTCCAGCTGGGTGAAGGAGCTGTCCACCGCGCCCTTCGACCCCACCGCCGACGCGGACGCGGGCGCCCGCCGGGCGTCGCTCTGGCTGACCATCGGCCTCGGCCTCGGCGCGGGCGTCGCCGGCGTGCTGGCGCAGTGGGGGCCGTGGCCCACCGCCCTGCCGTACGTCGTGCACATCCTCGTGACGCTGCCGGTGCTGGTGCTGCTCCCCCGCGTCCCCGAGAGCCGGTCGCGGCAGCACGGGCTCCGGCTCGTCGACACGCTGCGGGTGCCCTCGGCCTCGCACCGCCGGTTCCTGCGCGTGATCGCCCCGACCGCGCCGTGGATCTTCGGCAGCGCCGGGATCGCCTACGCCGTCACCCCGCAGCTGATGGCCGGGCGGACCGGCACGTGGGGGCTCGCGTACGCCACGCTGCTGACGGTCGTGACGCTCGGCGCCGGCACGCTGGTGCAGCCGTTCGCGAAGCGGCTCGACTCCACCGCCACGGCCCGGGCGATCCTCGTGTCGCTCTGCCTGCTCGCCGTCGGGATGGCCGTGGCGGCGCTGGCCGCGCAGACGCGCGACCCGTGGCTGGGCGTCGTGCTGGCGGCGCTGCTCGGCGGCGCCTACGGCGTCGCGGTGGTGTCCTGCCTGCAGGAGATCCAGCGCATCGCCCGCCCGGACGAGCTCGCCGGCCTGACGGGCGTCTACTACGCGCTGTCGTACCTCGGGTTCCTGCTGCCGTCGGTCCTCGCGGTGCTGTCCGGCGTGCTGTCCTACCCGGTGATGCTGCTGGGGCTGACCGCGCTGGCGCTGGTCAGCCTGGGCCTGGTCGCCGCCGCGTCGACCAAACACCTGCCCCGGTAGAACCCTCGCGGGAAGCACGGCCGAGGAGCAAGATCGCGGCATGACCCGATGGGGTGTCGCCGTGCTGCTCCTGCCGCTGCTGCCGGCGGCCGCCTGCGGGGGGTCGAAGCAGGGGACGGTGGTGCCGAGCCCACCGCCCTCGGCCACGGCACCGGCCGGCCCGTCCCCCAGCGCCTCCCCGACCGCGCCCTCCCCCGCGGGCGGCCCGGTGCCCGCGGGCTTCCAGCCGGCGAGCGTCAGCTTCGTCTCCGCCGGCACCGGCTGGGCACTCGGCACGGCCCCGAACTGCGCGACCGCGCCCTGCACCTCGCTGGTCCGCACGACCGACGGCGGGGCGCACTGGGTCGGGATCCCGGCGCCCCGGGCCCCGCTGACGGGGGCCACCGCCACCCAGCTCTCCCCGGCGTCCGGCGCCGTGAGCCACCTGCGGTTCGCCGATCCGCTCGACGGTTTCGCGTTCGGGCCCGCCCTGTACGCCACGCACGACGGCGGCGGCACCTGGGCGGCCGTCGACACCGGGGGCCGCACGGTGCTCGCGCTCGAGGCCGCCGGGAACGGCGTCGCCCTGCTCACCGCCGCCTGCACCGAGGCCGGCTGCAGCGACGGCCAGGTGCAGGCCATGCCCGCGGCGGGCGGCCCCACGACGCAGCTCGCCGCCGCCCCCGGATCGGTGACGGGCGCGTCGCTCGCGGTGCACGCCCCGGCAGCGTTCGCGCTGTTCGCGCACGGCACGACGGCGACGGTCCTCGCGACCTCCGGCGGCGCCTGGACCGCGCTGCCCGACCCGTGCTCCGGTGCCACCCCGACGCCGACGGCGCTCGCCGCACCCGACGCCGTCACCCTGTACAGCCTCTGCACAGGCGGCGCGGGCGCCGGCCAGTCCCCGAAGACGGTCGTCGCCACCGCGCACGCCGCGACCAGCGTGCAGGGCTCGCCGCCGATCCCGGGCGACCCCGAGGGCATCACCGCCACCCCGGACGGCGTCCTCCTGGTGTCCGCCACGTCCGGCTCGAGCTGGCTGTACCGCTCGACCGACGGCGGCCGCAGCTGGACGACCGCCAAGGACTTCGCCGACGGCGGGATGTCGCTCACCGACCTCGGGTTCACGACCGCCACCCAGGGCGTGGTCGTCGAGGGTGTGCCGCTGCAGGGCGGCACGAGCCGGCTCTGGCTGACCCGCGACGCGGGCGCGACGTGGGCCGCGGTGACCTTCTAGCGCCGCACCAGCCGCTCGAACAGCCGCTCGAGCGTCGCCGCGGGGTCGGCGGTGAGGCCGGTGTGCACGGGGGACGGCTGCACCATGGTGCTGGCGGGCGCCACGAGCCACCCGAACCGCTGCGTCTGGTCCATCGCCGCCAGCGGCCCCGCGCCCCGGTCACCCGCCGCGACCGCCGCGTGGTCCGCCAGCGACTCCCGCACCGCCGTCAGGTCGCAGCGCGGCGCGAACGCCGCCAGCAGGGCCTCGTCGAGCTCGGTGCGCACGCCCAGGAACCGCAGCGGCCGGCAGTAGAGCAGCACGCCGACGTTGACGAACTCCTCCCGGTCGACACGCGGCACGACGCGCAGGACCGCGTAGGAGAACTGCTGCTCAGCGGGCGGTGCGGGCACGCTCGACCTCCTCCACGAAGGTGCCGGGGCCGGCCGCCACCCGGGCGAGCAGGTAGTCGCGGTACGCGGCCCGGGTCCCGTCGGGCGCGGCGAAGGGCACGTCGACGGTCAGCCAGGCGTCGGGCACCAGCGCGAGGATCGCGTCCAGCAGTCCGGCCGTCACGAGCGGCGCCAGCTCCGCGTGCGCCGCCGGGATCGGGCCGGCCGTGTCCAGCAGCACGTGGTCCTTGCTCGCCGGGAAGCGGCCCAGCGCGTGCCGCTGCGGGTCGGCCCAGGTGTGGTGCACGTACAGCGCGGCGCCGTGGTCGATGAGGTACGGCTGCCCGTGCCACACCAGCAGGTTCGGGTTGCGGGGCGTCCGGTCGATGTTCGTCGTCAACGCGTCGAACCAGACGATCCGGGCGGCGAGCTCCGGCGGCACGGCCCGCGCCGCGCTGGGCCCCAGGGTGAGGGAGCCGGGCAGGAAGTCGAGCCCCAGGTTGCACCCGGCGCTGGCGGCCAGCAGCTCCTGGATGTCGGGGTCCGGCTCCGCCCCGGACAGCGCGGCCGCGACCTCGACGAACGCCAGCTCGGGGATCGGGAGCCCCAGCGCTCGGGCCAGCTCGCCCACGACGACCTCGGCAACCAGCGCCTTCGGGCCCTGCCCGGCGCCACGGAACTTCACGACGTAGAGGCCGTCGTCGTCCGCCTCGACCAGCGCGGGCAGCGATCCGCCCTCGCGCAACGGGGTCACATAACGCGTGGCTGTGACGGTCCGGAGCACCTCGGGTGCTGTGCGTCCGGCCACGGCTCCACCATAGGGGGGCTGGCCTAGGGCAAGCTGTCGCAGCGACGGAGGGGGACACGGCGTGGCGCAGGTAAGGACGCGGACGGGCGGACGGACGGGTGCGCGCGCAGCGGCACGCCCGGTACCGCGGACGGCGGACCAGGCGCTGGTCCTGGGCGGCGGCGGGCTGGCGGGCATCGCCTGGGAGACCGGCATGCTGCTGGGGCTCGCCGAGGCGGGCGTGGACGTGTCGGGTGCGGAGCTGATGGTCGGGACGTCGGCCGGCTCCACGGTCGGCGCGCAGCTCGGCAGCGGCAGATCGCTCGAGGACCTGTTCGCCGCGCAGTGCGGGCCCGACACGAGCGCGCTGCAGGTGGACGTCGACCTGGGCGCGTTCCTCGCGACCGTCGGCGAGCGGCTCGCCGGGATCACGGACCGCCGGGAGGGGCGCCGCCGCATCGGCGCGCTGGCCATGGCGGCGCGCACGCCGCCGGAGGCTGCCCGCCTCGTCGACATCGAGGCCCGGCTGCCGAGCAAGAACTGGCCGGGCTGGCCGCTGCTGCTGCCCGCGGTCGACTGCGTGACCGGTGAACGGCGCGTCTTCACCAGCGAGTCCGGGGTGCCGCTGCCGCTGGCGGTCGCCGCGAGCTGCGCGGTCCCGGGCATCTGGCCCGCGACCACCATCGAGGGCCGCCGCTACATGGACGGCGGGATCCACTCCTCCACGAACGCGCTGCTCGCCGCGGGCGCCCGGCGGGTGGTCATCCTGGCTCCGCTGCCCGACGTGGCCGGACCGCTGTCGGAAGGGCTGGACGCCGAGATCGGGGAGCTGCGCGCCGGTGGTGCCGAGTTGGTCGTCGTGACGCCCGACGAGGCGTCGGTGGAGGCGTTCGGCCGGAACCCGCTCGACCCGGCCACCCGGCGGCCGGCGGCCCTCGCGGGCCGGCGGCAGGCCGCCGAGGAGGCACGTGCGGTCCGCGAGGTCTGGGGAAGGACGGAGGTGTGACCGCCGTGATCCCGATCCCCACCGCCGACGTGTACGTCCGCGCGCTGCGCGCCTCGCACGACCGGTTCCGCGCGCTGCTCGACGGGATGGACCCGGCGGCCGTCACCGGCCCCTCGTACTGCAGCGACTGGTCGAGCGCGCAGGTCGCGTCGCACCTCGGCAGCGGCGCCGAGATCTTCACGCGGCTGCTCGACGCCGGCCTCGCGGGCGAGCCGACGCCCGGCAGCGAGGCCTTCCAGGCCGTGTGGGCCGCCTGGGACGCCCGCACCCCGCAGGAGCAGGCTGCGCTGGCCCCCGCCACCGACGGCGCGTTCCTCGCGCGGGTCGAGGCCCTGACCGACGAGGAGGTGGAGCGCTTCTCGCTGCACCTGTTCGGCAAGGACCGCGACCTCACCGGCTTCCTGGCGCAGCGGCTGTCCGAGCACACCCTGCATGTCTGGGACATCGCCGTCATGGAGGACCCGGCAGCGCACCTGCCGCGGGACGCCGTCGACCTGCTGATCGACGACATCCCCTTCCTGGTCCGCTTCGTCGGGAAGCCGACATCCCCGGGCATCGACGTCCGGATCTCCACGACGGACCCGATCCGCGAGCTGCTGCTCACCACCGACGACCCGGTGACCCTGGTGCCCGTCGCGGGCGGCAGCACCGGGGCGATCCTCCAGGCGTCCGGCGACGCGCTCATCCGGCTCGTCACCGGGCGGCTCGACCCGGCGCACACCCCGCCGGTGCAGGTCGCGGGGATATCCCTCGACAGGCTGCGGACGGTCTTCCCGGGGTTCTAGGTCACGGCGCTGCGGGCCGCTCCGCCTGCCGGAGCTGCCGTTCCAGGGCGGCCGGCACGGGACGCCGGTCCCGCAGTGCCGCGGGCAGCCGCCACAGCAGCCCGGCGACCGCACCCGCGGCGGCCGGGTCGGTCAGCGCCTGCCGGGCCAGCCGCAGCGTCGCCCCCAGCGCCGCGGGCCACGGCCGCCGCAGCCACCGCACCAGCACGTCGTTGCGCTCCTGCAGCGCCCAGCGCGCCGGGGTCAGCTGCGGGTTCGCGGGGGCGTGCCGCACGACGACCCCGTCGTCGTAGACCAGCTGCCAGCCGGCGGCGGCGAGGTCCGTGGCCAGGAGCTGCTCCTCGCCGCCGAAGAACAGCAGCGGGCTGAAGCCGCCGACCTGCGCGAACGCCGCCCGCCGCACCACCGCGGCGCACGCGGGGAAGCTGAGCACCCGCGGCCCCGGCAGGCCGGGCTCGCGGCCGAGCCGCCCCAGCGCGAGCTTGCGGGAGACCGCATCGACCGTGCCGTCCGGTTCGAGCTCCACCCGGGCGACGACGACCGCGAGCCGCGGATGCCGGTCCAGCGCGGCGACCGCGCGGGTCAGGCTCCCGGGGGTCCACCACGAGTCGTCGTCGGCGAAGGCGACATGGCGCGTGGCGCTCCGCGCGACCCCCACGTTGCGCGCGGTCGCGCCGCGGTTCGCCGGGAGCTCAACGAGGTCCACCTGCGGGAACCGGCGCCGTACCGCGGCCGGCGTGCCGTCGGCGGACGCGTTGTCGACGACGACCAGGGGCGGCCGCTCCGGCAGGGCCGCGAGGCGCGCGAGTGACCGCAGCAGCGAGTCCCGCCGGTCCCGGGTGGCGATCACCACGGTGACGGCCGGGGCGAGGGCACGGCCGGTCACAGGTCCCGCACCCGCTGCGCCGGCACGCCTGCGTACAGGCCGTCGGGCTCGGTGTCCGACGCGACGACCGCACCTGCGGCGACCACGCAGCCGGGGGCCACGGACACCCCCGGCAGCACGCGCACCCCGGAGCCGAGCCAGCACCCGTCCCCCACCGCGACGGGGGCGCTGGTGAGCTCCCCCGCGCGCCTGTCGTGGGCGCCGATCTCGTGCGTGGCGGTGAGCAGCCGCACCCCGTCCGCCAGGCTCGCGCGGTCGCCGATCGTGACATCCGCCTGCAGCTCGACGTAGCAGTTCAGGTTCAGGAAGCTGTCGGCCCCGACGCGCAACGCGCGGGGCCCGATCACGGTCACCCGCGGGTAGACCAGCGCGCCGGGGCCGACCTGGACCCCCGCCCGCCGCAGCATCGCGAGCCGGACGCGGCGCGGCACCAGCGGCTGACCCTGCAGCCAGAGCAGGGTGCGGCGGCGGCGGTTGTCCCGGAACACGGGAAGGATCTGCCCCCGCGCGGCTCGGGATCACCCCGCGCGCCGTTTGTCGCTGTCGGACCACGGGCAACCGCCCGACATGAGCGATGCACGCGACGGGCAGGCCTCGGCGGCGGCGCGCGAGGCGGGCGCGGTCGAGGAGGTCGAGCGGAACACGAAGTCGCAGACGACGGCCGCGACCTACACGACGACCGACCACGACGTCATCCGGGCGTGGGCGGAGAAACGGGGCGGCCGGCCGGCCGCCGTCGCCCGCACGGAGAGCGGCGACGACCCGGGCATCCTGCGGATCGAGTTCCCGAACGCCCCAGGCGGCGAGGCCCGGGAACTGCAGCCACTCGACTGGGAAACCTTCTTCAAGAAGTTCGACGAGAACAACCTGTCGTTCGTCTACCAGGAGCAGACCGCCGATGGCGCCGAGAGCCGGTTCTTCAAGTTCGTGAAGCGCGACAAGGGCTGACGGCCGGAGAACCGACGCGACCCCGACGCGACCCCCTGAGCCCCACTCCCACGCCGCGGTTGGCGCCCCCGCCACGGGGCAGCGTCCTGACGGGCCCGAGGGCGGCCCGGACGGGGAGGGCTCGTGATCGCCTTCGTGCTCGGCGGGGGCGGCATGCTCGGCGCCAACGAGGTCGGCATGCTGCAGGCGCTGGCGGATGCCGGCATCCAGCCGGACCTGGTGGTGGGCTCCTCGGTGGGGGCCATCAACGGCGCGGCGATCGCCGCGGAGCCCGGCCCGGACACCGCCGACCGGATGGCCGACATGTGGGCGGAGCTCGGCAAGCGCGACGTGTTCGGCAGCGGCGTGCTCGGGCAGCTGAAGCAGCTGATGCGCACCGGCGTCGCGCTGCACGACCACGAGGGGCTGCGCAGCATGCTCGAGGCCCAGGCGGGCGGGCGCCGCCTCGAGGACCTGCCCATCCCCTTCCAGTGCGTCGCCGCGAGCATCGAGCGCGCCCAGGCCCACTGGTTCACCGAAGGCCCGCTGGTCGAGGCCGTGCTCGCCTCCTGCGCGGTGCCCGGCCTGCTGCCGCCGGTCCGGATCGGCGCCGAGCACTTCGTCGACGGCGGGCTGGTCCACTCCATCCCGGTCGGGCGGGCCGTGGAGCTCGGCGCCACCGAGATCTACGTGCTGCACGTCGGCCGCATCGAGCGCCCCCTGACCGCCCCGCGGTGGCCGTGGGAGGTTGGGCTGGTCGCCTTCGAGATCGCCCGGCGGCACCGGTTCGCCGAGGAGATGGCGCGCCTGCCCGAGCACGTCGTCGCGCACGTCCTGCCGACCGGCGAGGAGAGCGCGCCGCTCGCCACCGTCCGTTACCGCGACTCCAAGGGTGTCCGGCCCCGCATCGCCCGGGCCCGCGCGGCGACCGCCGCCTACCTCGAGAAGCGCTAGCCGTGTGGGTGCCTCCGTGGGCCGTGCGGCGGTTCGCCCTCGCGCCGTTGCTGCCGGTCCTCGCGGCCGTCGCGGTCGTGCTCTTCCCGTTGGTGCTGGTCGGCCACACCATGCTGGCGCTGGGGCTGCTACTGCGCGGTAGGGCCCGCGCGGTGCGGTGGCGGCTGCCCCGCGCCTGGCTCTTCGGCATCGCCTACCTCGTGGGCGAGACGGCCTGCCTGCTCGCCTGTCTCGCGCTCTGGGTGCGGTTCGCCGGGCGGTTCGACGGCGACCGCGCGCGGCAGGCGCACGCCGCGCTGCTGCAGCGGTTCCTCGACGCGCTCGTGGGGCTCGCGGGGTTCACGTTCCGCTTCGAACTGCAGATGCACGAGCCCCGCACACAGCCGGGCGACCCCGACGTGCTGCACGGCGACGAGCCGATCATCGTGCTGGCCCGCCACGCCGGCCCCGGCGCGTCCTTCGTGCTGGTGCACATCCTGCTGTCGCGGTACGGCCGCATGCCGCGCATCGTGCTGACCGACCGGCTGCGCTGGGACCCTGCGATCGACGTGCTGCTGTCGCGGCTGCACTGCGCGTTCATCCCGAAGGGCGGCGACGCCGCGCTCGACGCGGTCGAGGAGATCGCCCGCAGCCTGCGCCGGCACGATGCCCTGCTGATCTTCCCGGAGGGCGGCGACTGGACGCCGCTGCGGCACCGGCGGGCCGTCGCCCGGCTCCGCCGGCAGGGGCACTGGGACGAGGCCAAGCAGGCCGCGCGCATGGCGCACGTGCTGCCGCCGCGCCCCGCCGGCACCGTCGCCGCGCTGCTGGCGGCACCGCATGCGGACGTCGTGGTGTTCGGCCACACCGGCCACGACGACCTGCAGGACCTGGCCACCGTGTGGGCCGGGCTGCCGCTGCGGCG
>JAOPWU010000248.1 GCA_025965515.1 Mycobacterium sp.
CTGCACGTCGAGGAGCTGCCGCCAGAAGGCCCCCAGCTCCGCGGGGTCGGCGGCGTCCAGGGAGACGGCCGCCAGTCGGATCGCACTCATGCTGCTTCCCCCGATCGGGCGGCGCGCGCAGCCGCGCCGCCGAACCTACGCCGCCCGGCCGCCCCGCGTCGGGGTCGGGACGGTTGTGCGCAGCTGATCGGCGTGCGAGGCTGGACCGGCAGTGCTTGAAGGTGCAACCACCGATCCCGAGGAGACCCCATGGCCGACACCCTCTACAGCGCTACCGCGACGGCCTGGGGCGGGCGCGACGGCCGGGTCGAGTCCTCGGACAGGCGCGTCGAGCTGCAGCTTTCCATCCCGGGCTCGATGGGCGGCGACGACGGTCCGGGCACCAACCCCGAGCAGCTGTTCGCCACCGGCTACGCGGCCTGCTTCCACAGCCCGCTGAAGGCGGTAGCCCGGCAGCAGAAGGTCGACGTCAGCCAGTCCGCCGTGTCGGTCACGATCAGCCTGGTCGGGGCGCTACCGGAGCTCAGCCTGGCCGCCCGCATCGAGGCGCAGCTGCCCGGCCTCGACCGCACCACGGGCGAAGGCCTGCTGCGGACCGCGCACCAGGTGTGCCCCTACAGCCGGGCCACCCGCGGCAACATCGAGGCGGAGCTGGCGCTGCTCGACGACGAGGACTGAGGGCGCCGGGGGGCGTCAGTCCCCCGTGGCCCCGTCGATCCGCTCCCGCAGCAGGTCGGCATGGCCGTTGTGCCGCGCGTACTCCTCGATCATGTGCACGAAGATCCAGCGCACGGAGAGGTCGGCGCGCCGGCGCTGCCGCGCGGCCAAGGCGTCGAGGTCCGCGCCCCGGGCCGCGGCGCGGCAGGCCTCGACCTCCGCGCGGAACGCGGCCAGAGCGGCGTCCGGGTCGGCCGTGTCGACGTCGTCGAAGTCGCCGTCCGGGTTCTCGTCGGTGAAGTAGAGCGGTGGCGCGTCCTCGTCACGCAGGTAGCGCCGGAACCAGTTCCGCTCAACCTCGGTCATGTGCCGGGCCAGACCGAGCAGCGACAGCGACGATGGGGGCACCGACCGCTGCCGCAGCTGGGCGGCGTCCAGCCCGGTGCACTTGCTGAGCAGCGTGGCGCGGTGGAAGTCCAGCCAGCCCTCCAACATCGGGAGCTCCGCCGCCACGTAGGGCGGATCGGCGCGGCCGGCTGCCGGCGTGAACTCGGCCTGGGGGGTCGTCGCCTCGCTCATGGGCCCGGAGGCTAGCGGCGGCGCCCCGCCGTGTCGCCGCGATTACCGGGTGGCCGCCCGGGGGACTGGCGTGGCATGCGCAGCGCCGGGGTGATCGCGGAGGTTGCCGCCTAGTGGGCGGGTGTACTGGGCGGCGTTCGCCGGCGTCCTGCCCGTCGTGGACGTGCGGCGGGCGTTCCTGGTGCTCGGGGTGCTGACCGCGCTGCTTGGCGCGCTGATGTGCCTGGCGCAGCGGCACCTCAAGCGGCTGCTGGCGTTCTCCACCGTCGCGCACGTCGGCCTGTTCGTCTGCTCCGCCGCGGTGGCCGACCCGGCGGGGACGACGGGCGCCGCGATCTACATCGCCGGGCAGGCCGGCGCGAAGGGGGCGCTATTCCTGGTCGCCGGGCTGCTCCTCAACACCTACGGCAGCGTCGACGAGCTGTCGCTGCACGGCCGCGGCCGGGGTGCGTGGCTGTCCGCAACCCTGTTCGCCGTCGGCGCGTTGGCGCTCGCCGGGCTGCCGCCCTTCGGGACCGCGCTGGGCAAGGCGGTCGGCGAGGACGCCCTGAGCGTCGGCGGGTACGGCTTCGGCCCGGTGCTGTTAGTGGTGGTGTCCGCGTTGACCGGCGGCGCGGTGCTGCGGGCGGGTGGGCGGATCTTCCTGGGGCTCGGGACCCTGCCGCGCGGGCAGGGGAACGAGACGACCGGCGATGAGGAGGAGCGCGAGACGCGGTGGCTCCACGGGATGCCCGGGATCATGGGGGTGCCGATCGTCGCGCTGCTGCTGACCTGCCTGGCCGTCGGCGCCTGGCCGGGGGTCGCCCAGGCGCTGGGTCGCGGGGCGGTGCGGTTCGTCGACCACGCCGGTTACCTGGCGCAGGTGTTCCATGGCGCGTCGGCCGGTCCCGTGCCGATCCCCGAGGGCACCAGCTGGACGCTGCTGGGCGTCACCCTCGGCCTGGTGTCCACCGTGCTGGCGGTCGCGGTCGCCGCGCTGGGGCTCTATGGGGGCGCGGCGGCCGGGCGGGCCGGGCCGCTGCTCCGGCCGTTCGCCGTGGCCCTGGGCGGGCTGCGGCGGCTGCACTCCGGCACGTGGCGGACTACATCGCCTGGCTGCTGCTCGGCGTCGGCGTGCTGGCCGCGCTGCTCGGGCTCACCGCTGGTCCGACGAGGGGCACCTTCCGGAGCCCGGACGATGAGGCGACGTAGAGGAACGGCCCCACGTCCGCGCAAGCTGTCGCCATCGCCGGCAGGACGGAGAGATAAGACTGCGCCATTTCAGCTGCGCGCAGGTTCCCTGCAGTGAGACAGAAGGCCCGGACCCTGTGCGTGATGAGCGCTTGGCGTTCGGCTGGGCGGTAACGGATGCGGGCATCCTTCATGAGGACGGCCCAGCCGGCGTCTCCGGCACGCTCGAGCCAGGTCACGTCGGCCACCGTCTGATCGTCCGGTCGGCCGTAGACCTCGCTCAGTGTCCGCAGTCTCAGCCCCGATGCGCGTAGTAGCGACGGCACCTGAACGCCGCCCAAACTGCGATCCAGGAAGAGGTCGGGCAGTCCCTCGGGGTGCCCGTTGCGCACGGTCAGGCAGCCACGAGGGTGGCTACACGCACGGCGTCTTCCAGCTCGGGCCCAGGTACGCCGTACTCGTCGGCGACCACATCCAGCGGTTCGCCGGCACGGAACATGGCGAGTGCGTCCTCGAGCCGGGCTCCCCCGTGGGAGAAGATTGGCTGGCCGAAGCCCCTGGTGGGATCGACCACCACCTCGGCCACCCCGTAGGCAGGAAGCTGGATGAGACGGGCGTAGCCGTCTTCCCCAAAGCTCACCAGCCTGAGATACGACTCGACGACCTCGTTGAAGACGCGCTGTCCACTCCTTACGACCACCAGGTCCAGCAGCGCCTCCGACTCGCGGTCCCCGTCATCGCGGGCGTAGTCGTAGAGCACTTCCGCGCCGTCGGTGTAGAGCCGCTGACTCGCGAGCGCGTACGGCAACCCGAGATCGTGTTTGAGTCGCGCGAGGGCTGGACGGATGCGCTGCAGGGGCACCCCGCTCCTGCGGATGGCCGCCAGGACCAATCCCTCGGCGAGCCCGATGAAGGGAACGACTGGTCCGCGCTGGCCTGGCTGGAGCGGCTTGATGCTTGTCAGGACGGGCGCGCCGACGGTCCCGCGGCCCTCGCTGTGACGCTCGTAACCGTCGGTCCAAGTCTTGAAGGTGGATGCCGGAACCGAGAGGTACCGGGCGGCCTCGGTACGTGTGTACAGGGGAGTTGTAAACCGCTCGTCAGTGAGCGTCGGCGCCGGGTTCATCTCCATTGGTCAGTCACCCCCTCCGAACGGTGGTTGATCACAGGGGTCCATTCTGGGCCCGTCGACTGTTGGAAGCTCGCAGGCGGGCCGACGCGGGTCTCAGTCTCACCCGTTGGAGACGGAGAAGTGATCTCGGGGCGCTCACCCCGGCTCCCGCATCCGGTGCAGCAGCAGGCCCTGCTCGGTGATGATGAGCGCGTACCGGGCGGTGCCGCCCCGCCCGTGCAGCAGGAACACCGTCCGCCGGTCGGTGCGGTCCACCAGCTCCCAGGTGCCGGTGTCGGCGATCCGCTTCGTCGCGTCCGTGTACGTGAGGTGGTCCAGCGCGTGGTCCGGCACGGCGATCGCCAGCCGGTTCGGGGCGCCGGGCT
>JAOPWU010000272.1 GCA_025965515.1 Mycobacterium sp.
CCACGGCATCGCCCATCGGCTGGACCGCGGGTGGTGGCGCCGGGTGCTGCCGGCGACGTACGTCGTGGCCTCCGCGGACGAAGGTGAGCTGAGCCGCCGATGGGCGGCGCTGCTGTGGGCGCCGCCCGGCAGCTGCCTGTCGCACGATACGGCCGCGGTGCTGCAGCGGCTGCCCCTGCTGCGGCCGCCGGATCGTCGGATCCACGTGCGCACGGAGTTCCGCCGCGACTGCCCGGAAGGCCTGGTGCTGCACCGGCCTCGGAGGGGGCTGGCTGCCACCGACCTGGAGGCCCGCGGGGAGCTCCCGGTCACGGGCGTTGCTCGGACGGCCCTCGATGTCGCGCGGACCCTGCCCGAGCGGAGACGAGCGGGATTCCTGATCGCATGTGTCCAACAGCGCCTGGTGAGGCCTCCCGACCTGGTGGCGTCCGCTGCACGGGGTGGCAAGGCGGACGCGTCGCTCCGGTGTCTGCTGGCGAGCCTCGACCCCGCCGCTCAGTCGGACTCGGAGCGGGCCGCCCGTGGCCTGTTGGTCGCCGCCGGCTTGCCCGTCGAGGCGCAGGTGGAGGTCCACCTGGTCCCGATCGGGGTGATCCACCTCGACCTGGCCATTCGCATCACCCGCGTCGCCATCGAAGTGGACGGCCTGCGGTACCACGAGGTAGCCGATGCCGTGGCCCGGGACCGGCAGCGTGACGAGCTGTTGCGTCGCGCCGGGTGGGATGTGGTGCGGGTGATGCCGCATGAGTTGAGCCGGCCCGAGGACTTCGTCAGCCGGGTGTGGCAGGCCCACGCCCTACGGCTCGCAGCGCTGCAGGTGGCGCGGCCGGCCTGAGGCGGCTCGGGGTGACGCGGGTCGGGTGGTGCCGGGTTTTGCGTCAGGTGGGGCCGGTGGGGGGCGGCGCCCTCCCTCAGCCCAGCGCCCGCACCGCCGCCACGAACGCCCGTCCCCGGTCCCGGTAGTCGGCGAAGTGCCCGAAGCTGGGCGCCGCGGGGCTCAGCAGCACCGCCCCGCCGTCGGGCGTCAGCTCCGACGCCCGCCGCACCGCCGCCGCCAGGTCCGGCGCCCGCTCCACCACCAGCGGCCCGGCCGGCGGCCCGGCAGCGGAGATCGCCGCAGCGATGCGGCCGCCGTTGTCCGGCAGCAGCAGCGCCACCGTCGGCGCCGGCCGCGCCACCAGGTGCGCCGCCAGCGGTGCGTAGTCCAGCCCCCGGTCGCGGCCGCCCAGCAGCAGGCACACCGGCCGGGCGCCGAACACCTCCACCGCGGCGATCGCGGCCTGCGGGGTGGTCGCCAGCCCGTCGTCGTACCACTCCAGCCCGGCGGCGCTCGCCACCCGCTCCAGCCGGTGCGCGAGCGGCCGGAACCGAGTCAGCGCCTCCGGCAGCCGCGCGTCGGTGAGGTCGAGCCCCAGCACGTCCAGCACCGTCAGCGCCGCGCAGAGGTTCGCCGCGTTGTGCCGCCCCGGCAGCGGGGACGCGGCGAGCGGGAAGAGCTCTGTCCGCCCCCGCAGGACCGTGCCGTCGGGCCCGACGTGCACCCCGCCGGGCAGCCCGTGGTGCACCACCTGCGGCACGCCCGCCAGCGCATCGGCCACCGCCGGGTCCAGCGCGTCCGCCACCACGGCGCGGGGCCCGTGCCGGAACAGGTTGCTCTTGTCGGCCCGGTACCGCTCGACGCTGCCGTGCCAGTCCAGGTGGTCCGGGAAGAAGGACGTGAACACCCCGACCTCGGGGGAGTGACGTACCTCGGCGCTCTGGAAGCTCGACAGCTCCAGCACCGTCGTGATGCCCGGCAGCCGCGTCCCGAGGACCTCCAGCGGGGCCACGCCGATGTTGCCGCCCAGGACGACCGGCCGGCCCAGTCCCTCCAGCAGGTGGGCGATGAGGCTGGCGGTCGTCGACTTCCCCTTGCTGCCGGTGACCCCGACGACCTCCTGGCCGGCGGTGGTCGCGAGCGTCAGCGCCGTCCCGCCCGTCCGCAGCACGCCGGCGGCCCGCAGCGCCCGGGCGTCGTCCCGGTAGGGCGAGATGCCGGGGGACTTCACGACCACCTCGGCTGAGAGCAGCGCCGCCCCGCCCGCCGCCCCGTCCAGCAGCGGCAGGCCGGGTGCGGCGGCCTCCACGGCGGCCCGGGCGGCGTCGGTCACCTCGTCGACGACGACCGCGGTGACGCTTGCGCCGACCTGCGTCGCGGCGGACACCGCGGCCAGCCCCTCGCGCCCCGCACCCCAGACTGCGACCGCGCGGCCGGCCAGCTCCGGCAGGGTCAGCGGGTCGGCCAGCGGCACCGCGTCCAGCGGGGTCATGCGAGGTCGAGGGCGGCCGCCAGCAGGTCCGCCTGGCGCTCCGGTACCGCGTGCTGCCCGGGCCCTGCGGTCGGCGTCAGCGCCTCGGCCACCTGCGCGTCGCTGGGCCAGCCCGCCGCCCGCACCCGCTCGGCCAGCGTCCCGAACGCCGGCGCGTCGTCCCAGTCGCCGGTCTCGGCGGCCAGCCGCACGGCCACCCGCGACTCGACGACCTCGCCGACGCACTCGAACGGCTTGTCGCCCGCGACGCCGGTCAGCGCCAGGTAGCCGTCGAGCTGCGCCGGGTCGGCGTACAGGTCGAGCCCCTCGAACACCTCGACGACGCCCGCCCGGCCGAGGAACGGCGCCAGCGCCAGGAACACGAAGTGGCACTTCGGGCAGTGGCCGCACCAGCGGTGCACCCGGCGCCCCTCCTCGATGCGAAACGCGGCGTTGCAGCTGGTCACGACGGGGTGGTACGCGGTCAGCCGGGCGAAGCGCTGCGCGATCGACAGCTCCGACAGCGGCCGCAGCAGCGAGAACACGTCCAGCTCGGGGGTGACGTGCGCGGCCAGCAGCTGCTGCAGCAGCCGCTCGAACGCGAGCCCCTTGGACCACTGGTGGTTCACCTCGCGCCCCGCCCAGACGAGGTTCCCCTCGCTGGCGGAGCGTTCGTTCGACAGCGCCACGGCGTCGCAGCCGTGCGCCACCGCGCAGACCGCGCCGAGCAACATGACGACGGCGGTCACCGGGACGTGGCCGTTGCGCGCGCCGGTGGCGTTGAGCGCGAACAGCTCGGGGTCGAGCGCCCGGACCGCCCGGGCCAGCGGCAGCCCGGCGACCGCCACGGTGTCGTCCACGGCGCGGTGCCGGCCGACGGTGAACAGCAGCGGGTCGGTGCCGGCCCGGCGCGCCGCCTCGATGGACACGGCGGAGTCCTTGCCGCCGCCGACGGGGACCAGCGCGCGGTGCGCGAGGTCCAGGCCCGTGACGGGGGTCCGCTCGACGGGCGGTCCCGCCGCCGTGAACCGCAGCCGCGGCGCGAGGTCCAGCCGGTTGACGTAGGCGTACTCGCCGAGCCCGTGCAGGTAGATGTCGCGCAGCGCGTCGGCGCCGTAGGCGGCGACCAGCCCGGTCTCGTCCCGCAGCTCGCCGGGGGCCGCGGCCTTGTAGTACGAGGTACCGGCGATGAGGTAGGCGAGCTCCAGCAGCCGGGTGGCCGCCGCGGCCCGCGGCCCGCTCAGCGGGGGCAGGTCGACGAACGTGACCGTCTCGGTGAACGCCCGCTCGTCGAGCGCGTACGAGAAGCGGGCGGTCCCGCCGGCCAGGTCGACGGCCAGGCCGGTGAACCGGAAGGCGCGCACGGCCTCCGGGTCGAACGGCGCGGTGGTCGCGGGGGCTGGCGCGGACATGCCCCCAGCCTACGGAACCCGGTGCGGGGCGCGGCGGCGCGCGCTCAGCGGGCGCGCCGCCCCGCCCGGACGGCGAACGCGTCCAGTGCGGCCAGCACCTCCGGGGCGCGCCAGGTGCGGTTGCGGCGCCCGTCGCCGGTCACCACCAGCACCCCGGCCTCCTGCAGCGGCTCCAGGGAGCGGTACACGTTGGTGCCGGCGACGCCCAGCTCCCGCGTGAGCAGGGCGGCGTCGACGACGGGGTGCCGCAGCAGCAGGTCCGCCACCCGCCAGACCGCGCTGTCGCGCCGGGCGCGGACGGTCTCGCCCCAGCGGGCCCGCAGCTCCCGCAGCTCGGCCACCAGCGCGCGGCCGTTGGTCACGGCGGCGAACGACGCGTCCGCCAGCGCCCGCACGATGGCGGTCGGGTCGCCGGCCCGGTAGGCGTCCAGCGCGGCGAAGTACGCCGCGGTGTCGGTGAGCAGCCCCGCCGACACCGGCGCGGTCACGCTGCGGGTCAGGCCCTTGCTGCGCAGCACGGCGTGCAGCAGGGCGCGTCCGGTGCGCCCGTTGCCGTCGGGGAACGGGTGGATGGTCTCGAACTGGGCGTGCGCGACCGCGGCATGCGGCAGCACGGGCAGGTCGTCGCGGGACAGGAACCGGACCAGGTCGGCGATGGCCGGTGCCACGCCGGCCGCCTGCGGGGGGACGAACAGCGCCTGGTGCGGCCCCAGCCGCCCGCCGCCGATCCACACCTGGTCGGTGCGCCACGCGCCCGCGATGGCCGGGTCCGTGTCGGCCATCAGCGCCGCGTGCATGGCGAGGATGGCGTCCGCGTCCAGCCGGTCCGCCAGGGCGATCGCGGCGTCCATGGCGCGGGTGTTCGCCACGACCTCGGCGGCGTTCCCCGAGCCGCGGGCCCCCAGCTCGGCCTCGGCGATGGCGCGGGCCGAGGCGGTCAGGTTCTCGATCCGGCTGCTGGCGGCGGACTCCGAGCGCAGCAGCACGCTGGCGAACGGCGCGATCTCGCCGCCCAGCTCGGCGTCGAAGCGGGCGATCTCCGCGGCGGCGTCCGCCGCGGCGGCGGCGGTCTCCCCGGGCAGCAGCAGCTCGGTGTCCGCGATCGGCGGCAGCACGGCGGCACGGTAGGGGCCGGCGTGGCGGCGGATCTCGGCCCGCGACGCGGTGCCCTGCTCGTAGCGGCTGCGCCACGGCAGCGTCTCGTAGCCGACGGCGGGCCACGCCGGAGCTGAGGTCACGCCGCCAGCTTACTCTCACATCACGTAATAAGTGAGACTAAGCGCGGTGGGCCTCGGGACGGCCCGCTGACATCATCTCCGGGAGGCGGGGAAGATGCGTACGGCGAGGCCTTAGGGTGGGGCCGATGGAGGGCGTCCGATGGAACTGACGGTTCTCGGGTGCGCGGGGACCTACCCGGGGCCGCACAGCGGCTGCTCCTCGTACCTGCTGGAGCACGACGGCTTCCGCCTGCTGCTCGACGCGGGGAACTTCGCCACGGGCGCGCTGCAGCGGCACGGCGAACTGTTCGACATCGACGCCGTCTTCGTCAGCCACCTGCACGCCGACCACTGCATCGACCTGGTCGCCTATGCCTATGCGCGCAAGTACGCGCCGCAGGGCCCCCCGCCGCTGCTCCCCGTGTACGGGCCGTCCGGCACCCAGGACCGCATCTGCGGCGCCTTCGACCACCTGCCGCCGGGTGAGCTCACGGACGTCTACGACTGGCGGGAGGTGAACCCGGGCCGCCTCGACATCGGCCCGTTCACCGTCGACCTCGCGAGGACGGCGCACCCCATCCAGTGCCACGCCGCGCGGCTGTCCGCCGGCGGCCGCACGCTCACCTACTCCGCCGACACCGGGCCGTGCCCGGGGCTGATCGACCTGGCGCGGGGCAGCGACCTGTTCCTCTGCGAGGCCAGCTGGCAGGACGACGGCCAGCCCCTGCCCGACGGCGTCCACCTCACGGGCCGCGGTGCCGCCGAGCACGCCGCGAAGGCCGACGTGGGGAAGCTGCTGCTCACCCACCTCGTGCCCTGGGTCGACAGCGACCGGGTGCTGAGCGACGCCGCCGGGGTGTTCGCCGACGTGGCGGTCGCGCGCACGGACGCCCGCTACCCGGTCTGACGGGGGACCGGGCTGTTCCCGGGGCTCGGTAGGCTCGACGGCATGTCACGCCCCGACGGCCGCGCGCCGGACCAGCTCCGACCCATCAGCTTCGAGCGCGGCTGGCAGGACTCCGCCGAGGGATCGGTTCTCGTCTCGTTCGGCCGCACCCGCGTCCTGTGCGCCGCGAGCGTCACCGAGGGTGTCCCGCGCTGGCGCAAGGGCAGCGGGCTCGGCTGGGTCACCGCCGAGTACGCGATGCTGCCGCGTGCCACGAACACCCGCAACGACCGCGAGTCCGTGCGGGGCCGCGTCGGCGGCCGCACCCACGAGATCAGCCGACTCATCGGCCGCAGCCTGCGGGCAGCCGTGGACCTGAAGGCCCTGGGTGAGTCCAGCATCGCCATCGACTGCGACGTCCTCGTCGCCGACGGCGGGACGCGCACGGCGGCCATCACCGGCGCGTACGTGGCGCTGGCCGACGCCATCGGCTGGCTGGGCCGCCGCGGTCTCACCGACCCCGCGAAGGCGCTCGGCGAGCCGATCGCGGCGGTCAGTGTCGGCATCGTCGGCGGCACGCCGGTGCTGGACCTGGACTACGCCGAGGACTCGACCGCCGGCACGGACATGAACGTCGTCTGCCGCGCGGACGGCTCGTTCGTCGAGGTGCAGGGCACCGCCGAGGGGGAGACCTTCCGGCGCGACGAGCTGGACGCGCTGCTGGACCTGGCGGTCGGTGGCTGTGGCGAGCTGGTGCGGCTGCAGCGGGTTGCCCTCGCCGTCCCGCTGGCCACGACGGCGCGGTGACCACCCCCGCCGTGGTCCTGGCCACGCGCAACGCCGGCAAGGTGGCCGAGCTGCGCCGCATCCTGGCGCCGCACGGCATCGAGTTGCTCGGGCTCGCCGACGTGACGGCCTACGAGCCGGGCCCCGAGACGGGCGCGACCTTCGCCGCGAACGCGCTGCTGAAGGCGCACGAGGCGGTCGGGGCCACCGGGCACCCGGCCATCGCCGACGACTCCGGTCTCACCGTGGACGCGCTCAACGGGATGCCCGGCATCCTGTCCGCACGCTGGTCGGGACGGCACGGCGACGATGACGCGAACCTCGAGCTGGTCCTCGCGCAGCTCGCCGACACCCCCGACGAGCGGCTGGGCGCCGCGTTCGTCTGCGCCGCGGCGGTCGTGCTGCCCGACGGCCGCGAGGAGGTCGTCACCCGCGAGCTGCGCGGCCGGCTCGTGCGGGAGCGGCGCGGCAGCAACGGCTTCGGGTACGACCCGATCTTCGTGCCCGACGGCTCCGACCGCACCACGGCCGAGCTGACCGCCGAGGAGAAGGACGCGATCAGCCACCGCGGCCAGGCGTTCCGGGCGCTGGCGCCGGTGGTGGCCCGGCTGCTGGGCGTCGGCTAGACCCGCACCCCGCCGGCGGCGACCGCGGCGAGGGTAGCGCGGTGCAACGCGGCGGGCACCCGAGCCAGCTCGTCGGCCGTCACCCCCACCGCGGGGGAGAACCGCAGCACCGGCCTGCGCAGCCGCGGTGGGCAGCGTTCCGGCGCGATCGCGCTGGCCAGGATCCCCTCCCGCAGCAGCGCGGCGCGGACCGCGGCGACGTCGCCCGGCCCGAACCCCTCGGGCACCAGCAGGGTCACCTGCCCCGCGGCGAGCGCCGTTCCCGGTGACACCCGCCAGCCCGGGACCTCCGCGAGCAGCCCGGCCAGCAGCGCGCCGGCGGCGGCGACCCGCCGGTGCACCCGCTCCGGCCCGGCGGCCCGCAGCTCCGCGAGCGCCCGGGCGAGCCCCACGCGCGCGGCCACCGGCGCCTCGCCCGTCGTCAGGTCCGCCGCGCAGCGGGCCGTGTCCGCCGTACGGCCGTCCCAGCCGGGAGTCGGGCGCTGCGTCGTCGTGCGCAGGGCAGCTATCACCGCCGGCGACGCGGCGAGGAACCCGACCCCCCGCGGCCCGTGCAGCCACTTGCGGGACGTGCCGACGACGACGTCGGCCGGCGCGCTGTCCCCGCGGCCGACCGGGACCTGCCCCAGCGCCTGCGCGACGTCGAGCAGCAGCGGGACCCCGGCGGCGCGGCACGCGGCGGCGAGCTCGGCGGCGGGCTGCTCGGCGCCGTCGTGGCTGGCGACCTGGCAGACGGACACCAGCGCGAGGCCGTCGAGCGCCGCGGGCCACGCCGAGGGCTCGGCGACCCCGGTCACCGGGTCCGCCGGCAGCTCGACGAGCGTGCCGCCCAGCGGCGCCAGCCGCTCCAGCAGAAGCGACCGGTGCGGGCCGTAGTCCGACGCGAGCACCCCGACGCGGGCGCCGCGGGGCAGCGGCCAGTGCCCCACGACCAGCGCCACCGCGTCGAACGCGCTGCCGACCCAGGCGACGTCGGAGGTCCCCCAGCCCGGCGGGGCGCCCAACAGGTGCAGCAGGTCGCCGGCCGCGGCCTCGAGCACCGGGGCGGCCGCGGCCTCCGCCACGTAGCCGCCACGGACCGCCTCGGCGGTGACGTGCGCGGTCAGCGCGGCGAGCGTCGCGCGGGACGGCACGCCGCAGGCCGCGGTGTCGAGGTGCAGCACCTCCGGCGTCAGTCGCGCCGCGCGCCACTCCGCCGCGAGCTCCGGGTCCGGCAGCGCCGTCAGGGGGTCACCGCCGCGGGCGCGGCGAGGACGAGGGCCATCACCCCGTCGGTGTACGAGGTGAGGACGTCGAAACCAGCGGCGGCCAGCTCGGCCTCGATACCGGCAACGGTGAACTTGGCGCTGATCTCCGTGAGGATGTCCTCGCCGGCGGCCAGCTCGACCACGAGGTCGAGGCCGAGCTCCGGGCTGGTGATCGGCACAGTGAGGTCGCGGCGCGCCCGCAGCCGCATCTCGATCCATGCCTCCGCCGCGTTCCACACCGCGACGTGGTCGAAGTCGGCCGGGTCGAAGGCCGCCCCGGCCTCGCGGTCGAGGACACGCAGCACGTTGCGGTTGAAGGCGGCAGTGACCCCGGCGGCGTCGTCGTAGGCGGCCTGCAGGATCGCCGCGTCCTTCACCAGGTCGACCCCCAGCAGGAACCCCTCGCCCGGCGCGAGGCAGCCGCGCAGCTCCGCGAGGAACGACCGCCGCGCGGCCGGCGGCAGGTTGCCGATGGTGCCGCCGAGGAAGGCCACCAGCCGCCGGCCGGGCCGCGGCAGCAGCGGCAGGTGCCGCTCGAAGTCGCCGACCACGCCGTGCACGGCCAGCCCGGGGTAGGCGGCGCACAGCGCCCCGGCCGCCTCCGCCAGCACGGTCGCGTCGACGTCGAACGGCACGAACGAGCGCAGCGTGCCCGCGGCGCGCAGCGCGTCCAGCAGCAGTCGGGTCTTCTCCGAGGTGCCGCTGCCGAGCTCGACCAGCGTCGTGGCGCCGCTGCGCGCGGCGATGTCCGCGGCCGAGGCGGCCAGCAGCGCGCGCTCGGTACGGGTCGGGTAGTACTCGGGGAGCCGGGTGATCTCGTCGAACAGCCGCGACCCCGCAGCGTCGTAGAACCACTTGGGCGGCAGCCACTTCGGGCGCCCGGTGAGCCCGGCGAGCACGTCGGCGGCCAGGGCGGCGCGCGCGTCACCGGGGGCGAGGTGACGGTCGAGGCGGAAGAGGTCGACGGAAACGCTCACGGGCTCTCCTGTCCGGCGGGGGCGAGGGGGTCGGGCAGCGGGTGCAGCGCCAGGGTGTGGGTCGCCCCGACGGTGAGGACGTGCGCGAGGGTGCGGTCCGGGATCTCCGCCCAGCCCGGGCGGTCGTCGAGCGGTTCACTGGCGAGGGTGACGCCCGTCGGTGTCGCGAGGTTCCACAGCGTGTCGCCCCACCGCGTGGCGACCAGCTCGCTGCCGCTGGCGGCCAGCAGGTTGAGCCGCGCCGTCGGCGCGATCGCCGCGATGTCGGCCACGAGCGAGGCGACGGCCGCCAGCAGCGGGACCCCGTCGCGCACCCGCGTGGCGAGCAGCGCCGCGACCTGCGCGCTGTCGCACGGCGAGTCGGGCAGCACGGCGTCGGGCCCCTCGAGCATCAGCAGGTGCCGGAGCGCGTCGGGGTCCACGAGCCCGTTGTGGGAGAACAGCACGTCGCCGAGCTGGAACGGCGCGGTCGCCGTCTCCTCGATCGGCATGCCGATCGTGGCGGAGCGCACGGCGGCCACGATGCAGCCGCTCGCGACGGTGGGCGCGATCGAGCGCAGGTTCGCGTCGGTCCACAGCGGCACCGCCCGGCGGTAGCGCGCCGGCGTCGCCCGCCCGGGGACGTACCACCCGACGCCGAAGCCGTCCGCGTTCACGGTGCCGTGCTCCTGCAGGCGCGGCGCCCAGGACTGCCGCTCCAGCCCGGATGCGGGTTCGTAGACCAGGGCGCCGAGCGCGATCGGCTCCCCGAGGTACCCGACGTGACGGCACACGGTCAGGCCCCGGCGGCGTCGGGGACGTCCCGCGCGCAGCGCAAGCCCGCGAAGATCTGCCGGCGGATGGGGTAGTCCCAGTTCCGGAACGTGGACCGGACCGCGTCCGGGTGCGTCGCCCAGGAACCGCCCCGCAGCACGCGGTACTCGTCGCCGAAGAACACCGCGCTGTACTCCGGGTATGGGAACGCAACGAACCCGGGGTACGGGCCGAACGCGCTCGACGTCCACTCCCAGACGCCACCCAGTAGCTGCTCGCAACCGTACGGTGAGGCGCCGGCGGGGTGCGCCCCGACGGGCGATGGGCCCAGCGTTTCTCCGCCCAGGGTCGCGCGTGCCGGGTCCGGCGGTGTGGCGCCCCACGGGTAGCGGTGCTCGCCGCAGGCCTTCTCCCACTCGGCCTCGGTGGGCAGGCGGGCGCCCGACCACCGGGCGTAGGCCGCCGCCTCGTGGAAGCAGACGTGCTGCACCGGCTCGTCGGGCGGCAGGGGCTCCACGACGCCGAACCGGCGGCGCAGCCAGCCGCCGCCGGGATCCCGCTGCCAGAACAGGGGTGCGACGAGCCCCGCGGCCCGCCGGTGCTCCCAGCCGGCCGGCGACCACCAGCGCGGGTCGTCGTAGCCGCCGTCGGCGATGAACGCCTGGTACGCCGTGTTGGTGACCGGGAACCGCTCGATCTGGTAGGCGGGCAGCACCTGCACGGACGCGCCGCGTTCGTTGTCGTAGGCCCAGGGGTCCGTGTCGGTTCCGAGGGTGAACGGACCCGCGGGGACGTCGACGAACCGGGACAGGCATCGGACGTCGCGGCCCGGCGCGGGCGGCGCGGCGCGGAGCAACGGCGGCCCCGCGCGCAGCTGGTGGGTGGCCAGCATCGTCTCGTCGTGCTGGTGCTCGTGCTGCGCCACCATGGCGTAGACGAGGCCGCGGAACGTGAGCGGGTTGGTCTCGTCGTCGAGCGGCGTCGCGTCGAGCAGGTCGAGCGTGCGGCCGCGCACCTCGGCCAGGTAGCGGCGCGACTGCTCCGGTGACAGCAGCGGCAGGGCGGGCCGGGTCGCCCGCGGCTGGAGGAACGCGTCGTAGAGCTCGTCGATCCCGGCGAGCACCGGCCGGTGCGCCGCGTCGAGGGCCCGCAGCAGCCACAGCTCCTCGTAGTTGCCGACGTGCGCGAGGTCCCACACCAGCGGCGACATCAGCGGGTTGTGCTGCGCGAGCAGCTCCGGCTCGGCCACGTCGGTGAGCGTGAGGGACCGGGTGCGGCTGGCCTCGAGCGCGGCAGCGGCCCGCTCCCGGTCGAGGGCGGCGACGGTCATGCGGCCCCCTCCAGGGCGTCCGCGACGACGCCTGCCGCGGCGGGCAGCAGGTCCGGGGCCGCGTCCTGCAGCGTGGCGAGCAGCGGTCCGGTGAGCTGCCGCAGCGCCCCGCGCAGCGCCGGCTCCGCCAGCCCCCGGCGCGCGGCGTCGACCCACGGGGTCGCCCCGTCCCCGGCGGTCGGGGTCAGGGCGTCCTCGACGGCGCCGGTGTCGGTCTCGACGAGTGCGGTGCCCACGGCCGCCAGCCCGGGCAGGTGCGCTGCGGGGACCGCGTCGGCGGGGCGCAGCTCCAGCCAGCCGCGGGGCCGCACCGGCGGGAACAGGGTCGTGGCGTGGAGCTCCAGATCGGCGAGCGTGGCCGGGCGGCCGGCGAGCTCCGGCCGGGCCAGCCAGTCCGCCAGCGTGAAGCCGCTGCCGGCGTGGCACTCGTCGCCCTCGCGGACGAGCAGGACCGGGGTGGTCAGCAGCTGCCGCTCCCACTCGGCGGCCGGGTCCGCGTCGGGGGTGGCGATGTCGTGCGTGGGCCGGGTCCGGGCCGGGTCCAGGCGCTGCCAGACCTGCCAGCGCGGGGAGGGCCGACCGCCGGCCGACAGCGCCACCAGCAGCGGCCCGACCAGGTGCGCGCGGTGCCAGCGGCGCCGGACCTGCCCGGGGGTCGTCCCCGCGTCGACGTTGAGCTGCAGGGAGGCGGTGCGGCACATCATCGTGCGGCCGGGCTCGGGGCCGCCCCGCGCCGCATCGCAGGCCGCGAAGGCAGCCCGCATTGCCGCGTACCGGGGCGTCGCGAGCTGCTGCACCGGCGGCCGGTCGTCCAGCCCGGCACCGTGCAGCGCCAGGCCGAGCGGGGCCAGCAGCCCGGCGACCAGCGCGACGTCCGCGGTGAGTGCCGCGACGGCCGCTGCGACCGGCAGGCAGGGCCCGGACACCTCCAGCTGCCCGCCCGGCTCGACGGTGACCCGGCTGCCGGCCGGCAGGGTCGAGCCGACCAGCCCGTCGGGGAGCTCGGTGAGGGCGACGGTGCGCCCGGGGTCGGCGGCGTCGTGGACGAACCACTCCGCCTCGACCCCGAGCCGGGGCAGGGCGCCGGGCGGGCGCGGGCAGGGGGCGACCGCGCGGCCTGCGAAGGCGGCGACGTCGTCGCCGTGCAGCGGGGGAGGCGATGCCTGGGGTGGCGGCTCCGGCGGGCGGGGCGGGTGCAGGGCGGTCGGCGACGCAGGAACAGGCATGGCCCCTCCAGGTCCGGACCAGTCCGCGGAGGCGGACTGCGGGTCGGCGCGGGCGGTACAGGTGCCGGTGTTCGTGCGGGTCGCCCCGTCCGGTTCGACGTCGGCGCCCTGCTCGGCACGCTACTGCCGAGTTGGGTTGCGCGCGACCCGGCTGCCTGGTCGGCGGGGGCTTCCCAGCCACCCGGCAGGCCCCGGGCGTCGGCGTCAGGTGCGGCAGGGCACCGGTGGCCCCGGGCAGCTGGCAGACTGCGGACGGCGCTCGGCGGCGACGGCAGCCGGGTCACGGGGCCGTAGCCCAACGGCAGAGGCACGTGCCTTAGGAGCACGCCAGTGCGGGTTCGAATCCCGCCGGCCCCACTCGTGCGCGCGCAGCGTCCGCGGGAAAGGTCGCCGTGCTAGGCGGCGAGCTCCAGGTCCCGCAGCAGCTTGGCCACGTGCCCGGTGGCCTTCACGTTGTACAGCGCCTTCTCCAGCGTCCCGTCCGGCCCGATCACGAACGTCGAGCGGATGACGCCGGTGACCGTCTTGCCGTAGAGCTGCTTCTCGCCGAAGGCCCCGTAGGCCGCGAGGACCTCCTTGTCCGGGTCGCTCAGCAGCGGGAAGGTCAGCCCCTCGGCGTCGCGGAACTTCGCCAGCTTGGCGGGCTTGTCCGGCGAGATGCCGAGCACCTGGTACCCGGCGTCGTTGAGCAGCGCGAGGTTGTCCCGGAAGTCGCAGGCCTGCTTCGTGCACCCGGGCGTCGACGCGGCCGGGTAGGCGTAGAGCACGACCCGCCGACCGGCGAAGTCCGCGAGCGACCGCGGCGTGCCGTCGGCGTCGGGGAGGGTGAAGGCGGGGGCGGGATCGCCGGGGGAGAGGCGCGCGGGAGCGGTCATGGCCCCACCGTAGCGAGCGGTTCCCGGCCGGAACACAGCCCTGCTGAAGGGGCGCCGTGCGACGGGAAGGGGTAGGACGCAGGGATGGCAATCATCAACCTGACCAAGGGCGCGTTCGACCGCGCCGTCAACCGGAACGGGATCACCCTCGTCGACTGGTGGGCCTCCTGGTGCGGCCCGTGCCGCACGTTCGCGCCGACCTTCGAGGCCGCCAGCAAGAAGCACCCCGAGATCACCTTCGCCAAGATCGACACGGAGGCGGAGCAGGAGCTGGCCGCGGAGGCGCACATCCAGTCGATCCCGACGCTCATGGCGTTCCGGGACGGCGTCCTCGTGTTCTCCCAGCCCGGGGCGCTGCCGCCGTCGGCGCTGGAGGAGCTCATCGGTGCGGTGGAGGCGCTGGACATGGCGGACGTCCGCCGCCAGCTCGCCGAGGACCAGCAGGGCGGGCAGCAGCAGGGCGGGCAGCAGCAGGGCGGGCAGCAGCAGGGCGCGACAGGCTGAGCGCCGGGGCCGATCGACCCGTCGGCCGACCACCGTCGGCCGACCACCGTCAGCCGACCACGAGGTGCCACTCTGCGCCGTCGGCCGTGTCCCGCACCTCGATGCCCGCCCGGGCGAGCTCGTCGCGCAGGGCGTCGGCCTCGGCGTAGCGCTTGCCGGCGCGGGCGTTCCGCCGGGCCTCGAGCAGCAGCTCGACGAACGGCCCCACGACGTCGCGCGGGTCGGCGGCGCCGGTGCGGGCCAGCTGGCCGAGCCGGACCACCATCCCCCGCAGCGCCGCCCGGGCCCGGTCGGCGTCCTCGCCCTGCAGCGTGTCCGTGGACCAGCCGGCGACCGCGTCGTCGAGCGCCAGCACTGCCCGCACCGCGCCGTCGACGTCGCGGCCCGCGAGCGCCGCGTCGAACGCCGCCTGGCAGCGGGCGGTCTCCGTCGCGAGGGAGGGCATCGCTTCCGCGGGGCCATCGGCCGCCGGGTCGGCCGCCACCGGGACCCCGGGCTCCGCCGCGTCCACCGCCCCGCCGCCGCGGGCCAGCGCGGCCAGGTGCGTCAGCGGCACCGTCGACCCCGCGCGCAGGACGGACGAGCGACCGGCCACGCGGACGGTCACCCCGCCGCGGCCGACGACCGTGGCGGTGCCGGCGTCGAGGTCGCAGACCAGCCCGGTGTGCTCGTCGATACCGAGGACGAACGCCCCCTCGGGCAGCTGCTGCTCCAGGTGCCGCAGCCGCGGCTCACCGAGGTAACAGAAGCGGGTGTCGTGGTTGCCGCCCTCGGTGTTGTCGTAGTGCGGCACGACGGCGCAGGTCCAGCCGAGCACGCGGCCCACCACGTCCAGGCCGGTCCGCCAGGCCGGCAGCTCGCCGGACTTGTAGATCTCGTAGACGGGGACGGTGACCGCTCCCAGGGTCAGCGCGGCCGCGCTCGCGAACAGCACGGCGCCGCCCGGGCCGCCGGGGGCGAGGGTGTCGACCAGCGCGTCGGCCAGCGGGGTGCCGCCCCAACGCCGCAGCGCGTACGTGGGGGACCCCGGCCCGGCGAAGATCCACCGCGCCGCCCGGACCTGCTCCAGCGCGGTCTGCTCGGCCAGCGCGTCCACGGCGGAGCCCTCGGGCTCGGTCCGGTAGGAGGCCACCGTCACGGGCCGGCCGACGCTGGTGCCGAAGTACCGGACCGCCTTCGCGTTCAGGTCGCCCCGGTTGGCCTGGAAGCCGTACGGCGTGTCCAGCAGGACGGCGGGCACCGGGCCGCCGGTCGCGGCCTCCAGCGCGGCGAACCACTGCTGGTGCGGCGTCACCATCGTCGGGCTGGTCTCGCCCGAGCCCAGCAGGATGAGCAGCCGGCGGCCGGTCCTCGGGGTGGTCACGGGGTTCCGCCAGCAGGGTCGGCGGGCCGGCCGGCAGCAGGGCCCTTGTGGTGGGCGACGGTGGCGTGGTCGGTGGGGTGGGAGTCGGCCGGGTCGGCGTGCACGAGCGCGCCGGACAGGCGGGGGAGCGCGTGCAGCAGGGCGTGCTCCGCGGCGACCGTCACGGCGTGCCCCTCGGCGACGGTCTGGCGCCCGTCGACGTGGACGGCCACCTCGGCGAGCAGCTGGTGCCCCAGCCAGCGCAGCCGCAGCTCACCGACCTCGCGCACCCCGGGGACCTCGGCGAGTGTCCGCTCGGCGGTCGCCACCAGCTCCGGGTCGACGGCGTCCATGAGCCGCCGGTACACCTCGCGCGCGGCCTGGCGCAGCACCCCGAGGATGGCCAGCGTGATGAGCAGGCCGACGACGGGGTCGGCTCGGTCGAACCCGAGGGCGACACCGCCCGCGCCGACGACCACGGCGAGCGAGGTGAAGCCGTCCGTGCGGGCGTGTAGCCCGTCGGCCACCAGGGCGGCGGACCCGATCTGCCGGCCGACCGTGATGCGGTACCGCGCCACGAGCTCGTTGCCGATGAAGCCGATGACGCCCGCCAGGGCGACGGCCCAGAGGTGGTGCACCGGCTGCGGCGAGAGCAGGCGCCGCACCGCCTCGTACGCCGCGGCGCCGGCCGAGAGCGTGATCGCCAGGACGACGGCGACGCCGGCGAGGTCCTCCGCGCGGCCGTACCCGTAGGTGTAGCGGCGGTTGGGCGGCCGACGGGCCAGCACGAAGGCGGCGAACAGCGGGATGGCGGTGGCGGCGTCGGCCACGTTGTGGAGCGTGTCGCCCAGCAGGGCGACGGACCCCGACACGACGACGACGACCGCCTGGATCGCCGCGGTGAGGCCGAGGCCGACCAGCGAGACCCCCAGCGCGCGGGTGCCGCGGCTGTCGGCCTCCAGCGCGTCGTCGATCTGGTCGGCCAGGTCGTGGCTGTGGGGGACGACGAGGTGGCGCAGCCGGGCGAGCAGGCCGTGGCCGTGCTGGTGGTCGTGATCGTGCGCGTGGTCGTGCGCGTGGCCCCCGTGGTGGCCCTCTGGTGGCCCGGCGGCCTCGACGTGCGGTGTGGCTCCCACGGTGCCAGCCTAGGGAGCAGCAGCCCCCCGGCGCCTGTGGTGGCTCTTGTTGCAGGGTCGCTGCACTTGCGACAAGCTTGCAATATGACGAGCGCCGCCCCCCGTGCCCGGCTGCGCGATCGGCTGCAGCCCGAGGAATGGCGCCGCCTCGCCGCCATGTTCGGCTTCATCGCCTTCCTGCACGTCGCGGGCCTCGCCGTCCTCGTCGCGGCGGTGCGCGGCCACTACGTGCTGAGCGGCCGGAACGCGTTCGGCTTCAGTACCGGGCTCGTCGCGTACACGCTGGGGATGCGGCACGCCTTCGACGCCGACCACATCTCGGCGATCGACAACACCACCCGCAAGCTCATGAGCGAGGGGAAGCGGCCGCTCGGGACCGGCTTCTTCTTCTCGCTGGGCCACTCCAGCGTCGTCGCCGTGATGGTGGTGGCGCTCGGCCTGGGCATCCGCGCCCTCGGCGGCGCGATCAGCGACGAGAACTCCCGGCTGCACCACTACACGGGGCTGTTCGGGACGACCGTGTCGGGCGGCTTCCTCTACCTCATCGCGCTGCTCAACCTGCTGGTCCTCATCGGCATCGTGAAGGTCTTCGTGGCGATGCGGCGCGGCGCCTTCGACGACGCCGAGCTGGAGCAGCAGCTGCAGGCCCGGGGGCTGCTGTTCCGCTTCTTCGGCCCGCTGGCGCGCACCATCGACAGCAGCTGGAAGATGTACCCGCTCGGCTTCCTGTTCGGCCTCGGCTTCGACACCACCACCGAGATCGCGTTCCTGGTGCTGGCCGGCGGCTCCGTCGCGGCCGGGCTGCCGTTCTGGGCGATCCTGTCGCTGCCGCTGCTGTTCGCGGCCGGGATGTCGCTGCTCGACACCATCGACGGCTCGTTCATGAACTTCGCCTACGGCTGGGCGTTCTCGAAGCCGGTGCGGAAGGTCTACTACAACATCGCGATCACCGGGCTGTCGGTGCTCGTGGCGTTCTTCGTGGGCAGCCTGGAGCTGCTGCAGGTCCTGGCCGGCCAGCTGCGGCTGCACGGCGGCCTCTGGGACTACGCGGCGGCGTTCAACCTCAACACGGCGGGCTACGTGCTGGTCGGCATGTTCGCGGCGATCTGGCTGGCGGCCCTGGCGATCTGGCGGTTCGGCCACATCGAGCAGCGCTGGGAGCGCGCCGCCGGCGAGGCCCGCCGCGCCCGGGGCGAGGGGCCGGACGCCGTGGCCGCCGGGCAGGCCGAGCGGCCGCTGCCGGTCCTCGGGGTGCCGTCGCCTGCCCCGCGGGTGGGCGCCGAGGCCGCGCGGCTCGCCCGCGCCGACTGAACCGTCGCCCCGCGGGCGGGGGAGGTGGCGGAACGCGGCCACGCGCGGCATCGTTACCTGACTGCCAGGGAACTGTCAGCCCAGAAGGATGACGCTTCAAGCGTCGTTTGCCATGCTGGGGCCGCCCCGGACCGTTCCGTCGACCAGGAGTCCCACCGTGACGTCAGCCGCCACCGCGGCCCGTGCCAGCGCCCCCGACAACCGCACCCGGGGCCCCCTCGACCGGTGGCTGCCCTGGGTGGGACTCGTCATCCGGCTCGGCATGGGCGCAGGGCTGCTCTACGCGGGCCTGCCGAAGGCGGTGCACGTCGACCGCATGGTCAGCCAGGTCAAGCTCTACCAGCTCCTGCCCGACGGCCTGGTGCACCCGGTGGCCTACGCGGTGCCGGCGCTCGAGGTCGTCGTGGGCGTGCTGCTGGTGCTCGGCTACGCCACGCGCACCGTCGCCGCGATCGCCTGTCTCATGCTGCTGGCCTACATCGGCGCCATCGTGTCGGTCGACGTCCGCGGCATCAAGATCGACTGCGGCTGCTTCAGTGCGGGCGGCGTCGTCGAGGTGACCCACTACGGTCGGGACTACCTGCGCGACGGCCTCATGTTCCTGGTGACCGCCCTGCTGGTCTGGCGCCCGCGCACGAAGTTCGCGCTGGCCGCCGCCGACCGCGCCTGACCCGTCCGACCCGTTCCCCGAGGAGCAGCCCGCGTGAGCAGCAAGACCGCCGACAAGAGCGACGCCCGTAGGGCGCTGCGCGAGAAGCGCATCAAGCAGCAGAAGCGGCAGGACGCCCTGCGCAAGCTGCGGGCGCCGCTGATCGTGGTGGTGGTGATCGCGGTCGTGGTCGGCGTCTTCGTCGCCGTGAACACCAGCAGGTCCAACAGCGCGACGGCGCTGCCGGCCGGCGTCCCCACCGTGGCCGCGGGCATCCCGGAGGGGGCCGCCACGGGCGTGCCGCACCTGGACATCTACGAGGACTTCGCCTGCCCGATCTGCAAGCAGGTCGAGGCGGCCCAGAACACGGGCCTCGAGCAGATGGTCGACGCCGGGAAGCTCACGATCTCCTACCACCTGATGACCTTCGTCAGCCAGAACTTCGGCTCCGACTACTCCGCCCGGGCGGCCGCTGCGGCGGGCTGCGCGCAGGACCAGGGCAAGTACCGCGCCTACCACGACGCGCTGTTCGCCCACCAGCCGCCCGAGCCCACCGGGTCCGGGGCCTACCAGCCGCCCAGCAACGCGGACCTCATCGGTTTCGCCGGGCCCGCGGGCCTCGACCAGGCGGCGTTCGGGACGTGCGTGAACAAGGGGACCTACCTGAAGTTCGCGACCAAGGCCAACGACGCCGGCCAGTCCGTGATGCTGAAGAAGACCGGCCAGGTGGCCACGCCGATGATCCTGCTGAACGGCAACGTGACGCGCGACTACTCGGGCACGCCCGAGGCGTTCCAGGCCGCGATCACCGCGGCGGGCCCCGCGAAGTAGCAGTCCGCGCCCCGGTGGCCGGCGGGCCACCGGGGCGCGGTCACCCCCGCCGGGTCACCGGGGGGTGGGAATCCAGCTGACCTTCCCGGCCACCAGCGCATACCCGACGAAGGCGCCCACGTCGAGCAGCGTGTGGGCGACCAGCAGGGGCATCACGCGGCCCCAGCGGCGGTACAGCGTGGCGAAGATCAGCCCCATGATCACGTTGCCGACGAAGGCGCCGAACCCCTGGTAGAGGTGGTACGAGCCGCGCACGACCGCGCTGGCCACGGCCGCGCGCACGGTGCCCCAGCGCAGGTCCGCCAGGCGCACGAGCAGGTAGCCGAGGACCACCACCTCCTCGAGCACGCCGTTCTGCGCGGCCTGCAGCACCAGCAGCGGGATCCGGTACCAGGTGGGCGGCAGGTCCTCCGGCACCACGGTGAGCGCCAGCCCGGCCGCGTGCGCCGCGAGGTAGAGCCCCAGGCCGGCGCCGCCGATCACCACGGCCACGCCCAGCCCGCGGCACGCGTCGGAGCCGGGGCGGCGGAGGTCCAGGCCGGGGATCCGGCGGCCGTCCCGCGCGAGCAGGAACACCGGCAGCAGGGCCGGCAGCAGGCCGGTGGCCACGCCCAGCAGCTGGTAGGCCAGGTCGACGAGCGGCCGGGGGCTGGCCGGCCCCACGAGCACCGCCGTCTGAGAGGCCAGCGAGCGGTGGGCCGTCAGGCTCGCGGTGAGCGAGATGATCGCGGACACCGCGGACCCACCCACGGCCACGGCGACGACCAACGCGATCTCCTGGTGCAGCCGGCGGCGCAGACCGGGGCCGGGCCGCCGCGCCGGCGCCTCGCCGTCCGGGCGTGCAGCGTCGGCGGCGGTCTCCCCGGGTTCGGTGGCGGGTGGCGAGCCGACGCTGTCCATGCCGACAGTCTCGCCGGTGGCCCGGCTGCGCGCGGCGCGCGCTCCGCCGGGCCGCCTGCCGCGCCGGATTCGCCCGGAGATTCCCCCCGACGGCGATGGTCAGGCATCATCAACCAGGTCCGACAGGGCGGCCGACATGCGGGCAAGGCGTGCGGGGGTGCGGTGATGGCGAGGACCGAGGGGGCCGGCCCGACCCTGGCCGCGGCAGCCTGCGGGCCTGCCGGCGGTGGGCCGCTGCCGCCGCCGCCGGACGGCCGCGGCACGCCCGCGTTCGCGCTCTGGTGCCGCCGCACCCTGCAGCGGCTGCACACGAAGCACGGGCTCGAGTGGTTCGTGTGCCGCCTCGAGCGCGAGGACGTCGTCGTGCTGGACGCCGTGGGGAGCCTGCCGTGGGTGCGGCGGCTGCCCTGGGTGCTGCCCTTCGAGACCAGCCTGTCCTACGCGGTGCTGCAGCTCGGCGCGCCCCGCCTGGTCCGCCGGCTGAGCGACGAGCCGCTCTTCGAGCACCGCCGCGCCGAGCTCGCCCACCCCGTCGAGGGGTTCGTCTGCCTGCCGCTCACGACGGCCTCCGGCGCCACGCTGGGGACGCTGCTCGGGTTCAGCGGCCGCACGCTGCCCGACGACCTGGCCGACGCCATGCCCGACCTCGAGCTGACCGCGGGGATGCTGGCCGCGCTGCTGGAGCAGGAGCTCCTGGTGGCTCGGGAGATCCGCCGGGTCCGCACGGCCGAGCAGCGCGCCGGTACCGATCCCCTCACGGGGCTGGCCAACCGGCGGGTGTGGGACGCGGCGCTGCACCACGAGGAGCCGCGCTGGGCGGAGCACGGCACGCACTCCGCGGTCCTCGTCGTCGACCTGGACGGGCTCAAGGAGGTCAACGACAGCTACGGCCACTCCGCCGGCGACGCCCTGCTGCGGCGGACGGCGGACGTGCTCTCGGCCCACGTGCGCGACCTGGACCTGGTGGCCCGGCTCGGCGGCGACGAGTTCGGGGTCCTGCTGACGGAGACGTCGGCCGGGGAGGCCGAGCAGGCCCGGGACCGGCTGGTGGCCGCCCTGGGTGATGCGCGGATCCCGGCCTCGGTCGGGCTGGCGCTGCGCCGCACCGCGCCGTCGCTGGCCGCCGCCTGGCACCGCGCCGACGCCGCCATGTACGCCGAGAAGGCCGCCCGCTCCTACCGCGTCCGCCCGCTGCCGCAGCGGCCGCTGCCGCTGGTCGAGCTGCCGCGCCCGGCCGTGGCCGCGCTCCTGCGCCAGGTGCGCGAGCACCTCGGCATGGAGGTGGCCTGGGTCAGCCAGTTCCGCGCGCCCGACCAGGTGTTCATCGAGATCGACAGCGCGCTGGACCTGCCGCTGCACGCCGGCAGCGTGCTGCCGCTGGAGGGCAGCTACTGCCAGCGCATCGTCGCGGGGGACCCGGCGTGCGTCCTCCCCGACCTCGAGGGCATCCCGTCGCCCTTCCCGCCGGGCGTCGAGCTCGGCTGCTACGTGGGCGTGTCCGTGCGGCTTCCCGACGGGCAGCTGTTCGGCACGCTGTGCGCCGCCGCGCGGGAACCCCGTTCCGACCTCGGGCCCCCTGCGATCGCGTACCTCCAGGGCGTCGCCATGGCCGTCGCGACCCTGCTGGCGCCGGCCGACCAGCAGGACGAGCGCCGGTACCGCTCGCTGGCCCGGCTCGACCGGCTCTTCGCCGACGGCGGCCCACGGATGCACTTCCAGCCCGTCATCGACCTCACGACCGGCCGCCGCGTCGGGCAGGAGGCACTGGCCCGCTTCCCGGACGGCGCGGCGGCGGACTGGTTCGTGGCGGCGGAGCAGGTGGGGCAGGGGGAGCGGCTGGAGACCGCCGCGATCGCCCGGGCGCTCGGCTCCCTGGGCTCCCTCGACGGTTGGCTGTCGGTCAACGTGTCGCCCGGGCTGCTGCGCTCGCCGCAGCTCGGGAAGCTGCTCGCCGACGCTCCGCTGGACCGGATCGTGCTGGAGCTCACGGAGCACACGCCCGTCGACGACTACGACCGGGTCGAGGCGACCCTCCGGCCGCTGCGCGCGGCGGGGCTGCGCCTCGCGGTGGACGACGCGGGAGCGGGGTTCGCGTCGCTGCGGCACGTCCTGCAGCTGTTGCCGGACCTGCTCAAGCTCGACGTGAGCCTGGTGCGCGGCATCAGCGAGGACCCGGTGCGGCAGGCGCTCGCCGCCGCGCTGCTGTCGTTCGCGCGCGAGTTCGGCGCCGGGATCGTGGCGGAGGGCGTGGAGGGCGTCGAGGACCTGGACCTGCTGCGGGCGCTCGGGGTGGACCTGGCGCAGGGTTACCTGCTGGGCCGGCCGCGGCCGCTCCCGGCCCTGGCCGGCCCCGCCTGAGGTCGCCGCGCGGGGGGCCGATCACGGGGGCCGCCGGGCCACTACGCTGGGCCTTCACGGTGCGCCGTTCGTTCCGCCGGTAACCGGGTACGGCGCCGGACGCGGACGGCGAGCCGCCACACGAGGAGGACGACGGTGCCCCAGGACCCGGCAGTGATCCAGCGGCAGATCGAGGCGACGCGGATGGAGCTCGCCGCGACCGTGGACCAGCTCGTCGACCGCGTGAATCCCAAGCGGGTCGCGGAGCGCCAGCGGGAGCAGCTGACCGAGAAGCTGCACGCCGTCGGGTCGGGCGAGGCCGCGCTGCCCGCCCCGCTCGGCAAGGTTGCGGCCTTCTACGGCTTCGGCGCCGCCACCCGGGCCGACGCGACCGGCGACACCAGCACGTACCACGCCGTGAACGCTCCGCGGTGGGAGCGGATCGGCGCCACCGCCGCGGTCGTGCTCGGGCTGATCGTCTGGCTCGCCCGGCGGGGTGACTGACAGAATTCACCCGCTCGGTCCTGCTCCGGAGGGCCATCGGATCCGACAGATCAGGCATGTCCCGCAGCGACCGCAGCCGCCCCGAGTGGCCGGGCGTGCCAGCGGTGTCCAGCGCCTCCCTGGCCCCCGTGCCGCGCGTGGGGTCGTACGACGTCTCCGGCCGGGAGCGGGCGCTGGCGGCGTGGGCCGGGTCGCTGCGGCGCCGCCGCCAGGATGGTGCGGACGGCGCGTTCGACGCCGACCTGCGACAGGTGGACGAGCACCCCGGCGGAGCCGAGCCGCCCCGTCCCCCGGCCGCCCCGGTGCTCGACGCCCCGACGGCGCCCGACGAGGCGTCACCGCACCACTGCGCGTGCTGCTCCGCCACCCACGCTCCCGAGCCCCCGGTGCCTCCGGCGCCGCGGCCCGCGGCCGACGGCCCGGTGCTCACGCCGGACTGGCGGCCGCTCGGCTCCATCCCGCGTCCCGAGCGCCCGGCCCCGGATCGTTGGACGGGCGCGCGGCACACGATCACGATCGGCGCGGTCGAGCTGGTGACCCCGCAGCCCTCGGTTCCGGAGCAGGTGGCACCCTGCCTGGACGACGTCGACCGGGTGCTGGCCGAGGAGCGGTCCTTCCTCGACTGACGGGAGTCACGTCCGGCGTCGGGCATCCTCGGCGTCCCCGCGGGGCAGGAGGCGCGCATGGGTGACCTGGTGGTGCTGCGGCATGGTGAGACCGAGTGGAGCGCGCAGGGCCGCCACACCGGGACGACCGACATCCCGTTGACCCCCCGGGGGGAGCAGCAGGCCCGCGACGTCGGGGCGCTGCTGCGGGACCGCAAGCCGGTCCTCGTGCTGTCCAGTCCCCTGCAGCGCGCCCGGGAGACGGCGCGGCTGGCGGGCTTCCCGATCGACAGTGAGGACCAGCTCGACCCGGACCTCGTCGAGTGGGACTACGGGGCCTACGAGGGCATCACCACCCCCGAGATCCGCGAGTCCCGTCCCGGCTGGTACCTGTGGACCGACGGCGTGCCCCCCGGCGAGGACCACCCGGGGGAGGACGCCGCGGCCGTGGGGGCCCGCGTGGACCGGGTGCTGGCCCGCGTGCGCCCGGCGCTGGAGCACGGGGACGTGCTGCTCATCGGCCACGGCCACACGCTGCGGGTGCTGATCGCCCGCTACCTGGGCCTCGCGCCCGAGCAGGGCGGGCTGTTCCTGCTCGGCACGGCCGGGCACGCCGTCCTGACGCAGGAACACGGCCGCCCGGCGCTCGGGGAGCTGGTGTGAGCGGGACCCGGCCGCGGGACGCGTTCGGCCGCCCGCTGCGCCCGGGCAGCGCCGGGGTGGCGCCGGAGCCGGACGTGCCGGGGCGCGACCCCGCCGCGACGCTCGCCCGGGCCGTCGAGCTGCTGGCCGCCGGCAAGGCCTTCGCCGCCCACGAGGTGCTGGAGGCGGGGTGGAAGGCGGCCCGCGCCGCCCGCGGCGAGCGCCCCGGGCCCGAGGCGGGCGACCCGGCCTGGC
>JAOPWU010000273.1 GCA_025965515.1 Mycobacterium sp.
GGTTCACGACCTTCTACCGGGACATCCCGCCGGACAACGTGCAGGGGCAGGGCGCTGCCGACTACCTGGCGAAGGCGCTGAAGGCGAAGACCGTCTTCTCGCTGGACGACAAGAGCGACTACGGCACAGGCCTGTCGAGCGTGCTCGAGGCGCAGCTCAAGACGGACGGCGTCACGGTCACGCACGACGGCATCAACCCCACCAAGGACTACACGAGTGAGGCGGACAAGATCCTCGCCGCCAAGCCGGCCGCGGTGTACTACTCGGGCTACTACGCCGAGTTCGCGCTGCTCGCCAAGGCGCTCAAGGGCAAGGGCTTCAGCGGCATCCTCATGAGCGGGGACGGGTCGAACGACGACAAGTACATCCAGCAGGCGAGCGCGGACGTCGCCAACGGCACCTACCTCACCTGCCCCTGCGGCGACGCCAACACCGACCCCAAGGCTGCCGACTTCCTGGCGGCGTACAAGGCGGACAACGGCGGCGTCACCCCGGGCACGTACTCCCCGGAGGCCTTCGACGCGGCGAACGCCGTCATCAGCGTCCTGCAGGGTCTGGGGAGCAGCCCGTCGCGCAGCCAGGTGGCGAACGCCTTCAAGTCCGTGAACTACCAGGGCATCACCAAGCAGCTGAAGTTCACCCCGACCGGTGAGGTGGAGGCCAAGGTCGTCTACATCTACCAGGTGAAGGACGGCAAGCGTGGGGTCCTCGGCACCACGGCCGACCTGATCAAATAGGCGATCCCGGGGCCGTCGGCACCGTCCGGCGGCCCCGGAGCCGCACCGGGTCTTTTCATCGCCGCACCGCGGCAGGTACCCCTAAGGAGATGCCGGTGGGCTTCGGTGCCCAATTCTGGCAACTGACCGTCGACGGCACCAAGATCGGTGCGCTCTACGCGGTCATCGCCCTCGGCTACACCCTCGTCTACGGGGTGCTGCAGCTGATCAACTTCGCGCACAGCGAGGTCTTCATGTTCGGCGCGATGGGCGGCGTGCTCACGGTGCGGGCGGTGCAGCCGCAGACGACGGCGAGCGGGTTCGGATCGGTCCTGCTCGTTGTCGTCGGCCTGGTCTGTGGCGCCCTGGCCGGCGCCGTGGCGGCGTTCGTGCTCGAGCGCACGGCCTACCGGCCGCTGCGCCGCCGCAACGCGCCGAAGCTGGCCTACCTGATCTCCGCGATCGGGGCGTCCCTCTTCGGCGCCAACCTCGCCGGGAAGCTGTTCGGCCGGCAGAACATCCCGCTCAACGCGGACCTGTTCCGCGACCACACGCTGTTCCACATCTTCAACGCGTCAGTGACGCTGCAGACCGTCGTCATCCTGGTGACCGCCGTCGCGATGCTGGTGGTCCTGGACCGACTGGTGGCCGGTACCAAGCTCGGCGCCTCCATCCGCGCGGTCGCGCAGGACGCCGACACGGCCAGCCTGATGGGCGTCAACGTGGAACGGATCATCGTCTTCACCTTCGTGATCGGCGGGCTGCTCGCGGGCGCCGGCGGCTTCCTGTACGCGCTCACCTTCAACGCCAGCTGGAACATGGGCTTCATCCCGGGCGTCAAGGCGTTCACCGCCGCGGTGCTCGGCGGCATCGGCAACGTCCGCGGCGCCGTCATCGGCGGCCTGGGGCTCGGGCTCATCGAGTCCTACGGTGGGTTCCTGTTCTCCGCGGCCTACAAGGACGTCATCGCGTTCCTCGTGCTCGTCCTGGTCCTGCTGATCCGACCGAGCGGTCTGTTGGGCGAGCGCCTCGGGAGGGCGGCATGACCACGACGACACCCCCGTCCGCGCCGCCCGCGGCGTCGGCTGCCGGCGTGCGGGCGCGGCTCGCGCAGGTGGACCGCGTCGCGTGGGGGCGCCTCGTCGGACTGTTGCTGGTCTCGCTGGTCGTCGCGGTCATGACGTGGCCCGCCGACGGCACGCCCGAGCGGCCGCTGCAGGTCGTCACCGACGCGCTCCTGGCGCCGCGCGTGGCCATCTACCTGGTGATCGCGGTGCTCCTCTGGCTGGTCTGGACGTTCCGCGGGGCGGTCGGCCTGCCTGCCGGCGTCACGACGACCCCTGCGCCGCTGCGCGGTCTGCTGCAGCGCCGGGGCACGCGGCCGTCGCTGTACCTGGTGGTCCTCGCGGTGGCGTGTGTGGTGCCGCTGGCGCTGTCCGACGCGGCGAAGACCGCGCTGTTCTCCGACATCGGCCTCTACGCCCTGCTGGCGCTGGGCCTGAACGTGGTGGTCGGCTACGCGGGCCTGCTGGACCTCGGCTTCATCGCCTTCTTCGCGATCGGGGCCTACACGACCGCCTACTTCACCTGGTCCGGCCACGGGGCGCACCCGCTGCCGGTGCACGCGCCCTTCCACCTGAACCCGTTCTTCGTGTTCCCGATCGCGCTGGTGGTCGCGGCCCTCGCGGGCGTCATCCTCGGCGGTCCGACGCTGCGGCTGCGCGGTGACTACCTCGCGATCGTGACGCTGGGGTTCGGCGAGATCGTGCAGCTCCTCGCGAACAACGCGGACAAGGTGACCAACGGGCCCCGCGGCGCGTTCGGCATCCCGCACTTCTCGCTGCACATCGGGCCGATCGACTACGACTGGACCCTCGACCCGCTGCCGTACTACTACCTCCTGCTGGCCATCATCATCATCGTGATGGTGGCGTTCGGCCGCCTCGAGAAGTCCCGGGTCGGCCGTGCCTGGGCCGCCATCCGGGAGGACGAGGTCGCCGCCGAGGCGTCCGGGGTGCCGACCCTGCGGTTCAAGCTGCTGGCCTTCGCGATCGGCGCCTCCACGTCGGGGTTCGCCGGGGTGCTCTTCGCCAGCAAGACCTCGTTCATCAGCCCGATCACGTTCAGCCTGCAGGCCTCCATCCTCGTGCTGACGGTCGTCATCTTCGGCGGCATGGGGTCGCTGTTCGGGGTCGTCCTCGGCTCGGTGGTCCTGCAGGGCCTGGCGTACTACCTGCGCGGCAAGGTGCCGGACACCGACCGGTACCTCTTCTTCGGAGCGGTGATCATGGCGATGATGGTGTTCCGGCCGCAGGGGCTCCTGCCATCGCGGCGACGTAGCCGGGAGATCACCCTCAGCGAGGAGGGGATCGGCCGAGCCGACGCCCTCGGAACGGGGGTGGGTGCGTGACGGCCCCGACCGCGGCGCCGCCCGGCGCCCCGGACACCGACACGACCGTGCTGGACGTCTCGGGCGTCACGCTGCGGTTCGGCGGACTCACCAGCCTGGACCACGTCGACCTGAGCATCCGCCGGGGCGTGGTCGCAGCGGTCATCGGCCCGAACGGCGCGGGCAAGACCTCCTTGTTCAACTGCCTCACCGGCGCCTACAAGCCGCAGGAGGGGACGGTCCACTTCCGCACTGCTGACGGCCGACGGGTGCAGATCAACGGGCGCAGCCCGCACCGCATCAACCGGCTCGGGATCGCGCGGACCTTCCAGAACATCAGGCTGTTCCCGGCGCTCTCGGCGCTGGAGAACGTGCAGGTGGGCGTGGAGTCCCGGCAGCGCAGCGGCGCCCTCGGGGCCATCCTCGGGCTGCCGCGCTCCCGCCGCGACGAGCGGCAGAGCGTCGAGGAGGCGAGCCGCCTGCTCGAGCTGGTCGGGCTCGCGCACCGGACCCACGAGCTGTCGGGGTCGCTGCCCTACGGCGACCAGCGCCGGCTCGAGATCGCCCGCGCGCTGGGCACCGGGCCCGAGCTGCTGCTGCTCGACGAGCCCGCGGCGGGCACCAACCCCGCGGAGAAGCGGGGGCTGGAGGACCTGATCCACCGGATCGCCGGGACCGGCGTGACCGTGCTCCTCATCGAGCACGACATGCGGCTGGTCATGAGCGTCGCCGAGCAGGTGACCGTGCTGAACTTCGGCCAGGTCATCGCCCAGGGCCGGCCGGACGAGGTGCAGCGCGACCCGCGGGTCGTCGAGGCCTACCTCGGGTCCGCGGCGGACGCGGCCGCGCAGGGCACGGACGAGTCCCAGCGCCGCCGCGGCCCGGCGGACCCCGCCGCGCCCACCCCGTCGGAAGGACCGGACGCGTGACCGCCCTGCTCGAGCTGTCGGACGTCGTCGTCCGCTACGGCGCCGTCGAGGCGCTCAAGGGGGTCTCCTGCGAGGTGCACGAGGGCGAGATCGTCACCCTGCTGGGCGCCAACGGCGCCGGTAAGACGACCACCCTGCGGACCATTTCGGGGCTGCTGCGGCCGGTGGCGGGGACCATCACCCTGGACGGCGCCGCGCTGACCGGTCTCGCGGCCCACGAGGTCGCCGCGCGCGGCGTGGCCCACGTCCCGGAGGGCCGGCGCGTCTTTCCGCGGATGTCCGTGGACGAGAACCTCGACATGGGGGCCTACCGGTCGCGCAACGCTGCGCAGCAGCGCGCCGACCGGGAGCGCGTCTTCGCGCTCTTCCCTGTGCTCGAGCAGCGGCGCAAGCAGGACGGGGGGACCCTCTCCGGCGGTGAGCAGCAGATGCTCGCCATCGGCCGGGCGCTGATGAGCCGGCCGCGGGTGCTGCTGCTCGACGAGCCCTCGATGGGGCTCGCGCCGCTCATCGTGCAGACCATCTTCTCGATCATCCGCGAGGTGAACGCGGACGGCGTGACGGTGCTGCTGGTGGAGCAGAACGCCGCCCAGGCGCTGCAGATCGCGACCCGCGGGTACGTGCTCGAGACGGGTACCGTGGCCATGGCCGACCGGGCGGATGCGCTGCTCGCGGATGACCGGATCCGCAAGGTGTACCTGGGGGAGGAGCCGGACGCCGTGGCCTGAGGCGCGGCTGACCGGCCCCCTCGGTACCAGGTCCGGCCGAGCCGTTAGGGTCAGTGGGCGCCGCGCGCGCCGTGGCCTCCGGGCCGCGCCCGCCGGTCGTCCGAGCCGGAGGATCCGCACCGGCCCTGGGCCCGATGGAGGGAGCAGTCGTGGACGTGACGCTGGGGGGGATCGCGGGCCTGGTGGCGGCGCTGATCTTCCTGCTCCTCGTCGGGGTGCTCGCCATCCCGCTGGTGAAGCTGGGCCGGGTCTTCGGCGCGACCGAGGAGGTCGTGCGCTCGATCGGCGCGCAGACGGCCCCGCTGCTCGGTGAGGTCACCACGACGGTCAGCTCGGTGAACTCCGAGCTCGAGCGCGTCGACGTGATCGCCGCCAACGTGCAGAACGTCAGCACGAACGTGAGCGCCCTGACCAGCCTCTTCGCGGCCACGCTGGGCGGCCCGGTCGTCAAGGTCGCCGCCTTCAGCTACGGCGTGCGCCGCGCCGCGTCCGGTCGGCAGCGCCACGAGATGGAGCACCTGGTGACCCAGGCCGTCCGCGCGCAGCGCCACGCCGACCGTGACCTGCGTCGGGAGCGGTCGTGATCCGCCGGCCCCTCTACATCGCGTTCGGCGTCACGCTGGGGGTCCTCGCGGTCCGGCAGGCGCGCAAGGCGGCGCAGGCCGTGCGCCCCGACAACGTCGCGGCGTCGCTGGCCGACCGCGCGCGGATGTTCCGCGAGGAGGTGCGCGTGCTGTCCGCGGAGCGGGAGACGGAGCTCCGCACCGCCCTGGGCCTGGACGTGGCCGGGAACGGCGAGGGGCCCGGCAGCCGCTGATGGAGTCCGCCGAAATCCGCCGTCGCTTCACGCGGCACTTCGAGGACCGCGGCCACACCGCGGTCCCGAGCGCGAGCCTGCTCGCCGCGGACCCGACGCTGCTGTTCGTCAACGCCGGCATGGTCCCGTTCAAGCCGTACCTGTTGGGTGAGCTGCCGCCGCCGTACCCGCGCGCCACCAGCATCCAGAAGTGCGTCCGCACCGGCGACATCGAGAACGTCGGCGTCACCACCCGGCACGGCACGTTCTTCGAGATGTGCGGCAACTTCAGCTTCGGTGACTACTTCAAGGAGCGGGCGATCCCGCTCGCCTGGGAGCTGCTCACCACGTCCCAGGCCGACGGCGGCTTCGGGTTCGACCCGCAGCGCCTCTGGGTGACGGTCTACCTGGACGACGACGAGGCCGCGGACATCTGGACGCGGCAGGTCGGCGTCCCTGCCGAGCGGGTGCAGCGCCGCGGCAAGGCCGACAACTTCTGGTCCATGGGCGTCCCCGGTCCGTGCGGGCCGTGCAGCGAGATCTACTACGACCGCGGGCCGGAGCACGGCCGCGACGGTGGCCCCGAGGCGGACGAGGACCGCTACCTCGAGGTCTGGAACCTCGTCTTCATGCAGTCGGTGCGCGGCCCCGGCCTCGGCAAGGAGGACTACCCGATCCTCGGGGACCTGCCGGCCAAGAACATCGACACCGGCATGGGCCTCGACCGGATGGCGATCCTCCTGCAGGGCGTCGAGAACATCTACGAGATCGACCTGCTGCGCCCCGTGCTCGACCGCGCGGCCCAGCTGACGGGCCAGCGCTACGGCGCCGACCCACAGGCCGACGTGCGGCTGCGCGTCATCGCGGACCACGTCCGGACCGCCACCATGCTCATCGGCGACGGCGCCACGCCGTCCAACGAGGGCCGCGGGTACGTGCTCCGGCGCCTGCTGCGCCGGGCCATCCGGAACCTGCGGCTGCTCGGGCTGCAGGAGCCGGCCCTGCCGGAGCTGGTCGAGGTGGTCGCCGAGCGGATGGGCGCGGGCTACCCCGAACTCATCGCCGACCGGCCCCGGATCATCGGCTACGCCGCTGCGGAGGAGGAGGCCTTCACCGCCACGCTGCGGCACGGTGCCACCGTCCTCGACGTCGCCGTGCAGGAGGCCCGCAGCGCGGGCGGCACGCTGCTGGCGGCCGACAAGGCCTTCCAGCTGCACGACACCTTCGGGTTCCCCATCGACCTCACGCTGGAGATGGCGGCCGAGCAGGGCGTCTCCGTCGACGAGGAGGGGTTCCGCCGGCTCATGTTGGAGCAGCGGACCCGCGCCAAGCAGGACAACCAGGCGAAGAAGACCGGCCACGCGGACCTCTCGGTCTACCGGGGGCTGCTCGACGAGTCCGGCCCCAGCATCTTCACCGGCTACGAGGAGCTGCGCCGCTCCTCGACGGTCCGGGGCCTGCTCGCCCGCGGCGAGCGCGCGCTCGCCGCGGTCGAGGGGGACGAGGTCGACGTCGTCCTCGACGTCACGCCGTTCTACGCCGAGGGCGGCGGCCAGCTCGCCGACACCGGGCTCATCGTCTTCGACGGCGGGCAGCTCGAGGTCCTGGACGTGCAGCGGCCGCTGCCGGACCTCATCGTCCACCGCGTCAAGGTGCGGCAGGGCGAGCTCGTCGCCGGCAGCGAGGTCGAGGCCCTCGTGGACGCCGACCGCCGGCGCGCGGTCAGCCGGGCGCACACCGCCACGCACCTCATCCACCAGGCCATCCGCGACGCGCTCGGCGACGCGGCGACCCAGGCCGGTTCGCTCAACGCGCCCGGCCGGCTGCGGTTCGACTTCGCCAACCCGTCGGCGGTGCCGCAGTCGGTGCTGGCCGACGTCGAGGACCGGGTCAACGCCGTCCTCCTCGACGACCTCGAGGTCCGCGCGTTCGTCACCAGCCAGGACGAGGCGCGGGCGATCGGCGCCATGGCCCTCTTCGGCGAGAAGTACGGCGAGCGGGTGCGGGTCGTGGAGGTCGGCGACTACGCCCGCGAGCTCTGCGGCGGCACGCACGTCGCCCGCAGCGCGCAGGTCGGCGCGGTCAGCCTGCTGGGGGAGTCCTCCATCGGCTCCGGCGTCCGCCGCGTCGAGGCGCTGGTCGGGCTGGACGCGTTCCGCTTCCTCGCCCGCGAGCGCGTCCTCGTCACCCAGCTGTCGGACCTCATGCAGGCGCGTCCGCAGGAGCTGCCGGAGCGCATCGCCGGCGTGCTGGACCGGCTCAAGACCGCCGAGAAGGAGCTGGCGCGGCTGCGCGTCACGGCGCTCCTGGCCGATGCGGGTCGGCTCGCCGAGCAGGCCACCGACCTGGCCGGGCTGGCGTACGTGGGGGTCGCCCTCCCGGCCGGCACGGCCGCCGGGGACGTCCGCACGCTGGCCATGGACGTCCGCGGCCGGTTCGCGGACGACCGGCCCGGCGTCGTCGTCGCCGCGGCCGAGAACGAGGGAAAGGTGTCCGTGGTCGTCGCCGTCACGCCGGCGGCGCAGGCGCAGGGCATCAAGGCGGGGGCCTTGGTGGGTGAGCTCGCGCCGCTCGTCGGCGGACGCGGCGGCGGCAAGCCGGACCTCGCCCAGGGCGGGGGCACGGACCCGTCCGGCATCCCGATCCTGGTCGCCCGCGCGGAGCAGGTGCTGAGCGCCCGTGGGGCCTGAGGAAGCGCAGCCCCCGCGGTCCGGCGTCCGCATCGCCGTCGATGTCGGCACGGTCCGGGTCGGGGTCGCGGCGAGCGACGCCGGGGGCATCCTCGCCTCGCCGGTCGCGACGCTCGCGCGGGACGCCAAGCGCGGCACCGACCTCGACGCCGTCGCGGGGCTCGTGACGGAGCGGGAAGCCGTGGAGGTCCTGGTGGGCCTACCGCGGCACCTGTCCGGCCGGGAGGGCAGCAGCGTCACCATGGCCCGGCGGTACGCCACCCAGCTGGCCGCCCGCATCGCGCCCGTACCGGTGCGGATGGTCGACGAGCGGCTCACCACGGTGAGCGCGGAGCGGGACCTGGCGGCGGCGGGCATGTCGGCCCGGCAGCGCCGGGCGGTCGTCGACCAGGCGGCGGCCGTGGTTTTGCTGCAGGCCGAGCTGGAGGCGCTTCGCCGGCGCGGCGCCACCGACGACGGGGGAGCTGGGTGACCGGGCAGCCACGGCCGCCGGTGGGCGGCGCCCGCGCCCCCGACGCGGAGCAGGTCGCCGGGCCGTCCGACGACGCGCAGGTGCCGGACGTCGCTGACGTCGGGGCCGCCCTGCTGCCCGGCGGGGAGCCCGACAACGGCTCCGGCCGCCGGTCCGCGCCGCCGGCCGGAAGCGGACGGGGACGCCACGCCCGGCCGCGCCGCCGCACGAGCGGCTTCTCGGTCCTCGTGCTCGGCGTGCTCATCACCGTGATCGTCATCGTGGGCGCGCTGGTGGCCATCGCGCCGCACGTGTCCGTACTGCCCCGCCTCGGGATCGGGGCCGCCGCGGACTACAGCGGTGGCGGCGCCGGCTCGGTCACCGTCGACATCCCGGCGGGCTCCTCGGCCCGCCAGATCGCCACCCGCCTCGCGACGGACGGCGTTGTGAAGAGCTCCGGCGCCTTCGTCGACGCCGCCGGCCGGGCGGGGGCCGCCGGCCGGCTCAGCAGCGGCGTGTTCCGGCTGCGCCAGCACATGAGTGGCGGGGCCGCGGTGGCGCTGCTGCTCGACCCGGCCAGCCGGGTCCAGAGCCGGGTGGTCGTGCCCGAGGGCAGCACCGTGGCGAAGACGCTGCAGCTGGTGTCCCAGCAGACGCCGATCCCGCTCGCCGACCTGCAAGCGGTGGCGGACAACCCGGCCGCGCTCAGCCTGCCGGCGGAGGCGAACGGCAAACTCGAGGGCTTCCTGTTCCCCGCCACCTACGACGTGCCGCCGGGGAAGACGGCCGTCCAGCTGCTGCAGGACATGGTCGACCGGTACAAGGACGAGGCGCAGACACTGCAGCTTGCCCCGGGTGCCGCCGCGCTGGGGCTGACGCCCGCCCAGGTCGTGGTCATCGCGTCGCTCATCGAGAAGGAGGCGGCGCTGCCGGAGGACCGGCCCAAGGTGGCGCGGGTCGTGCTGAACCACCTGGCCAGCAAGGACCCGCTGCGCTTCGACTCGACGGTCCAGTACGCGCTGGCGAAGCCCAAGCCGGAGCTGTCGAACGCGGACACCCTCACGCCGTCCCCGTACAACACCTACCTGCACCCTGGCCTGCCGCCCGGCCCGATCTCGAACCCCGGTGCCGCGGCGCTGCAGGCCGCGCTGCACCCCGTGCCGGGCGACTGGATCTACTTCGTGACGCTGGAGAAGGAGCACCGCACCGTCTTCACGGCCAAGTACTCCGAGTTCCTCACAGCGAAGGCCACACGCGAGCGGGAGAACAAGACCCCGTGACCGGGGAGCGCGGCGGCCGTCCCTGGGCGGCCGTCCTCGGTGACCCGATCGAGCATTCGCTGTCCCCGGTGCTGCACGGCGCCGCGTACGCGCGACTGGGCCTGGACTGGGAGTACCGGGCCGTGCGGTGTGCGGCCGCGGACCTGCCGGACGTCGTCGCGGCGGCCCGGCGTGACCCGGCCTGGCGCGGCTTCTCCCTGACCATGCCGCTGAAGGAGACGGTGCTGCCGCTGGCCGACAGCATCGAGGAGCCGGCCACGCGGATCGGAGCCGCGAACACGCTGCTGCCCGACGGCCACGGCGGCCTCGTCGCCGTCAACACCGACGTCGCAGGGTTGCGGGCCGCGCTCGACGAGGTTGCCCCCGCGGCCGTCGGCACCGCCGTGCTCGTCGGCGCCGGGGGCACCGCCCGCGCGGCGGTCGCCGCCCTCGCCGCGCGGGTGGACCGGCTGACCGTCGTCGCCCGCTCGGCCGACCGGGCGCGGCCGGTGCTGGAGCTGGCGGAGGCGGTCGGAGTCGAGGCCCGGTTCCTCGCCTGGCCCGCCGAGCTTCCCCCGGCGGAGCTCGTCGTGCAGACCGCCCCGGCCGGCGCGGCCGACGGCTTCGCGGCGCGGTGGCCGGCGGGCGCCGCGCTCGTCGAGGCGCTGTACGACCCGTGGCCCACCGCCTGCGCGGCGGCCGCGGCCGTCGCCGGGTTGCCGGTCGCCGACGGGATGGCGGTCCTCGCCGGGCAGGCCGTCGGCCAGGTGGAGCGCATGACCGGTCGGGCGGTGCCCGCCGCGCTGCTGCGGGCTGCGGGCCAGGCGGCGCTCGCGGAACGGCATGCCCGGGACGTGCGGCCGTCCGGCCGGTCCGTACCGCCGCCCGGTCCTGCCGCGTAGCACCCGACCGGAGCACCGGCCTCAAGCCGACCAGCTCTGCTGCCGACATCAGGCGCAGACAGCAACAGGTTCGACCAGGAGGCACCCGTGCAGCAGGCCACTTCGACGTCGGCGGGACTGGACGAGGTGCTCGCGGCGCTCCTGCGCCGCGCCCCTGAACTTCACGCCGCGGCGGTCGTCAGCTACGACGGCCTGCCCATGGCGAGCGCCATGCCCCCCGGCTTCGACGAGGACCGCGTCGCCGCGATGAGTGCCGCGCTGCTGAGCCTCGGCGAGCGCGCGTCGGAGGGGCTGGGCCGCGGCTCGCTCGCCCAGGTCTACGTCGAGGGCGAGAACGGCGCCGTGCACCTGGTGGGGGCGGACGACGAGGCGGTGCTGGTGGCCGTCGCGTCCCCGCAGGCGAAAACCGGGCTCGTGCTCTTCGAGCTGCGCCGGTCGGCGCGCGACGTCGCGGCCGTGCTGCGCGGCGGTGACGGCGCGGACCCCCTGGACGAGGCGCTGAGCGCCGCACTGGCCGGCGCCCGGCTGCCTTCGGACGCCCCGGCGCCGACGCCGCTCGTGCCCGCGCAGGTCGGCCCGGAGACCGCTCCGACCGGTGCTCCCGCCGCGCCGCGCGTGGTGGCCGCCGCGCCGTCGGTGCCTGCCCCGGCCGCTCCCGTCGCACCGGTTGCCCCGGCCGCGCCCGCGGCGTGGGGAACCCCCGCCACCCGGCCCACGACCGCCCCACTGCCCGACCCGCTGAGCGACCCGCTTCCCAGCAGCGCCGCCTGGGGGTGGGTCACCGATGCACAGCGCTGACAGCGGTCAGCTCTCCGGCTCCCTGCCGAGCTTCGCCCTGCCCGACGTCCTGACGCTGCTGCACGGGACCGGGAAGACCGGCCTGCTCGACGTCACCGACGGGGCCGGCGCCACCGGTCACCTGGGTCTCGTCGACGGCGCCGTCGCGTTCGCCGTCGGGGCCGGCGAGTCGTCGCCCCTGCTCCGGCTGCTCGTGGGCGCGGGGTTGGTCGACGCGACCGCCCTCCGCGCCCTGCTGGGCGGCGGGCGGGCCCGCCCCCGATCGGCCGTCGCCGCGCTGATCACCGACGGGACGGTTTCGGCGCACGACGTGCGCGCCCTGGCGCAGGACCTGGCGATCGACACGGTCAGCCGGCTGCTGAGCTGGACCGCCGGGTCGTTCGAGTTCCGGCTGACGGACGCAGCAGCCGCCGACCCGGACGACGTCGGGCTGCGCCTGGCCGCGTCCGACGTGCTCACCGCCGCCGCCGGCCGTAGCGAGCTGTGGCCCCAGCTGACGGCCGTGCTGCCGCGCCCGGACCTGGTGCTGTCCGTCGCGACCCCGCCCGGTGCGGGGGACGACGTCCGTTGCACGCGGCGGGAGTGGTCGTTGCTCGCGCTCGTCGACGGCACCCGGACCGTCCGCGACGTGCTGGAACTGTCCGGGCAGCCCGAGTCGTCCGCGGCCCAGCTCCTGGCCGAGCTGGTCCGGCGGGGCCTGCTGCAGGTCGGTGAGCCCGGCGGCGACGCCGGCATCGGCGGGCTGTTGGCCCGGTACCGGCTTGTGGCGGAGGTCGAGGCGGCGTTCCGCCGCACCGAGGCGGGGGCGCCGACGACGGCTGGCTCCGTCCCGCTGTCGGCTCCGCTATCGATCCCTGCGCCTGCTGCCGCCGTCCCGACGGTCGCGCCGCCAGCCCCGCCCGCGCCTCTCTCTCCGCGCGTACCCGTCCCGGCCGCTGAGCTGCCGGTGCAGCGCTCCACGCCCGCGCCGGTCCCGCCCGCGGCCCCCGTCTCCGGTGGGGGAGCGGTCCCGTTGACCGCCGGCACGTCGGCGCTCGCCCCGAGGGCCGACCAGCAGGGGACCGATGCCGCGGTGACGCGCGCGCTGGTGCTCCGGCTCATCGCCGGCGTGCAGGAGCTCTGAGGCGTGGCTGCAGCCCCGCGCCCCGGCCGCCGTAAAGGCCGGGGGACCGCCGTCAAGATCGTCATCACCGGACCGTTCGCGGCCGGCAAGACGACCCTCATCCGGACCGTCAGCGAGATCACCGTGCTGTCCACCGAGCGCGACGTCAGCGATGCCACGCGCGTGCGCAAGGCGGAGACGACCGTGGCGATGGACTTCGGTCGCATCACCATCGACTCGGAGCTGGTGCTGTACCTGTTCGGCACGCCTGGCCAGGACCGGTTCGACTTCATGTGGGAGCTGCTGAGCGAGGGGATGCTCGGCTTCGTCCTCCTCGTGGACGGCGACGTCCCCGACGGGGTCGCGCAGGCCGTCGGCATCCTCGACGCATTCCGGCGGAACACCCCGCAGGCGCCGTTCGTGGTCGCCGTCAACAAGGTCGCCGAGGTCTCCGACGAACTGCTCGCGGCGGTACGCGCCGAGCTGTCGCTCGCGTCGACCGTCCCGGTGCTCCCGTGCGACGCGACGGAGAAGGCCAGCGTCAAGCGGGTGCTGCTCGGGCTGCTCCAGCACGTGCTCGCCGGCCTGGACGGCGCCGACGGCCCCGGGGCGCCCACGGACGCGGTGCTGGCCGAGGTATGACCGGTAGGGCCGGGATGACCGGCATGAGCACCGTGGCCGGCCGGGGGGCGGAGGCGTGAAATACCTCGGCGACATCCTGGTCGAGCGCGGCCTGGTGACCCGGGAGGCGCTCGACGCGGCGATGATCGAGCAGCAGCGCAGCGGCCGCCGGCTCGGCCGCATCCTGGTCGACGCGGGTGCGGTGACCGAGGCGCAACTCGTGCAGTCGTTGGCGCAGCAGATCGGCCTGCCCTTCGTCGACCTCAACGACTACCCGGTCGACGGCTCGGCCGTCGCCTCGGTCCCGGCGTCGCTGGCACGCCGTCACGGCTGCCTGCCCATCGGCTACGAGGAGGGCCGACTGGTCGTCGCGATGGCCGACCCGGCCAACGTGGTCGCCGTCGACGACATCCGGAGCCTGACCGGGCGCGAGGTGCGCCCGGTGGTCGTGACGCGCCCGGACGTGACCGCGGCGATCAACCGGTTCCACCGCGCGGACTCCGACCTGGACCAGCTCACCACGACCATGGGCGGGAACGAGAACGGCTCCGAGGACCTCACGGCCCTCAAGGAGGTCGTCGAGGACGCGCCGATCGTCAAGTTCGTCAACCTGCTCATCACGCAGGCGATCAACGACCGGGCCTCCGACATCCACCTGGAGCCGGGGGAGCACCAGCTGCGCGTGCGGTTCCGCATCGACGGCGTGCTGCACGAGATCATGCGGTCGCCCCGGGCGATCCAGGCGGGCGTCATCTCGCGGCTCAAGATCATGGCTGAGATGGACATCGCGGAGCGGCGCGTCCCGCAGGACGGTCGGCTGTCCGTCAGCGTGGCCGGCAAGAAGATCGACCTGCGGGTGGCCTCCCTGCCGACCGTGTGGGGCGAGAAGATCGTCATGCGGGTCCTCGACAACTCCACGGCCATGCTGACGCTCGCGGACCTCGGGTTCGCGGAGCGGAACTACGAGCGGTTCGCCGAGAGCTTCACCAAGCCCTACGGGATGATCCTCGTGACCGGGCCGACGGGTTCCGGCAAGTCGACGACCCTCTACGCGACGCTGAACATCGTCTCCACGCCGGACAAGAACGTCATCACGGTCGAGGACCCGGTCGAGTACCGGCTGCCGGGCATCAACCAGGTGCAGGTCAACCACAAGGCGGGGCTCGACTTCGCCCGCGCGCTGCGCTCGATCCTGCGGTCCGACCCGGACATCGTGCTCATCGGTGAGATCCGCGACCACGAGACCGCGCAGATCGCCATCGAGGCGGCGCTCACCGGCCACCTCGTGCTGGCCACGCTGCACACCAACGACGCGCCCAGTGCCGTGAACCGCCTGGTGGAGATGGGCATCGAGCCGTTCCTCGTCGCCAGCGCGCTGGACTGCGTCCTCGCCCAGCGGCTCGCCCGGCGGCTCTGCCCGAAGTGCAAGGAGCCCTACACGACGACCCGGGAGGCCCTCGCGGCCGCGCGGTTCACCTGGCCGGAGGGCACGCCGCTGCCGGTGCTGCACCGGCCGGTGGGCTGCTCGGCGTGCTCCAAGACCGGGTACAAGGGACGGCTGGCGCTGCACGAGGTGATGACGGTGAACGAGCAGGTGGAGCGGCTCACGGTCGAGCGGGCCGCCGCCGACTCGATCGGCCGGGCCGCGGCGGCGGGCGGCATGACCTCGCTGCGCGACGACGGCTTCGCGAAGGTCCTCGCCGGCCACACGAGCCTGGAGGAGATCCTCCGCGTCGTCGTCTGACGCCCCGCTCCGGCGGGCCGGCCGGAGCCCACGCGCTGCGGCGTCCGCCAGCGCGGGGCGGCCGTTCGGCTCAAGACCCACCGGCCGGGCGTCGATGACCACCCTGCGCGAGGCCGTCCCGGTCGCGGCGCACCGCCGAAAGCGACCGAGACCGAGGGAGACGAGCTGCGTGGACGCCACGAACTCGCCGCAGCCGGGCTACGCCCCGCCCGCGCCGACCGGCGCGCGTCCCGCGGTGCCGCAGCAGGCTCGCCCGGTCGGCCCGCCCCCCGGCTGGGTGCCCCCGCCGCCGCGCCCCGTGGGCGGCGGCGCGGCCGCTTCTGCGCCGCAGCAGCCGTACGCTCCCGCCGCCCGGCCCGCTCCCACCGTTGCCGCTGCGCCGTCCGCTCCTGCTGCAGCGACGGCTCCACCGGCACCGTCGGGCGGTGCCCGCCTGGGCTCCGACGACGCCCCGGTGCCCGTCGCACTGGCCGAACTGCTCGAGCAGGTCGTCGCGCGCGGCGCCTCGGACCTGCACCTGACCGCTTCGTCCCCGCCGATGGTCCGCGTGTCCGGTGGCCTCATGCCCGTGCAAGGGGCGCCGACGCTGAGCTCGACCGACCTGCAGTCGCTGCTCTTCGCGATCCTCACCAACAAGCAGCGCGAGCGGTTCGAAGCGTCGCTGGAGCTCGACTTCGCCTACACCCTGCCCGGGTCGGCCCGGTTCCGCGTGAACATGTACCGGCAGCGGAACGCGGTCGGGGCCGTGTTCCGGCTCATCCCCTACGAGATCAAGAAGCTCGAGGACCTGGGCGTCCCGCCGTCGATCAACCACTTCGCGATGCTGCCGCGGGGCTTCGTGCTGGTGACCGGCCCGACGGGCTCCGGCAAGTCCACCACCCTCGCCAGCCTCATCGACCTCGCGAACCGGCAGCGCCGGGACCACATCATGACCGTCGAGGACCCGATCGAGTTCCTGCACAGCCACCAGGGCTGCCTGGTGAACCAGCGCGAGGTCGGCGAGGACACCCACTCGTTCGGCGCGGCCCTCAAGCACGTGCTGCGGCAGGACCCCGACATCATCCTGGTCGGCGAGCTCCGCGACCTGGAGACGATCTCGGTGGCGTTGACCGCCGCGGAGACCGGCCACCTCGTCTTCGCGACCCTGCACACGCAGGACGCGGCGCAGACGATCGACCGGATCATCGACGTCTTCCCGGCCGGCCAGCAGCAGCAGGTCCGCACCCAGCTCGCCGGCGCGCTGCAGGGCGTCGTCTGCCAGCAGCTCCTGCGCACGGCGGACGGCCGCGGCCGCGCCGTGGCGACCGAGGTCATGGTGGCGACCCCGGCCATCCGGGCGCTGATCCGCGACGGCAAGACCCACCAGATCTACTCGTCGCTGCAGGCCGGGGCCAAGCACAACATGCACACCATGGACCAGCACCTGGCAGAGCTCGTGCGCGCCGGCAAGGTCGCCTTCGACGCGGCGATGGAGAAATGTCACCACCTCGAGGACTTCACCCGCCTGTGCGGGCGGGGCTGAGGGGAGCGGGCGTCATGGCCACCACCTACGCGTACTCGGTGCGCGACCGGGCCGGCAAGCTCGTCTCCGGCACCCTGGACGCCGAGTCGGAGGCGCTCGTCGCCAGCCGGCTCCGCGCCATGGGCTACGCGCCGCTGTCGATCAGCGCCTCGAAGCAGGGCATGAAGCGCGACCTCGCGATCCCCGGCATGGGGAAGCGGGTCAAGCTCAAGGACCTCGCGGTCTTCTCCCGCCAGTTCGCCACGATGATCGACAGCGGGCTCAGCTTGCTGCGCGCGCTCTCGATCCTCTGCGACCAGACGGAGAGCAAGGAGCTCGCCCGCGTGCTCGGCGAGGTCCGCAAGGACGTCGAGACGGGCAGCCCGCTCTCCACCGCGATGGGGCAGCACCCCAAGGTCTTCCCGCCGCTCATGGTGAACATGACGCGGGCCGGCGAGGTCGGCGGCTTCCTGGACGCCGTGATGCTCCAGATCGCCAAGAACTACGAGGCGGAGGTCCGCCTCCGCGGCAAGATCAAGTCGGCGATGACCTACCCCGTCGTCGTGCTGGTCATGGCACTTCTCATGTGCGTCGGCATGCTGCTGTTCGTCGTCCCGACGTTCTCCAAGATGTTCAAGGACCTCGGCGGCACGCTGCCGATGCCCACCCGCGTCCTGGTGGCGCTGTCGGACGGGCTGCGGCTCGGCGCTCCGGCGCTCGTGGTCCTCCTGGTGGCCCTCGCCGTCACCTACGCCAAGGTGAAGCGCAAGGACTCGGTCCGGGCCGTCGTCGACCCGATGAAGCTGAAGGTGCCGGTCTTCGGCAACCTGTTCCGCAAGATCGCGCTGAGCCGGTTCGCCCGCAACCTCGGCACGATGACGTCCTCGGGCGTCCCCATCCTGCAGAGCCTCGACATCGTCGCGGACACCACGGGCAACGTGGTGCTGGCCCGGGCCATCCGTGACGTGCAGGAGTCGGTGCGCACCGGCGAGTCGCTGTCGAAGCCGCTGGAGCAGCACCCCGTCTTCCCGCCGATGGTCGTCCAGATGATGGCCGTCGGTGAGGACACCGGCGCGCTGGACCAGATGCTCCTCAAGATCAGTGAGTTCTACGACCAGGAGGTCGAGGCCACCACCGAGCAGCTGACCGCGCTCATCGAGCCGATCATGATCGGCCTCCTGGGTGGCATCGTCGGCGCCATGGTCGTCGCCCTCTACATGCCGATCTTCAAGGTCTTCGATCTGATCAAGTAGGCGGTGTGGTGCCGGGTGCACCGGCGGGTACACCCGCATGGGCCCCCGGCCGTCAGGCTTCTCCTCAGCTCCCCGCGCGCCGGAGGGAGGAGCCGGTGTCATGACACGCCCTCGCTCGACCACCGCCCGCGCCTCCCGGGGCGCCCTCGCCGTCCTCTGCCTGGCCGCGCCGCTGGTGGCCGCGGGGTGCACCGGCGGCTCCAGCTCGTCGTCGTCCGGCGGCGGGGGAGCGGCCGTCGTGGGCACCCCCGGGGCCGCGGCGACCAGCCTGCAGGACGCCTACGAGGCCGTGATCCGCCAGGACCTGCCGTCGGTCGTACAGATCACCACGGACGTCGGGCTGGGCAGCGGCGTCGTCTTCGACAAGACCGGCGACGTCGTGACGAACGCTCACGTCGTCGGGAGCGCGAAGACGTTCCAGGTCCGCTTCTCCAACGCCTCGGCGACCTACCCGGCCACCCTGGTCGGCAGCTACCCGCCGGACGACCTCGCCGTCATCCGGGTCCAGCACGCCCCCGCGCTCACGCCGGCCACGTTCGGCGACTCCAGCAAGGTGGTGGTCGGGGCCATCGTGCTGGCGATGGGCAACCCACTCGGGCTCTCCAGCAGCGTCACCAACGGCATCGTCTCCGCCGTCGGGCGGACGGTCGCGGAGCCGGTCAGCACGGACTCCCCGGGCGCCACCCTCCCCAACGTCATCCAGACGTCGGCCTCGATCAACCCGGGCAACAGCGGCGGCGCCCTGGTGGACCTCACCGGCGCGGTGATCGGCATCCCGACCCTCGCGGCCACGGATCCCCAGCTCGGCGGCGGTGCGGCTCCGGGCATCGGGTTCGCGATCCCGGCCAACCTGGTCAAGGACATCGCCGGCCAGCTGGTGTTGAACGGCAGGGTCACCGACTCGCACCGCGCCGCCCTCGGCCTCACGGTCACCACGGTGACGGACACGTCGGGACAGCCCACCGGTGCCGGGGTGGTCAGCGTGACGCCCGGCGGCCCGGCCGCCTCCGCGGGCCTGCAGCCGGGCGACGTCATCACGTCCATCGCGGGCCAGCAGGTCACCGACGCGACGTCCCTCAGCGCGGTCCTCGCCGGGTTGCAGGTGGGGCAGGCGGTGCCGGTCACGGTCGAGCGCGGGAACGGGCAGCGGACGATCACCGTCACGCTGGGGCAGCTGCCCGGCAGCTGAGGCGCGCTGCCGGGCGGGCCCGGGCTGCGTGCGACGGCCCGGCCGTCAGGACCCGGTCGCCGGCCCCCCGTGGCCACTCGTCTGCACCTGCTGGAGCAGCTTGTGGCAGGTCGCGGCCCGCTCGGAGTCCTCCTGCATGACCTGGCGGAAGAAGTCCGCGACGTCGGAGAGCCCCGCGTTGTCCGCGTCGCGGACGTACTGGCCGTAATCGTGGCCGGCCTTGAGCGAGTGGTACTGCACGCTGATGAGGTCGTAGGCGACGTCCGTGAACTGTGTCTCGCCGGTTGCCATGGCCTGCTCCTTCCGGTGGGGACGGATGCCGGGGCCCTACCCGGCACCGGCCGTCGCCACGCCACGGCGTGAGATCCAGATCACCCCGAGGAGGAGCGGAGGCGGTCCAGGAGCAGGTCGACCCCGGCGGTCACGTCGTGCGGCAGGTTCGGCGCGGACCCGGTCGGGCGGCGCAGCTCGAAGGTCGCCGTCGGCAGCGGAGCCGTGCGGCCCGGCGACGGCGTGTACAGCGCCCGCCAGGGCCGGTCCAGCGTCTCCGCCCCGGGGCGCCCGAGCAGGAACTGCGAGGTCGTCCGGTTGACGGCGGGGAAGGCCACCCGCCGGTACTGCCCGACGGCGACGTGCAGCTTCGCGTGGTCGCGCGACATGAAAGGCCAGTGGGCGCTGGCGGTGACGAGGTGGATCCCGTAGCCGCTGCCCCGGGTGGCCACCCGCTGGAAGGCCGCCAGCCGCTGGCGCCACTCGAGCTGCAGATCCACCCGTGACGGCATGCGCAGCCAGTCCAGCAGCTCGTCGAAGAGGACGAGTAGCGGGGGCAGGGGGCTGCCGTCGGCCCGGAAGGGACGGAGCTGGCGCTGCCGGAGCGCCTCCTCCGCGTCCGTGACCGGGTGGTGCTGCGTGTGGGCGTCGTAGTGGACGGTGATGTGCGGCAGGTGCAGCAGCTCGGCGTAGCGGCCCCCGGTCTTCTCCGCCAGCCAGATCTCGACGTCGCCGACGGGGTGCGCGTGCGCGACCTGTAGGACCAGCGAGGTGAGCAGCGTGCCCCGCGGACCGGTGCCGCCCACCAGTAGGCCACGGGTCCGGCCGTCGAAGGTGTCGGTGACCGGCAGGCCGTCGTCGCCCAGCCCCAGCGCCCACGTGACGGGCTTCTGGCGGTCCTCGGCAGGGGCGTCCGCCGGCGCCGTGACGAGCGCCGGGTCCGCCAGGTGGTCGAGCAACAGGGGCGGTGTGGTGGGCCTGGAGGGCGGCAGGGTCCCTGGCCGGGGGGCGGGCGTGGTCACCCGTGCAGTGTGCCCGGCGCGGCCCTCAGGTGCGGTCGTGACGGGCAGGTGTGTCCGAAACGTCCCACTGACGGGTAGTTGACTGTGCAACGAAGCGGCGTACCGTCGAAAGAGACGCCGCGAGATCCGCCGGCGCCGAGGGGAGTTCACCGTGCCTGCCGTTACCGCTGCCGACCCGCTGGCGCTACCGCGCATCGAGGCCGTCGACCCGCTCACCACCCGGCTGCGTCCTGTCGTCTCCGTGAGCACCGCTCCGCGCGGCTTCGAGGGCGACGGGTTCCCCGTCCACCGCGCCTTCGGCGGCGTGGACACCCGCCTGCTCGACCCGTTCGTCCACATGGACCAGATGGGGGAGGTCGCGTACGCGCCCGGCGAGCCCAAGGGCACGTCGTGGCACCCGCACCGCGGCTTCGAGACCGTCACCTACATGATCGACGGCGAGATGGCCCACCAGGACTCCAACGGGGGCGGCGGCCTCATCACCAACGGCGACACCCAGTGGATGACCGCCGGCGCGGGGATCCTCCACATCGAGACGCCGCCGGAGCACCTCGTGGTGAGCGGCGGCCTGTTCCACGGGGTCCAGCTGTGGGTGAACCTTCCGCGCAGCCAGAAGCTGGTGCAGCCCCGCTACCAGGACATCCGCGGCGGCGCTGTGGCGCTGCTGAGCTCCGCCGACGGCGGCGCCCTCGTCCGGGTCATCGCGGGGGAGCTCGCGGGCCACGCAGGCCCCGGTTCGACCCACACGCCGATCACCCTGGCCCACGTGACCGTGACGCCCGGCGCCTCGGTCACGTTGCCCTGGCGGCCGGACTTCAACGCGCTGGTGTACGCGCTCGCCGGTGACGGCACGGCCGGTGCCGAGCAGGTGCCGCTCCACTCCGGCCAGCTTGCGGTCTTCGGGGCCGGCGACGCGATCACCGTCGCCGCGGACGCCCGGCAGGACGGCCGCCACGAGGCGCTCGAGGTGTTCGTGCTCGGCGGCCTGCCGATCCGGGAGCCCGTCGTGCAGTACGGCCCGTTCGTCATGAACACCAAGGCCGAGATCGTGCAGGCGTTCGAGGATTACCAGGCTGGCCGGCTCGGCTCGGTCCCCGCGCAGCGGATCGAAGCCGGAGCCTGACCGCGGGCCGTGCGGGCAGGGGCGGGCACTCTCTGGTTCGATCGGAGGTGCCCCACCCCGCCCACACGTCTGCTGGAGGACCCCGTGGATCTCAGTCTCTCGCCGGAACAGCTGGCTCTGCAGGCCTCGGTCCGGGACTGGGTCCAGGACACGATCACCCCGAACGTGCGGGAGTGGGACCGCGCCGAGAAGTTGCCGTCGAGCGTCCTGGACGGCCTCGCGCAGACCGGGCTGATCGGCCTGACCATCGACGAGAAGTGGGGCGGCCAGGGCGCCGACCCGATGTCCTACGTCCTGGCCGTCGAGGAATTGGCGCGCGGCGACGCCAACGTCCGCAGCATCCTGTCGGTGCACCTCGGCCTGGTCGCCGGCGGCATCGCCAAGTTCGGCACGTCCGCGCAGCAGGAGCAGTGGCTGCCGCGCATGGCCAGCGGCGAGGTCATCGGCTGCTTCGGACTCACGGAGCCCGGCGCCGGGTCCGACCCGTCAAGCCTCATCAGCAAGGCGGAGCGGACCGCCGCTGGCTGGCGCCTGTCCGGCGAGAAGATCTTCATCACCAACGGCACCATTGCCGGGCTCTGCCTGTTCATGGCCCGCACGGGTGGCCCGGGCTCGCGTGGCGTGAGTGCCTTCCTGGTCCCGACCGACACGCCCGGCTTCACGGCCACCAAGGTGACGGGCAAGCTCGGCCTGCGGTCGTGCGACACCGCCGTGCTGCACCTCGACGGCGTCGAGGTCGGCCCCGAGGCCCTCCTCGGCGAGACCGAGGGCACGGGCATCAAGGTCGCGCTGTCCAACCTCGACGACGGCCGGATGTCCATGGCCGCCTCCTGCACGGGCGTCGCGCAGGCCGCGCTCGACGCGATGATCAGCTACACCACGCAGCGGACGCAGTTCGGCAAGCCGATCGCCGGGCACCAGCTCGTGCAGGAGCTCCTCGCGGACACCGCCCTGGACGTGGACGCGTCGCGGCTGCTCACGTGGGCCGTTGCCGACCGGAAGATGCGCGGCGAGAGCTACACCGTCGCCGCCAGCAAGGCGAAGCTCTTCGCGTCGGAGGCCAGCGTCCGCGCCGCCAACAACTGCATCCAGGCGCACGGGGGCTACGGCTACATCGACGAGTACCCGGGGGCGAAGCTGCTCCGCGACGCCCGCGTCACCACGCTCTACGAGGGCACGAGCCAGATCCAGAAGCTGCTCATCGGCCGGGCGCTGACCGGCATCAGCGCCTTCTGACGCCGCGGCCGCTCAGGCGGCGAAGCTGGGGGACGCCGACAGCAGCTCGGCCAGCACCTCACGGATCGGCGACGGCACCGGCACCGGGCGGCGGGTGTCGCGGTCCGTGTAGACGTGCACGAAGCGGCCGACGGCCGCGGGCGTGTCCTTGCCCTCGCCGAACAGGGCCAGCCGGTAGACGACGCTGGACTTCCCCAGCTTCTCCAGCGCGAGGCCGGCCGTGACCGTCTCGGGGAAGCGCAGCTCCGCGAAGTAGGTGCAGGACGTCTCGACGACCAGGCCGATCGCGGGCAGCGCGCGGATGTCGGTCCCGCTCGCCTGGATCAGCCAGCCGTTCACCGCGGTGTCGAACAGCAGGTAGTGCACCGTGTTGTTGACGTGGCCATAGGTGTCGTCGTCGGACCAGCGGGTCGACAGCAGCCGTCGCACCGCGAAGGCGCCCGGCGACCAGCTGCGGGCTGCGGACACCGAGAGGGTCGGCAGGTCGGACGTGGGGGCGTCGGGTGCTGCGGTCACCGCCCCAGGATTCCGTACGCGGACCGCGACTGTGCGGGCGGCCCGGCCATCGCCGCACGCGGGCCCGTGGCGTTAGCGTGCGGGGCATGAGAACCAGGAGCACCGTGCTGCGCACCATGGGCGCGCCGCGCCCCTACGCCGAGAGCCGCCCGCTGGAGGTCGTCGAGCTCGAGCTCGCCGGCCCCCGCGAGCGCGAGCTTCTCGTCCGCGTCGAGGCCGCCGGGGTGTGCCACTCCGACCTGTCCGTCGTGGACGGCAGCCGGCCGCGGCCGCTGCCGATGGCCCTCGGCCACGAGGCCGCCGGCATCGTGGAGGAGGTCGGCGGCGGCGTCACCGACGTGCGCGTGGGGGACCGGGTCGTCCTGGTCTTCGTCCCGGCCTGCGGCACGTGCCCCGAGTGCAGCAGCGGCAGCCCGGCGCTCTGCCGCAACGGCGCCCGCTCCAACACGGCGGGGGAGTTGCTCGGCGGTGGCTCCCGGCTCTCGGAGAACGGCACGCTGGTCCACCACCACCTGGGCGTCAGCGCGTTCAGCGACCGCGTGGTCGTCGATCGCGGCTCGGCCGTCGTGGTGCCGCCTGAGGTGCCGGGTGACGTCGCCGCGCTGTTCGGCTGCGCGCTGCTCACCGGCGTCGGTGCGGTGGAGAACACGGTGACCGTGCGGCCCGGCGACGCCGTGGCCGTCTTCGGGCTCGGGGGGGTCGGCCTGGCCGCCGTGATGGGGGCCCACGCCGCGGGCGCCCACCCGCTGATCGCCGTCGACCCCGTGCCGGCCAAGCGCGAGCTCGCGTTGGAGCTCGGTGCGACGCACGCCGTCGCCCCGGGCCCGGACGCCGTCACCGAGATCCGCGACATCACCGGTGGTGGCGTCCGCTACGCGGTGGAGGCGGTGGGGCACGAGCAGGTGCTGGCGGACGCCTTCGCCGCGACGGCCCGGGGCGGCACCACGGTGGCGGTCGGCCTGCCGCACCCGTCCAAGATGCTCACGCTCCCCGCGGTCACCATCGTCGGCGAGGCGCGCACGCTCATCGGCTCCTACATGGGGTCCGCCGCGCCGCAGCGGGACGTGCCGCGGCTGGTGCGCTCGTGGCAGGCGGGGCGGCTGCCGGTCGAGCGGCTCCGCAGCGCGACGCTGACCCTGGAGGAGATCCCGGGGGCCTTCGACGACTTGGCCGACGGCCAGGCGGTGCGGCAGCTGATCGTCCCGTAGGTCTGCAGGGGGCGGCCGGGTGTCGCTTCCGGTTGGATGGGGCTGTGGCGGTCAACGCGGGGACCTACATCAGGCTCGCGATCGGCTTGGTGCTCCTCTTCCTGGTGACCGCCGGGGCGCTGCGAGCGGGCCGGGTACAGCTCGGCTGGGCGCCGCTGCGGGCGCTGCTGCGCGGCGGCATCCAACTGGCGCTGGTCGGGCTGGCGCTGCGGGGTGTCCTGTCGGCGCCGCCGACGGTGGCCGTCGCCCTGGCGCTCATGATGGCCACCGCGACGCGCACGGCGACGACCCGGCTGCGGGGGCTCGACCGTCCGGGTAAGGCCGTGGTCATCGCGTGCGTGACCGGCGCCGGCGTGGCGCTTCTGGTGATCTTCCTGGTCGGGATGCTGCCGTTCCAGGCACGCTACGTGGTGGCCCTCGGCGGCATCGTCATCGGCAACACGATGACCGGCGCGACGCTCGCCGGCCGCCACCTGCTCTCCGGCCTGCGGAGCCGCCGGGAGGAAGTCGAGGGCTGGCTGGCGCTGGGGGCCACCCCCCGGCAGGCCGTCTCGCGGATCGCCCGGGACGCCGCGGGGGAGGCCATGGTCCCGGTCCTCGACCAGACCCGCACGACCGGCCTCGTCACGCTCCCCGGTGCCTTCATCGGCGCGCTGCTGGGCGGCGCGAACCCCGAGGACGCCGCCCGGTTCCAGATCGTCGTGCTGGCCGCGATCATCTGCGCGGAGGCGATCGTCGCCGTGATCATGGTGACGCTGCTGGGCGCACCGGAGCGCATCCCGGCGGAGCCGGAGAGCCAACCGGCCCATTGATCGGGTCGGGGACGAGCCCCGACATCCCTCGGGCGGGTGACGGCGTACCCCCGATCGGGTGGTGCTGGCGTTAGGCCCTTTGTCGCGGTCAAGTCGGGCATTCGGCCGCTCGATGCATAGAGCGTCAAGAACCGCCGTACCGAGAGCTCAGGGCACACCCGCCGCGAGGCGGGGTCGCAAAGCCAAGGAACCCACCGGGTCAGCCTGGCTACCTCTACAGGACACCCGTCCGAGCGAGGACCCAGAACAAGCGGCGGCTCATCGTTCCAGCGATCCAGGAGGACCGCATGCTCGCTCGGCTCCGCAAGCGTTATGAGGACGACGCCGAGTCCGGCTTCACCCTCATCGAGCTCCTCGTCGTGATGGTGATCATCGGCATCCTGGCCGCCATCGCTATCCCGACCTTCCTGAACCAGAAGAGCAAGGCGTACGACACCTCCGCGAAGAGCGCGATCCGTACGATCGCCACAGCGGAGGAGAGCTTCGCCACGAACAACAACGGTGCCTACACGATCGACCCCACCAAGCTCGGTCTCTCGACCACGGACAAGGACGCCACTGTCTGGGCGAACCTCGTGTCGGGGGACGCGACCGGGTACTGCCTCATGACGCTGGACTCGCGGGGCAAGACGCCGACCGTCTACTACTGGGACAGCCAGAAGGGCGGCCAGCTGGCTGACAGCAGCGTCAGCTGCACCAACGGCCCCACCGGCGGTTGGCCCGTGGTCCCGGGCACTGCTGTGAACAGCGCCAAGCCGCCGGCGGCCACGGCGACGTCCACCTGGTTCTAACCCAAGAGCCAGACAAAGCGAGCCCCACTCCCTTCCGGGAGTGGGGCTCGCTGCTTTTCCCGGAAGACGCCATCCGGAGTCACCTTCAGTCGCCAGATGGCTCAGCCGACATCCTCGGTATGACCCGGTTCAACGTCCCACGGCGCGGCCGCTTCGTGCGTCCGTCCGGAGACCGAGAGGCCGGGTTCACCCTGATCGAGCAGATGGTTGCGCTGGTGCTCTTCAGCGTCCTTTCGCTGGGCATCCTCGGCGGGACGCTGCAGCTCCTGCGGGTCAGCCGCGACCAGCGGGCCAAGAGCGCTGCGTCAGGCCTCGCCGTCCGCCAGCTGGAGATCGCGCGCCTGACGGACGCTGCTGCCCTGCAGCAGGGCCGCAGCACGTTCACGTTCGCGCCGCCAAACGCGCAGTTCCCCTACACGGTCACCCAGGACGTGACCTTCGTGCAGCAAGGGTCCACCACGGGACCGTGCGCGCAGTCGAGCGGCGCGTCGCCCAACCTCTCCAGCCTGCGCATCGTGGAGACGGTCACCTGGCCGGGGATGCGCGTCTCGCCCGTGAGCCAGCAGACGGTCGTCACGCCCATGAAGAACGACTTCGCCAGCACCACCAACGGCGACCTCGCGGTGAACGTTCTGGACGCGAGCGGCAACGGAGCGGCCAGCGTGACCGTGTCCCTGACGGGCGGCACGGTGAGCACCACGCAGGTGACGGACAGCGCCGGTTGCGCGTTCTTCGCCTACCAGCCGACCGGCAACTACACCA
>JAOPWU010000035.1 GCA_025965515.1 Mycobacterium sp.
CCGCGGGACGTCCGGGGGCGCCGCGCCCTGGGGGGGCGGCGAGGGTCGCGGTCATCCGGTCCGCCGGGCCGGCGTTGCGGTGGGGGGCGCCCCGGCGCCGAGCGCCGCCCAGGCGCCCGCAAGGTCGGTGTCGCGCCGCAGCACGGTGACGGCCCAGCCGGCGGCGTGCAGCGCGGCCGCGGCGACACCGGCCGGCAGCCCGGGAGAGCCCGGCGGGCTGATCCGCCCCGCGGGCCACGCCGCCAGATCCAGCAGCAGGGCGGCGGCCGTGCCCCGTCGCGCGCGCCCCCCGGCCAGTACCGCCAGGTCGTCCTCGCTCAGGGCGCCGAACACCCCGACGGTCAGGCCGCCCCCCGCGGCGCCCAGGCCGCCCATCGCGGCGAGGTCCCCCCGGGGCGCGAGCGCGGAGAGCGCCAGGTGCTGCCGCAGGCCCCGGCCGCCGCTGCGGGCCCAGCCGCCGGCCGGGATCACGTACGGGGCCCGGGCGACCTCCGCGAGGACGACCCGGAAGCCGCGGCGGGCGAGGTGCTCGCCCACCGACGCCGCCACGGAGACCGCCCGCTCGAAGGTGACGCTCAGGTCGGTCCCACCGGGCGGGGTGTGCGCCCCGGCCCGGTTGTCGAGCAGCACGGTGGCGGCCGCGGCGGCGGTGGGCTCCTCGCGGCGCACCATCAGGTCGCCGGTCCGGGCGGTCGTGGCCCAGTGGACGCGGCGCAGGTCGTCGCCCAGCCGGTACTCCCGGACGGTGGAGTCGTCGTCCCCGCCCGTGATCGAGAGGGTGGCCAGCTGTCCCTCGCCCGGTCTGCCGCCCAGGAAACGGGCGACCGGCAGCGGCTCCACCCGTGGGGTGACGACGAGCCGGGCCGTGCCGCCGGCGGTGCGGCGCAGCCGGACGAGCCCGAACGGATCCGTGACCTCCACCTGCAGCGGGCCGACGGCGTGCACGCCGCGACGGGCCGCGGGCAGGGCGTAGGAGACGGCGTGCCGGCTGCCCGCCGGGAGCGCCGGGGCGACGAACCGCGCGCGGTCCCGCACGCCGGCGGGCAGCGTGTCCTCGCACCGCGCCGTGGGAGTGGCCCGGTCGAGGGCGGTGAGGGTGACCGTGACGGTCCCGGCCTCCCCGAGGGGCAGCTCGCCCGGGTCGACGCGCCGGATCACGGTGTGCTGCCCGGGCCGGTAGCGCACCGCGAGGACGGCGACGACCGGGAGTGCGGCGCACAGCAGGCCGAGCCGCACCAGGTCCGCATCGCCGAGGACGGCCCCCGCGGCGGCCGCGCCCAGGCCGCCGACCGGCAGCGCCCGACCGCGGGCGGTGAGCGGCCGCAGCGCCGCCCGGCGGAGCCGGGTCGCCGCCGCGGAGAGTCCCGCGACGGTCGCGACCGGACCCGTCACCGGATCACCCGCGGGGCCCGGCCACGGGCACGCTGGCGCACAGCTCCCCGACGAGCGCCTCCTGGGTCCGCCCCGCCAGCTGCGCCTCGGGCCGCAGCAGCAGCCGGTGCGCGAGCACGGGGACCGCCAGCTCCTGCAGGTCGTCCGGGAGGACGTGGTCGCGCCCGGAGACCGCCGCGAGCGCGCGGGCGGCCCGCACCAGGTGGACGGTCGCGCGGGGCGAGGCGCCGAGCAGTACGTCGCGGTGGTTGCGGGTGGCCGTGACGAGCGTGACGGCGTACTGCTGGGCCGCGGGGCTCACGAAGACCTGCGTGACCTGCCCGATGAGGCGCTGGACCTGCTCGACGTCGGTGACGGGGCCGAGCTGCGGCGGGGGGGTCACCCCGGCGTGGACGGACAGCATCGCCACCTCGGCGCGGGGCGACGGGTAGCCCATCGACACCCGTGCGGTGAAGCGGTCCCGCTGCGCCTCCGGCAGCGTGTATGTCCCCTCCATCTCCGCCGGGTTCTGGGTGGCGATGACGAGGAACGGCATGCCGAGCTCGTAGGTCGTGCCGTCCGCGGTGACCTGCCGTTCCTCCATGCACTCCAGGAGGGCCGACTGGGTCTTGGGGGAGGCCCGGTTGATCTCGTCGGCGACCACGATGTTCGCGAAGACCGGCCCGGGCCGGTACTCGAAGGTGCGGGCGGCGGCGTCGAAGACGGACACGCCGGTGATGTCGCTGGGCAGCAGGTCGGGCGTGAACTGGATGCGACTGACGCTGGCGCCGAGCGACTGGGCGAGCGCTTTCGCCAGGGTCGTCTTGCCGACCCCGGGGACGTCCTCGAGCAGCAGGTGCCCCTCGGCGAGCAGCACCACGACGGCGGTGCGGATGACCTCGTCCTTGCCCTCGACGACGCGGGCCACGTTGGCCGTGATCCGGGCGGCGACGGTGGCGCAGTCGTCGCGCGGGACGCCGCCGGTCGGCCGGATCGGCGCGGCGCGCACCACGGGTCGTCCTGGCCGCTCGATCACGCCGGCTCCTCCTCTGTCACTGCGTCCCCCGCCGCTCGGCCGACGGATCCCTTCATCCTCGCACCCCCAGTGAGCCGGGGAGCTGAGCCGCCGGAGGGCCGGCGCTCACCCGGTCGGGCGAACTTGGGCCGTTCGCGCCCCGATGGGGGGCGAAGTGGGCGGAACAGCGTTGACCGGGGGGTGCAGTGGGTTAATGTGGAGCGCAGTGGGGGACAGCGGAGCGCAAGGGCTCCGGGCGACCCCGACAGGGCCGGGACGGTGGTGGATCGGTGTTCCTCGGGACGCACCGCCCCCGCCTCGACGAGAAAGGCCGGCTCGCGCTGCCGGCGAAGTTCCGCGACGAGCTGGCGGGGGGAGTGGTGGTGACCAAGGGTCAGGACCGCTGCCTCTTCATCTGGCCCGCCGCGGAGTTCGCCGAGGTGGCTGCGCAGCTGTCCACGGCGTCCAGCAACCGGGAGACCGTGCGGCGGTACAGCCGCACGTTCTTCGCCTCGGCGAGCGACGAGGTCCCGGACCGGCAGGGCCGCATCACCGTCCCGCCGGTCCTGCGCTCGTACGCCGGGCTCGACCGCGACTGCGTCGTCCTCGGCGCGAACAACCGGGTGGAGGTCTGGGACGCCACCGCCTGGGACGAGTACTCGGCGGAGAGCGATGACAGCTTCGCCGCGCAATCGGAGGAGATCCTCCCGGGCGTCTTCTGACCCGGCCCGTCCGGCCGGGCCTCGCCCCGCTCGACTCCTGGCACACCTTCCCCGGTGCCAGGCGCCGACGGGGAGGGACCCGGCCGGACGGCCCACCCGCACCACCCGCACCACCCGCACCAGCCACCAGGCCCCGACCCGCCGACCGCCCAGGAGGGCAGATGGACACCGCGCCCCAGGCCACCGCCACTCCCGCCCACTCCGGGGGCCCGGCCGTGCCGTCGCTGCTCGCGGAGGTCTACGGCACCGGGCTGGTGCTGGGGCTGCTCGCCGCCCTCGTCGCCGTCATGACGCTGCTCGCCGGCGCACTGTAGGAGTTCGTCGTGTCATCACCCGATCGGCCAGGTCCCCCGGACCCTGCGGCGCGTCCTGGGGATCCATCGGGTCATAACGGTCACAGTGCCGGGGTGCCACCCGTCCACGTGCCCGTGCTGCTGGAGCGGATCACCGAACTCCTGCTCCCGGCGCTCACGCGGGGTGGCGACAGCGCACCCGCGGTCTTCGTGGACTGCACCCTCGGGCTGGGCGGCCACAGCGAGGCCGTCCTGGCCGCCGCGCCCTCCGCCATCCTCGTCGGGCTCGACCGGGACCCCGCGGCACTCGCGGTGGCGGCCGAGCGGCTCGCGCCCTTCGGTGACCGGGTGCGCCTCGTCCAGGCCGTCTACGACGAGCTGCCCGAGGTCCTCGAGGACCTGGCGCTGCGGCGCGTGCAGGCGGTGCTGTTCGACCTCGGCCTGTCGAGCCTGCAGATCGACGACGACAGCCGCGGGTTCGCCTATGCCCGTGACACGCCACTCGACATGCGGATGAGCCGGGGCACCGGCCGGACCGCCGCAGACATCGTGAACACCTACGCCGTCGGCGACCTCGCCCGGGTGCTGCGCGAGTACGGCGAGGAGCGGTTCGCCCTGCGCGTGGCCCGCGCGATCGCCGCGGAGCGCGAGCGCGAGCCGTTCACCGGGACGGCCCGGCTCGCCGAGGTGGTGCGGGACGCCGTGCCCGCCGCCACCCGCCGCACCGGCGGCCACCCCGCCAAGCGTGCCTTCCAGGCACTCCGGATCGAGGTCAACGATGAACTCGCCGTGCTCGACCGGGCCCTGCCGGCCGCGGTGGACGCCCTCGCCGTGGGGGGTCGCATCGCCGTGCTGAGCTACCACTCCCTCGAGGACCGGCGGGTCAAGCGCGTGCTCGCCGCGGGCACGACCTCGTCCGCCCCCGTCGACATGCCGGTGCCGCCGCCCGAGAGCGAGCCGTACCTCCGGCCGCTCACCCGCGGGGCCGAGAAGCCGGGTCCGGCCGAGATCGCCGCGAACCCCCGGGCCGCCAGCGCCCGCCTGCGGGCTGCCGAGCGCATCCGGGACGCGGCGTGAGCGCGCAGCCGGCGGGCCGGCACGTACGCGCCACGACGCTGCCGGAGCCGATCGAGCCCCGCACCCCACTGCGGCTCATCCCCGGCCGCAGCCCGAACCGGAGTGCCGACCACGGCCGGCTGCCGTTCGTCATCGGCGTGGTCGCGGTGGGTGCGGCCGTCGTCGCGGCGCTGCTCGTGCTCACGACGATCGTCACGCGCGACGCGTACCGCCTGGCCGCGCTCCAGAAGTCGGCGAAGCAGCTGACCGTGCAGGAGCAGGTGGTGCGGGACCAGGTCACCGCCGCCGAGCAGCCGGCCGCCCTGGCGGCTGCGGCTGCCGCGCTGGGCATGGTCCCGGGCGGCGACCCGTCCTTCCTGCGGCTGTCGGACGGCGCCGTCCTCGGGGCGCCCACGACGATCCCGCAGCCGACCCCGGCGGCGACGGTCGCCGGCAGCCCGGCCCCGGCGGCCGCCAAGGTCGCCGCGGCGGCGGCCGCGGCCCCGACCCCGGCCGT
>JAOPWU010000042.1 GCA_025965515.1 Mycobacterium sp.
CCGGCCGGGGCGTGGGTGCGGGCCGCGGCGGACTGGCTGGCGCAGGGGCACCGGGCGCTCGTCGCGCTCGCGGCCGCCGTCGCCGTCGTGCTGACGGGCGGCGTGACGCTGGTCGGCACGGGCGCGCTCGCGTCGGAGTCCACGCGCGCGGCCGACCCGGGCGTCATCGTGGGCGGGCAGGCCCGCGGCGGTGTGGGCGGAGTCGTGACGCAGGACCCGCAGGGCGGCCAGCCGAGCACGTCCCCCGCGCCGCTCTCGCAGGCCACCCTGCCGCCGCTGTCGCGCCAGCTCGACCCCGACGTCCTGGTCACCGCACCGGCGCCGTTGACGGACGAGCAGGTCGCCGCGGCCGTCGCCGCCGGCGGCATCACCGACTGGACCGAGGCCAGCAGCGGCCAGGTGCACCTCGGCAACGGCACCACCCAGGCCCTCGGCGTCGACCCGGCGCAGTTCCGCACCTACACGCCCGCGAACACGGCCACGTCGCAGCCGCTCTGGCAGTCCGTCGCGCGGGGCGACGCGGCGGTGGCCCACGCGGTCGCCACCGCACTCGCCGTGCCGTTGGGCGGCACCGTCGGGATCGGCGCCGGCACGGTGGCCGCATCGGTCCGCGTGGGGGCGCTCGCGACGACCAACCTGCCGGGCGTCGGCGTCGTCGTCGACGGCCCGGAGGGCTCCCGCATCGGCCTGGTGCCGAACTCGGCGCTGGTGCTGGTGGCCGCGGGCAAGGACCCCGTGACGACGGCCGCGCTCGTGTCCCGGGCGCTCGGCGACGGCGTCACGGTCACGCCGCTGCGCATCCCCACGGTCAACGGCCGGGCGCAGTGGGTCGCCCCCGCGGTCGGGCCGATCACGCAGACGTTCGGCCCGCACGCCGGCGCAACGGAGTCGCACCCGGGCATCGACATCGGGGCGCCACTGAACTCCCCCATCTACGCGGCGAGCGCCGGGACGGTCACCTACGCCGGCCCCGCGAGTGGGTTCGGCAACGAGATCATCGTGACGCACGCGGGCGGGGTGAGCACCGTCTACGGGCACATGAAGATCATCCTGGCGAAGGCGGGCACCCAGGTGACGGCCGGGCAGCCGATCGCGCTCGTCGGCGACGAGGGCGAGTCCACAGGCCCGCACCTGCACTTCGAGGTGCACCTCGGCTCGCAGCTGACCGACCCGCTGGCGTGGCTGAAGAGCCACGGCGTCACCGTCGCCGGCTGAGCCAGCACCTCGGGCCGGACGACCCGCTGATCGCGACCTGAGCCCGTCGCGGCGTGCGGTGCCGGGTCGGCCGGGCGACCGCTTAGGCTTCCCCGGTGCCCCGACTGACCCCCCGCGCCAGCCTCGCGGTCACCGCCGAGCGGCTGGCGAGCTCCGCCAGCCGGCGCCTCGGCCGCGGTAGCGGCGAGATGATCGGCGGCAAGGTGGCGCTCCGCGTCGACCCCGCTGTCCTCGCGCGTCTCGCCGACGGCGTCGCCTCGGCCTGCGTCTCCGCGACCAACGGCAAGACCACCACGACCCGGATGCTGGCGGCCGCGCTGCGGACCACCGGCGGCGAGGTCGCGAGCAACGCGGGCGGCGCCAACATGACCCCCGGGGTCGTCGCGGCGCTCAGCAGCAACCGGCGCGCCACGCTGGCCGCGCTCGAGGTGGACGAGATCTACCTGCCCGCCGTCGCGCGCGCCGTCCGGCCCCGGGCCGTGCTGCTGCTGAACGTCAGCCGCGACCAGCTCGACCGGTCCAACGAGACGCGCCGCATCGCCGGGATGTGGCGCGAGCTCGGGCAGGAGCTCGGCGCCGGCACCACCGCGGTCGCCAACGCGGACGACCCGCTCGTCGTGCACGCGGCCTGCGGGTTCGCCGACCAGCTCTGGGTCGGCGCCGGGCAGTCGTGGACGTCGGACGCGATGGTCTGCCCCGCCTGCGCGCAGCTGCTGCGCCGCCAGCCGCAGGGCGACGGCACGGTGCACTGGGACTGCCCGGGCTGCGGGCTCGCCCGGCCGCACACCCGGATCGACGTGCTGGGTCCCGACCGGCTGCGGTGGGACGGCGAGGAGATCTCCCTGGACCTGGGGCTGCCGGGCCGGGTCAACGCGGCGAACGCCGCCGTGGCCGCAGCCGCCGCCGGGCTGTTCGGCGCGGGCCGCGCGGCGGCGCTGGCCGCGGTCGCCTCGGTCGCGGACGTGGGGGGGCGCTACCGCACCGTCGAGCTGGCCCCCGGGGTGCACGGGCGGCTGCTGCTGGCGAAGAACCCGGCCGGCTGGCTGGAGATGATCGAGCTGCTGGCGCTGGCGCCGGCGCGCCCCTGCCTCATCCACTTCCACGCCCGCACCGCCGACGGCCGCGACCCCTCCTGGCTGTGGGACGTGCCGCTGGAGCGGCTGCACGGCCGGCCGGTGCACGTCAGCGGCGAGCGCCGCGAGGACGTCGCCACACGGCTCCGCTACGCCGGGGTGCCGTACACGCTGCACGAGTCGCTGGCCGCAGCGGCCGCAGCCGTGGGGCCCGGGGAGGTCGACGTGCTCGCGACCTACACCGCGTTCCGCGACGTGCTGCTGGCTACCGGCGCGCTGGTCGGGGGCGCGTCGTGACCGGGCTGCGGATCGCCCTGGTCTACCCGGAGCTGCTCGGCACCTACGGCGACGGCGGGAACGCGCTCGTCGCCGCCGAGCGGGCCCGGGCCCGGGGCTACGACGTCGAGGTCGTCGCCGTGCCGGCGGGCGAGCCCGTGCCCGACGACTGCGACCTGTACCTGCTCGGCGGGGGCGAGGACGAGCCGCAGGTGCTGGCGGCCGAGGGACTGCGGTCCGACGGCGCGCTCCTGCGGGCCGTGGAGCGCGGCGCGGTGTGCCTGGCCGTCTGCGCCGGGCTGCAGATCGTCGGCGTCGACTACACCGGCCCCGACGGGGTGCAGCACCCCGGCCTCGGCCTGCTGCCCCTGCGGACGCAGCGGGCCTGGGGGCCGGGCACGCCGCCGCGGGCGGTCGGCGACCTCGCCGTCACCCCGTCGCCGGGCAGCGGGCTCGTCGGCACGCTCTACGGCTACGAGAACCACGGCGGGCGCACCCGCCCCGTCGAGGGCGCCACCGGCGAGCCGTTGGGGTACGTCCCGGCCGGGCTCGGCGACGGCGAGCGGACCGGCGTCGGTAACGGCACCGAGGACCGCGCCGAAGGGTGGATCGCCGAGGTCGGCGACGGGCTCGTCGTCGCCACCTACCTGCACGGCCCGGTGCTGGCGCAGAACCCCGAGCTGGCCGACCTGCTGCTGGCCCGCGCCGCCGGCGTCGGGGCGCTGGCGCCCTTCGAGCTGCCCGAGACGGAGCAGCTGCGGGGAGCCCGGCGCCGCCAGCTCGGGCTGACGGAAGCGGCGACACGGGTGGGCTCCTGAACCGTCGCGAGCCGGCCACCGAGGGCACGCTCGATCCCGGGGCCGGCTCCGCTACGGTCCGCGGGGAACGCCCGCTGCTGACTGCGGGCGCGGTGCCGCAGGTCCTGCTCGACCCGCTGCGGTTCTGGCGCGGGGCACCCCCGCCGCCGCCCGTCGCACTCCTCGTCGAGGGGCCGGACCTCGCGGCGGTCACCGCGGCGCTCGACGGGGCCGCGCTCGACGGGGCCGCGGTCGACGGGGCCACGGTCGACGGGGCCACGGTCGAGCCGGCGCCGCGCAACGGGGCAGCTCTGGCCGGGGAGGCGGTCGACCACCTCCTTCCCCCGCCGCCGCCGCGCCCGCGCCGCCCGGCCGGCGGTCG
>JAOPWU010000081.1 GCA_025965515.1 Mycobacterium sp.
GACCATCAGCGGCACGGTGGTCTGGGCGGTGGTGAAGCGGTTGAGGATGCCGCTGGGGTCGAGCACGCCGGCGGGGCCGGGGTTGCAGCGGCCGCCGTTGGCGGGGGTGTTGGTCATGCAGGTGTAGACGTGCACCCCGTAGATGAGGTTGGTGGTGCCGGTCAGCGGGGCGGTGGTGGGGAAGCTGCTGGCCCAGTTGGGGCCGCTGGCGGTGATGAGGTTGGTCGCGCCGGTGCCGCGGACGGTGGTGTACAGCTGCTGCAGGCCCGGCGCGGTGTAGGTGACGCCGCCTCTGGTGACGGTGCCGCCGTTGCGCCAGACGGTGTCGGTGATGTCGTGGGGCTCGTTGTAGAGGTCGAACGCCACCAGCGGGTTGGTCTTGTACCGGGCGGCGACGGTCTGCCAGAAGGTGACGGCTTTGGGGTCGGGCATGGCCTGCTGCGCCGGGGCGGCGCAGGCCCTCACGGCGTTGGTGTGCAGGTCGAGTAGCGCCACCATCCCGGCGCTGGTGGCGGCGTGGACCAGCGCGTCGACCTTGGTCAGGTAGGTCGCGTCGTAGGCGCAGTCGCCGGGGATGACGGGGTTCTCCGCGAGCGGAATCCGGACCAGGTTCGCGCCCCACGACCGGGCGGCGGTGATGTCCTTGGTGGTGACCTTCGCGGTGGCGGGGTACTGCAGCCCGTCGACGTCGATGCCGCGGAAGGTCACCTTGGCGCCGGTGGCGTCGTAGACGGCGGTGCCGCGGGTCGTCAGCGGACCCACCAGCTTGGCGGCCGTGCCCGTCGTGGCCCGGACGCTCAGGTCGTCGAACAGGTGCGTCTCCCCCTTGGGGGCATCGAGGGTGAGGAACAGGACCTCCGCCTTCACGGCCCCGGCCGGCGCGAACCCGACGACGGGCGCCAGCTGCGTCCACGCGGTCGTGCTGTCGGTCAGGCCCTGCCCGATCTGGGTGCCGGTCCCGATGAGCGAGCCCGCGCCGTTCCGGAAGCGCAGCGCGAGCCCGACGGCGTGCGGAGCCACCGCGCGTACGCGCAGCGCGGAGCCGAGGGAGGTCAGCACGGTGACGGGCGCGAGGGGCGCGGCGGACCTCGCCCAGCCGGTGGCCGTGTACCGAGTGCCGGGGGTGACGGCGAACTGCGGCGAGACGCCGCCCGTCCAGGCGCCCCCGGAGGTGACCGCCAGGGACCCCGGCGCAGCGTGCCCCGCCGGGTTGTAGCCGACGGTCGCGCCGTAGCCCGTCCAGCCCGCCGCGGAGCCGCTCAGCGTGGCGGCGTTCGCGGCGAGCACCGAGCCCGTCGTCACCTGCCCGGCGGCGATCGTGCCGGCCGTGGCCTGGGTGGCACCGAGCAGCGCCAGCCCGGCGGCGATCACCAGGGCGGCCGCGCCGGGACGTCGACGGAGCACGGAGCGGGTGGTGCGGAGCATGGCCTGCCTTCCGGAAAGGGAGGAGCCATACAGGGACATCCGGGTCAGGAGCTCCACGACAACCCTCTGGCGTAGGCACCGACCCGGTACAGCTCCGACGGGGTGAACGACCCGTGGCAGATGGCTCAACCGGTGGCGACGCAGCCTCGCGGACCGCCCGACCGGGGGAATACTTGAAGTGTCAACGTCCTTGTGGCACAGTGAACCCTTGAGACTTCAAGTACGAGGAGACCGCATGATCCTTCCCCAGCGCGGCGGCCGACCCGGCACCACGGCGGAGGCCGACGGCCTCGTCCCGGCCCAGCACCCGTTCGCGGCCCACCTGCGCCACGCCGCCGCCGCCGGCGCACACCGCGTGTGGACGCCCGCCGACGGCCCGCTGCCCAGCCTCTACATCAGCCACGGCGCCCCGATGCTGTTCGAGATGCCCGGCTGGATGACCCAGCTGCACGACTGGGCCCGCGCGCTGCCCAAGCCGACCGCGATCCTCATCGTGTCCGCGCACTGGGAGTCCGCGCCGCTGAGCCTCAGCAGCACCAACCCGTCCGGGCTGGTCTACGACTTCGGCGGGTTCGACCCGCTGTACACGACCATGCGCTACGACACCCCCGACGCGACCGGCCTCGCCCGCCTGGTCGCCGGTCTGCTGCCCGACAGCGAACCGGTGCACGAACACCGCAGCCGCGGCCTGGACCACGGCGCCTGGGTGCCGCTGAAGATCATGTACCCGGACGGCGACGTCCCGGTGCTCCAGCTGTCCATGCCGACCCACGACCCCGCCCGGCTGCTGGCCCTCGGCCAGCGGCTGGCCGGCCTGCGCGAGCAGGGCGTGCTCGTCATCGGCTCGGGCTACATGACCCACGGCCTGCCGTTCATCAACTGGAACAACCTCGACGAGGTGCCCGGCTGGTCCGCCGACTTCGACGCGTGGGCCGCCCAGGCGCTCGCCGCCGGCGACGTCGACGAACTCGCCCGCTTCCGCAGCGCCGCACCCGGGATGCCCTACGCCCACCCCACGGTGGAGCACTTCACCCCGCTGTTCGTCACCCTCGGGGCTGCGACGGACCCGACCGCCCCGGTCACCACGACCATCGACGGCTACGCCCTGGGGCTGGCCAAGCGATCGTTCCAGGCGGCATGACCGCCACCCCCGCCACCGGGGCGGGCAGCGCCGCCCCGCAGTGGCTCAGCGAGGCGGAGATGGCCGCCTGGCTGCCCCTCGTCCGGCTCGTCACGCTCCTCCCGCAGCGGCTCGACAAGCAGCTGCGCGAGGAGGCCGCGATCGGCCACGTCTATTACCAGATCCTCGCGATGCTGGCGGAGGCGCCCGACCAGCAGCTGCGGATGAGCGAACTCGCCGGGCTCACCTGCACCTCGGCGAGCCGCCTGTCCCACGCCGTCACCGCGCTCGAGGCGCGCGGCTGGGTCGCGCGCTGCCCGGCCGAGCAGGACGGGCGCGGCCACGTCACCCGGCTGACCGACGCCGGCCGGGCGCAGGTCGAGCGGACAGCCCCCGGGCACGTCGCCGAGGTCCGCCGGCGGGTGTTCGACGTCCTGACCCCCGACGAGGTCGACCAGCTGCAGCGGATCGCCACGAAGCTGCTGGCCGCCGTGTCGACGTAGTCCCCGGAGGCGTCCCGCGCGGCGGCGGGCTACCGGGCCGGCACCTCGTCCAGCTCGCCGGCGCCCGGAGCAGGTTCGCCCAGCAGGTCCGCCGCCCAGAGGTCCGGCCCGAACACCTCGTACTGGACGTCGCGCGGCCGGACGCCCTGGTCGAGGAGCGAGCCGCGGACGGACTGCAGGAAGGGCATCGGCCCGCACAGGTAGTAGAGGGCGTCGTCCGGGAGCTGCAGGTCCGCGAGGTCCATCCGGCCGGGAAAGACCCCCGCCAGCCCGAGGTCGCTGTCGGTGTCGCGCTCGTACCAGGCGTACGCCTTCGCGCGGGGCAGCGTGCGGACGTCGGCCAGCACCTGCCCCCGCAGCGCGAACGAGCGCTCGTCGCGGTCCGCGTGCAGCACCCGGATCGGCAGGTGCGACCCCGCCGCGACCAGATGGGACAGCATGCCGGCCATCGGCGCGATCCCGATCCCGGCGCTCGCGAAGACCAGCGGCCGGCCGGATTCGTCGAGGACCACGTCCCCGAACGGCAACGACAGCGTCAGGTGGTCGCCCACGTCGACGCGGTCGCACAGGAACGTGGACACCTCGCCGTCCGGGCGGCCCGCGCCGTGCACCCGCTTCACCGCGAACTGGCGGTGCTCCCCGTCGTCGGCGCGCGTGAGGCTGTACTGCCGCGGCTGCCGCACCCCGTCGGGCAGCGGCACCTGCACCGTGACGTACTGGCCGGGCAGGGACGTCCGCACCGACCGGTCGTCGGTGCGCCGCACCACGAACGTGACGACGGCGTCGGTCTCCGGCACCTTGTCGGTGACGCGCCACTCCCGCCAGACCGTCTCGGGGCGGACGCCCCGGGCGCTGTAGAGGCCCCGCTCGGTGTGGATCAGGGCGTACGCCATCAACCAGTAGACCTCGTCCCACGCGGCGCCGACCTCCGGCGTGACCGCCGCCCCCAGGACGTCGGTGATCGCCCAGAACAGGTGGTCGTGGAGCACCTCGTACTGCGCGGGGCGGACGCCGAGCGAGGCGTGCTTGTGGGCGATCCGCGACAGCAGCTGCTCGGGCAGCTGCTCCGGCGCGGTGACCAGCGCGCTCGCGAACGCCGCGACGGAGCCGGCCAGCGCGACCTGCTGGGTGCCCTCCGCCTGGTTCCCGCGGTTGAACGTGCCGTCGAGCAGCTCGGGCTGCGCGGCGAACAGGTGCTCGTAGAAGCGCTCTGCGATGTGCCGGATGTTGTCGGCCACCACGGGCAGCGTCGCCTCGATCACGGGGCGCGACCGGTCGGAGAGCACGAGGGTCCCCTCCTTCCGCGGCGGGACTCCCTGTGTGGCGTGCCCGGTCGGGCGGCACCGCATCCCTGCCGGTTGCGTGATCGGGTCGGCCGCGGCGGGCAGACCGCAGGGATGACGGACCTCCCCGGCGCCGGCTCGCTGCAGTTCATCGGCACGGCGACCACCCTGATCCGGTACGGCGATCTCACCCTGCTGACCGATCCGAACTTCCTCCACCGGGGGCAGCGCGCCCACCTCGGCTGGGGCCTGACGGCCAAGCGACTCACCGAGCCCGCCCTCGCCATCACCGAGCTGCCCCGGCTCGACGGCGTCCTGCTCTCGCACCTGCACGGCGACCACTGGGACCGGGTCGCGCAGCGGGGGCTGGACCGCGATCTGCCGGTGATCACCACGCCCCACGCCAGCCGCCGGCTGCAGTGGCGGGGGTTCCCCCGGGCAGTGGGGCTGCGGCGCTGGACGTCACACACGCTGACGGCCGGCGCGTCGAGCGTGCGTATCACCGCGCTACCCGGTCGGCACGCCCAGGGCCCGGCGCAGTGGCTGCTCCCGCCGGTGATGGGCAGCATGCTGGAGTTCGGGCCGGTGGGCGCGCTGCCCACGCTACGGGTGTACGTCTCGGGCGACACACTCCCGATCCCCGAGCTGCGCTACATCCCCCGCCGGTACCCGGACATCGACGCGGGTGTCCTGCACCTCGGCGGGACGACCCTGCCGGGCGGGCTCGTCGTCACCATGGACGGCCGGCAGGGCACCGACCTGCTGGAGCTCATCGCGCCCCGGCAGGCCATCCCGGTGCACTACGACGACTACAGCCGCTTCAAGTCCCCGCTGTCGGACTTCCGGGCCGAGGTGGAGCGCCGCGGCCTGACGGACCGGGTGACGTTCGTGGAGCGAGGACAGCGGGTCCCGCTGGGCAGCGCCGCGTAGCGGCCATCAGCCGGTGGCCCCGGGGAACGACGGCTCGTCCACTCCCAGGTCGGTGGTGGAATGCCACTGCGGACGCAGGTCCGCGAGGGATCCCGGCGGGGCGACAACCCGGGTGGGGACGGCTGCCCCGGGCAACGTCACCAGGTACGGTGCCGGGTCCGGATCCGCAGGAGCCTCCCTCGGTTGCGTCCCCCCACCCAGCAGCCAGCGGGCCGTCTGGGCCAGCGAGAGCTGCACCGCCGGGACCGGCTCGCCGCGTTCCCGGGCAGCCAGCGCCAGCAGCGCGGCCGCGGCGGCGAGGTAACCGGTCGCGTGGTCCAGCACCTGCGCGGGCAGCACGCCCGGGGCCCCACCCGCTCCCTCGGCCGCTGCGATGCCGGTCGGGCACTGCACCACCGAGTCGAAGCCCCGCCGACCCGACCATGGCCCGGCGGGGCCCCAGGCCGACAGCGTGACGACCGCGAGGTGCGGGTGCCGCTCCGCCAGCGCGGCCGCGGCCAGCCCGAACCGGGCCAGCGCGCCGGGACGGTAGCCCTGCACGAGGACGTCCGCACGGGCGAGCAGCTCCTCCAGCCGCGCCCGGCCGCCGGGCGTCGCGAGGTCCAGGGCGGCGCTGCGCTTCCCGGACAGGGTGTCGACGGCCTGCGCGGGGAGCTCCGGCAGGCCCGGGCTGTCCAGCCGCAGGACGTCCGCGCCCCACGCCGCCAGCGTCCTGGTCGCGACCGGACCGGCGATCACCCGGGTCAGGTCCAGCACCCGCAGGCCCCCGGCCGCCCGCCCCTCCCCCGCGCGGCGCGGCGCCGGCCGCCCCGGTGTACGGCCCGCGACCGGCAGCCCGGCCACGGCCCGGCCCTGCGGATGCGCGGCCCACTCCTGAGCCGTGCGCACGGCGTAGCCGATCGCCCCGGCGGCGGCGAGGGCATCCTCCAGCTCCGCGCCCTTCCAGCCCCGCACCGCGGCGGCCACGGCCGCCGGCCGCTCGTCGCAGCCCAGCACCGCCAGCAGCCGGGCCCGGTGCCAGGGGTAGTTGGCGTGCAGCCGCACCGAGCCGTCCGCCGTCCCGAAGAAGCTCGACAGACCGCCCAGCAAATCCCGCGGCTCGTCGCCCTCCCGCCGGGCGTACCGCTCACTGCGGGCGGCGACCGCCACGTGACCCGCGTCGACGGTGACGGCTGCGGCCGGACGGCCGCTGCGGGCCGCGTCGAGCACCGCCGCGGCGAGCGTCGAGGCCGAGACGGCAGCGATCATGGCCGGCAGCGCCGGCAGGGACGACGGCAGCAGCCCGGGCCGCTGCCCGGTCAGCGCGAGCGCAGGCCGCGCGGCCGGACCGCCGAGCGCAGCCCAGGCCCCGTCCAGCAGCGCCGCCGCGATGATCTCCACGCCGCGATGCTAGGACGCGGGGCACCCCGGGATCAGACGGGCGGCGTGCTGTACCGCAGCAGGGCCCCGACACCGGCGCGCGGCGCGGCCTCCAGGTCCACCGGGACGGCCCGGACCTGCGCGTCGGTACCCAGCGCGGCACGCACGAGGACGTCGACCAGCGACGCCTGCCGCGGCTGCGCGACGCCGACCGCCCGCAGCTCCTCCGGGTCCAGCGCGAGGTGCGTCGACTCCGGCCCGTACCAGGCGGGCGCGTCCGCCTCCAGCTCGGCGGTGAGCAGCAGCGTCGCCACCTGCGCCTGCTGCAGCGCCGTGACCGTCTCCGCGGGGCCGTCCGCGGCGTTCGCCGCCACACCCTCCTGGTGGCCGCCGAACTCGGGGCTGTGCCGCTGCTTCACGGCGCGGTTGCGGTACTTCGCGAAGTCGGCCAGCAGGTCCGCCTGCTCCCCGGCCAGGAAGGCGTCCAGCGTCTCGCGGACCCGCTGGGGGACGAGCTCGTCGGAGCCGTCCTCGCCGCGACCGCCCTCGATCACGCGGTACTGCGGCTGCATGCGCTCGGGCAGCAGGTGACGGAGCCCCTGGAGCGTGTACACGTCCCCGGCAGCGATGATCAGCTGCGCGTCGACGTCGACCGCGGCCTTGGCGACCACGGCCGCGATCTCCTTCTCGCTGCTCTTCCAGTTCTCCTCGACGGTGTGTTCGTAGCGCAAGGTCGCCCAGCCGCCGAGCCCGGTCTTGTGGATCGGGTAGCGCTCGGTGTCGACCGTCTCGGACTCCGCCGGCTCCGCGTGGGCGGCGTAGGCCGTGATGTCGGCGCCCGTGCGGTCGGCGCGGACGACGACGTGCGGCACCTTCTCGTGGAGCCACCGGACGAGCGGCAGCAGGGACGGCAGGGGGGCGACCCGGGCCAGCTCCAGCTCCGGCGGGTCGGGGAGGCTGGCCGCCAGCCGGACCTCGCCGCCGCTGGCGACGAGCGCCCGGGTGTCGCCGAGCAGGTGCGGCCTGGGGCCGCGGGCAGCGGTCAGCGCGTCGCGCGTGGCCCGGTCGACGCCGGCCCGCTCCAGCTCGCGGAGCACGTCCTTCCAGCGGCGGTCGATCACCTCGGCCGGCTTCTCGATGTTCCCCTGGGTGTCGAAGTAGATCGTGATGGCCGGCCCCTCGTCGAGCGGCCGCTGGTACAGGCTGGTCAACGTCTGGATATCCACAGCGCAGCCCTACCCCGGCCCCGGCGGCGGCTCACACCTGCGCCGGGGCCGGGCGGGCTCAGGCGGTCTGCTGCAGCGGCGCCGCGCGGCGCGACGTGGCTGCATCGGGGAGCCGGACCGGCCGGGCCGTGACGCCGGCGGACGCCATGAGCGCGCCGATCTCGGCGCCGGGGGTGTAGGAGAACGAGACGTCGACCTGCTGCCCGGTGTTCAGGAAGACCGGCTGCGCGAGGGGGACCACCAGGTACCCCATCAGCCAGTCGATGGTCGTGGGGACCGGGAAGCCCGGCTGCACGGCCAGCAGGTTCTTCGTGATGATCCGCAGCGCGTTGCACTCGCCGGTCAGCTCGGCGGTGAACGTCAGGTCGGCGTCGCAGCTGGTCGGCAGGGGGTCGTTGTAGAAGAACGCCTGGTAGGGCGCGGGGGGCGCGAGCTCCCGGGTGCGCGGCTGCAGCGAGAACTGGTCCTGGAACAGCGGCGCGGGGACGTGGTAGCCGTGGAAGGAGAAGTCCTGCTCCACCGGCTGCACAGCCTGGACGCAGGCCTCCGGGACGAAGCGGGGCAGCGGGCCGCCGAAGGCCGCCGCGTAGCGCTGCTTGAAGCTGCCGATCACGTCGATCTGCTTCTCGCGCAGTTGCCCCGTGTGCATCATCTCGCAGAGCACCACGTCGACCGGCTCGCTGGGCGTGAACTCCCGGGCGTCGGCGTGGACGAGCGTGACCGCGGGACCGACGTTGCGGGCCAGCGCGGACTGCGCGGCGGCGAAGACGCCCGGCTCGCGCTCCACGGCGGTGACGCGGGCACCTTGCTGGGCGGCGAAGAAGGACAGGACGCCCGTGCCGGCGCCGAGGTCGAGGACGTGCATGCCGGGGCGGACGACGGCCGCGATCGCGTCGGAGAAGGACTGCATCCGGTGGGCGTCCGTGAGCATCTGCGCGTGGTACTGCAACGGGATCACGTCGGCGGGGGCGCCGCTGTGCGGCCGGTCGAGATCGCCGAAGGCGGAGGCGCCGGGGGCGGGTGCGTGGGAGATGACAGGTCCTTCCCCTTGCCGCGGCCCCGGTCATCACCGTCCAGGGGAGCGCAGGCGCTGAGAGGACGGCGTCCCTGCCGACCGCGCGGAATGTCCGCTCTGCCGCATCGGCGCAGGGGGTCGGGGACTTGAACACTTGGTGGGGTGAGTCAACCGCTGCTGTGGCCGCCCCCCTCGGTCGCGCGGGACCCCGGGCCGCACGCCAGGATGATCCCGGGGGGCGTGGCGTCCCCCGGACGGAGGAGGACCGTGACCGACGCGCAGGATCAGGCCGCCACAGTGCGGCGGGGCTCGGTGACAGTGGCCGGTGTGCGCTCGCCCGTCCTGGAGGCCGGCCCCGCCGACGCCCGGGAGGCCGTGGTGTTCGTGCACGGCAACCCCGGCTCGGGCGAGGACTGGGAGCCCTTCCTGGCCGACATCGGCCGGTTCGCCCGGGTGGTGGCCCCGGACATGCCCGGGTTCGGACAGGCCGACAAGCCCGCGGACTTCCCGTACACCGTCGAGGGGTACGCGGCACACCTCGCGGGGGTGCTGGACGAGCTCGGGATCGACCGCGCGCACCTGGTGGTCCACGACTTCGGCGGCCCGTGGGGCCTGGCCTGGGCCGCGCTGCACCCGGCGGCACTCGCCTCCGCGGTCCTCGTGGACACCGGCGTGCTGCCCGGCTACCGCTGGCACTACCTGGCCCGGATCTGGCGCACCCCGGGGCTCGGCGAGGTCGTGAACCGGCTGACGACGCTCCCCGCGCTGCGACTGCTGCTGCGGCACGGCAACCCCGGCGGGTTGCCCGAGGACTTCGTCCGCCGGATGTACCGGGACTTCGACCCCGCCACCCGGGCGGCCGTGCTCAAGCTCTACCGGTCGCTCGACGACCCGGATGGCGCGTCGCGGGTGCTCATCGCGGCCCTACAGCCGCTGGACCGGCCGGCGCTGGTGATCTGGGGAGCCCGCGACCCCTACATCGGCGCCGACATGGCGCTGCGGCAGAGCGAGGCGTTCCCCCGGGCCGTCGTCCACGTCCTGCCGGGGTCGGGGCACTGGCCGTTCGCGGACGACCCGGAGTCGTTCCGGGCGCTGCTGCTGCCGTTCCTGGAACGGGCCACCGCCGGGGCGGCCTGACGGCCGGCGCTCAGCGCGGGCCGGCCACCGCCGGGCGCAGCACGACCCGCGTCGGCAGGTCGGCCAGCCCCAGCGCCTGCCGGGTGTGCGCGACGGCGTCCGTCTCGATCCGCCGGCGGGTCTCGCCGATGTCCGCCCGCTCGTCCAACTCGATCGTCAGGACGAGGTCGGGCCTGGTGGGGTCGTGGAGCAGCCGGGCGCGCGCGGACCGCACGCCGCGGTAGCTCTCGATCTCCTCGCAGACCGCAGCCGTCACCGCGGGACCGTGCAGCGTGGTCCGCCCGCGCCGGACGTCCCGCTCGAGCTCGACGCGCGCCACGCGGTCGCTGCGCAGCTGCGCCAGCAGCCAGCGCAGGGCCAGCAGCGCCACCAGCAGCGCCACCACGGCGACGCCCGGCCAGAACCACCCCGCGTTGCGATGGGCGAACCGGGACTCCGCCCGGGTCAGCAGCGCCTCGTGGGCCAGGCGGTGCCCCAGGCCCCCGAAGGACCGGACGAGCGTCGCGACGCCCGCGGCCAGCAGCAGCAGCCCCAGCAGGGCGACGACGACGCGGTTGAGCCGATCGGCCGGGGCGCCCATCAGTTGCTCCTCCGAACCTTCACCGTGACGGTCGGCTCGTGCTTCAGCGCGATCTCCGCCAGTGCGGCTCGGACCTGCTCCTCGATGCGTTCCGGCAACCCCGCGACGTCGCGCAGCCGGCTCGTGGCCTCGACCCGCGCCCGCAGCCGGTGCACCCGCACCCGGGCCCGCTGGACGCCGTCGACGCGGGCGACGCCGGCCGCGAGGGCGGCCTGCAGGCCGCGCCGGCTGACCTCCGTATCGACACCCGCCGGCCCCGGGGCCAGCGGCAGCGCGGCGGACCGGGTGCTGCGCACGGCGAGCCCGAGCAGCAGCAGCCCGACGAGGCAGGCGCCGATCGCGGCAGCCCGGACCGTGCCGGCGGCCCAGACCGTGTGCCGCAGGTCCCGGGCCAGCGACGGGTACGGCAGGTACCACGAGCCCCGGTGCAGGGCGGCGAGCAGAACGTTGATCGCCACGAGCAGCCCGAGGACCAGCAGCCCGGCGGCGAGCAGGACGGCGAGGACGCGGAGCAGGATGCGCACGCCGCTCACCGGACCCGGGGGGCGGGGCGCAGCCCGCTGAGCAGCGTCGGCACGTCGACGTCGACCTCGGCGACCTCGAGCCCGGTCAGCTCGTGCACGCGGGCCATGACGTGCCGGCGCACCTGCTCGGCGACGTCCCGGACCGGCGCGGGCCACTGCACGGCCAGGCCGATCGAGACCGTGGCGAGGTGCCCGTCCACCCGGGCGTCGGCCGATGCGCTGCGGTCCGGGTCGGCGTCCCCGACGGTCCGGCCCAGGATCCGCCGCGGCGCGCCGGAGGCCAGGTCCACCTCGCCCGCCGCACGCGCGGCGATCCGCTCGACGACACGCTCGGCGATGATCAGCGCGCCGCGCTCGTCGGGCGGGGGCAGGGCGGCGGCGGGCGCGTCGGGGCGCTCGAGCGTGGCGGTCACCGGCGCTGCCGGGACGAGGCCTGGCCGACGAGGCCGCCGAGGTCGAGCTGGCCGTCGAGGACGCGGCCGACCAGGATGCCCACGGCGCCGAGGATCGCGACGATGGCAAAGCCGGCAAAGCCGTCGATGAGGATGCCGAACGCCAGGGCGATCCCGCACAACAGGCCGAGGATGGTCATCTGCATGGGGTGCTCCTAGTCCTGGGGGGTCGTGTTCTCGGGGGTGACGAGCTCGAGGTCGTCGACCCCGACCGTGACGGGCAGCGGCCCGGTGACCCCGCGGACGGCCTGCCGGACCTGCTGGGCGATCTCCGCGACGGTCGGGCCGTACCGCGCCACGACGTGGACCGTCGCCTCGCCGTCGGCCAGCCGGACGCCCAGCAGCCGCTTCCCCGGGAGGTAGCTGGCGATCTCGCCGACCACGCCGCCGCTCAGCCGCACCACGGCCGGGCAGGCCAGCACGGCGTCTGCCACCGCCTGCTCGACGGGGACCGACTGCGCGTCGGGCGGGGGCGGCAGGGCCGGGCGGACCGGCCCCGGCTCGACGGCCGCCGCGGGTGCGGGGCCGGTCACGCGACGCGCGAAGGCTCCTGCGAGCCGTCGTCCTCGGTCGCCAGGTGGACGTCGTCGACGCTGATGTTGACCTCGGTGACCTGCAGCCCGGTCATCCGCTCGATGTTCCCGATGACGTTGCGGCGGATCGCGGCCGCGAGCTCGACGATCGCGACGCCGTACTCGACGATCACGTTGAGGTCGACGGCCGCCTGGGTCTCGCCCACCTCGACCCGCACGCCCTGCGTCACGTTCGGCTGGCCGGCGCCGGGGATGCGCTCACGGACCGCGCCCAGTGCCCGTGCGGCGCCGGAGCCGAGGTCGTGCACGCCGCCGATCTCCCGGGCGGCGACTCCCGCGATCTTCTGGACCACCGCGTCGGCGATGAGGGTGTGGCCGTGCTCGCCGGCGGCGCCCCCGCTCGGCGACGACAGGCTGGCTGTGGTTGTGGGTGTGCTCACCGGGGGGCCTTCCGCTGGGTGGCGCTCGGCAGCGACGACCGACGGGAGGCCCGCCTGACCGCGCCGTCGCGAACGGGTTACGTTGCGCACGACATACCCGGCGGCGGGAGCAGGCACTCCTCGGGCGCAGCGGGGGCTCAGCGGAAGGTCGCGGCCACGTAGGTGGCCTCCATCCCCCACAGCAGCGCGGCGACGAGCAGGACGTAGGCCACGGCGATCCGCGGCCGCTGCCCGGCCGCCAGCCGGTAGTACAGAAGGTCCTCGCCCCGGCGGCGGGCCCGCAACCGGCGGAACATCTCGAAGCCGCCGAGGAGCAGCAGGATCGGCAGGATCGGGCTCGGCCGGTACACCTCGTAGGCGAGCAGCCCGACCAGGCCGACGCCCCACAGCGCGGGGTGCAGGGCGGCGGCGACCCGGCCGCCGTCGAGCGGCAGGACCGGCAGCAGGTTGAACAGGTTCAGCAGGAAGCCGGTGTAGGCCAGCGCGTTCAGCAGGGGCGACCCGGTGAGGTGGCCGGCGTAGGCGACGAGCGCCGCTCCGGCGGCGCCCGCGACGGGCCCCGCGATCCCGGACAGCGCCTCGTCGTAGGCGCTGCGCGGTGGGGCCTTCATGCTCACGAACGCCCCGAAGAACGGGATGAACATCGGGAGGGACGCCGGGATCCCACGGGCCCGCAGCACGACGACGTGGCCGAGCTCGTGGACCAGGATCAGCGCCACGAAGCCGACGGCGAACCGCCAGCCGAAGACGAACGAGTACGCGGCCACGCTGACCAGGACCGAGACCAGCGACGTCAGCGCCTTCAGCTTGGTGACGACCAGCAGCAGCTTGGCGCCGACGCCCACCTTCGCGAGGACACCCAGCCCCGTCGCGCCCGCGCCGGCGGCCTTGCCCACGGCGCCGCGCCGGCTGTTCCGCTGCCGGGGCACCGGGAGAGGCGGCGGGACGGGCCGGCCGCCCTCCGGTGCCGGCGGTGGCCACGCAGGACCTGTGGTCATGCCCCCATCGTGCGCTGCGCCCGCGGGGGCCGCACCCTCGGACCCGCTGGGAGCCGTCCGCTATAGACGAAATGACCGCTCGCGCCACCCGTCCGGCTCAACAGACGCACCCGGACGGTCCCTCGGGGGCCGTGATCGCGGGCCGACAGAGATGGTCCATACCTAGTTATCTCGGGGGATCTCATGACCGCTTCCGCCACAACTGGCGTGCACCGTTCGCTGCGCCCACGGCGCCGCGCCCGCCTGATCGCGGTCGGCGCGGTCGGCGTCGCCGGTGGCGCGGTCCTGGCGGCCACGGTCGCCTACGCCGTGCTCACCGCGGCCGCGAGCAACACCACCCCCCAGTCGGTGAACTCCGGCGTGCTGTCGCTGAGCCTCACGGACAGCGGCGCCGGCTTCACCAGCGCCGTCGCGGGCCTGGCGCCCGGCGACGTCGTCAACCGGTACGTCAACCTGACGAACAACGGCACCATCGACGGCAACGGCCTCACGCTGGGCGTCACCGCCGCCACGTCCAACGCGCTGGTCACCGACGCCACCAACGGGCTGCAGCTGGTCGTGAGCGAGTGCCCGGGCGGTACGTGGAACACCACGACCGGCGTCTGCTCCACGGGCGCCGCCACGGTCCTCCTGGCCGGGACGGGGCTGCAGAACCTCGTCGGCGCCGGGAGCCCGGCCAGCCTGGCGGCTGGCGCCTTCGCGCACGGGTCGACCCTGTACCTGCAGGTCAGCATGGCGTTGCCGAGCTCGATCACCGAGACGGTGCTGAACGGCGTGCTGCCCGGCTCGAGCGTCCAGAACCTGACGACGGCCCTGACGTACACGTTCCGCGAGGGTCAGCGCGCCGGCGTCACCACGAACAGCTGACGCGGGACCTGACCGTGGGGGGATACCGCAGCGAGCGGGGGCCGGCGCACCGCCGACCCCCGCAGCCCTCGGGCGCGCACCGGACGCGGCGCGTCCGGCGGGACGGCCGGCGCGGCGGCGTCGTCGTCGGGTTCGCCGGCGGCGCGCTGCTGGCGGGCACGGTCGCCTACGCGGTGCTGTCCGCCGTCGCGACGAACACGGCCCCGCAGGCCGTCGGGGCCGGGACGCTCTCGCTGATCCTCGGCAGCAACTCCGGGAGCACCGGCTTCACCAGCGCCGTCTCCAACCTCGCTCCCGGCGACCTGGTCTACCGGTTCGTCAGCCTGCAGAACAACGGCACGCTCGACGGCACCGGCCTCACCCTGGGGGTGACCGGCACTGGCAGCACGCGACTGACGTCCGACGCCACGTTCGGCCTCAAGCTGACCCTCGACGGGTGCTCCGTCGCCTGGACGACGGGGTCGGCCACCGGCTCGTGCGGCGGCACGCAGACCTCGCAGCTGGCGAGCTCGGCCGTTGCAGGGCTGGGCACTCCGGCCGCGCTCACGACCGCCACGCTGCCGGCAGCCTCGACCGTCTACCTGCGAATCGGGCTGGCACTGCCCGTCAACAGCGAGGTCACGACCAACGGGGCGCTGCCCGCCACCCCGATCCAGGGCCAGTCCACCGCTCTCACCTACACCTTCGCGGTCACCCAGCGCTCGGCCGCGACCACCAGCGGCTGAGCGGGGACGGCCGCACCATGAACCCCCAGCACGCCGGGCGGCGCCGCGGCCGCGCCGTCCCGATGCTCGTCCTCGTGGCCGCGCTGCTGTGCGCGTGCCTCGTGCCGGTCTCCCCGGCACGTGCCGGGGAGACCGGGCGCGCGCAGGCGGTCGCCGCCGGCGTCGACACCGCCAGATACGGCGCAGGGCTGACGAGCCTCACCGGCGGCGTAACCGGGGTCCTGACCTCACCGCTGTCGGTCTCCGGCGTGCTCGCGCTGGCGAGCAGCGGCTACGGGTTCCTGAGCAACACGGGGACCGTCGCGATCGACGGCCACTATGCCCTGCGGCTCACCATGATCCTGGGCGGGCTGCTGTCGGTGTTCCCGTCGGTGTCCTACTGCTCCAGCGGGTACGGCAGCACGCCCAGCAGCTGCACGGGCGGCTGGGTGACGTTGAGCGTCGGCACGGACGGGAGCGTCCTGCTCGACACCACGAAGCCGCCCTTCCACCTCGCGGTGGGCGCGACGGGGGTCCCCATCCGGGTGACCATCGCCCTCGGCCTGCTGGGGAGCGTGAGCGTCAGCGCGACCGTCACGCATGCCGCCACCGGGATCACCTCGAGCGGGTGACCGCGGCGGCTAGCTCCCCTCCGGGTGCTCCGGCGTCCGGACCGCCGGCCGGAACGGGCCGCGCAACGGCTCGCCGGACGCGCGCTCCCCGGTCCACAGTGCCGGCGGTACGTCGAGCCCCCGGCAGAGCCGGTAGGCGATGGACTCGTAGTTGACCCGCCAGCCGCGGAAGTGCGGCCACGCGTCGTGGGCCGTGCGTTCCACCGGGAAACCCACGTCCGTGATCCGCCGGTAGGCCGCCGCGAAGTCTTCCTCCGTCAGCTCCAGCGGGTCGTCCGGCCGCGGGTCCGGGTCGTAGGCGATCCCCACCGCGTCGGCGATCTGCCGCAGCGCCGTGAACCCCATCCGCAGCGCGAGCCGCGCGGGGATGGGCGCCCGGGACGGCGAGACAGCCAGCAGCATCGCCGCCGAGTCCATGACCGCGATCATCGCCACCAGCCAGTGCGACCACGGGTTCGGCGACCGCAGCCGGACCAGCGACGGGTAGTTGGAGTGCGACTCCGCGACGTCGGCGGCCCAGCGCTCCCAGTTCCGGTAGAAGTCCGGCAGCTCCTCCTCGGCCTGCAGCCCGACCCGGGTGCGCGCCAGCAGCTCCGGGCCCCAGGACGGCTGCCCCGCACGGGCCACCAGCAGCGACACCTCGGTCTCCCGCCGGTTGAACGCCGCGTAGAGGGTCGGCAGGTAGCCGATCTGCAGCGCCACGGTGGCCAGGCCGCTGGCGGCGGCGAGGAAGTCCACGACCGTGGGGCCCGCGCCGTGGGTGGTCTGGAAGCCGAGGGTGAACAGCGAGGAGCCGGCCTCGCGGACCGATTCGGTGAGGTCGTGGGTGAACGCCCAGAGCAGCAGCGAGTAGCCGAGCAGCAGCGCCACCAGCCACGCGCCGAGCGTCATGGCCAGCAGCACCGGCGTCTGCACGGCCCGGATGCGGTCACGCCATTCGTACGACGCCGTCCGCGGCGCCAGCAGCCGGAAGAGCGCGTCGGTGACCGCGTCGCAGCGCTTCTGCACCCAGTCCAGCCGGCCGCGCGGCACCAGCAGCGCCTGCACGGTGCTGACGTGCGTCGCAAGCACGAGGACAGCACCGGTCACGGCGCAGAGGGCCCGCACCAGCTCCACGCCGCCCCCGTCCCGTCGCGCCCCGCGGCGGGCTCCGCGGTGCGCCCACGCTAGCCGGGACTACCGCGGGGTGAGCAGCACCTTCCCGGTGGCCCGGCGCTCGTCGAGCTCGGCGAGCGCCTCCGCGGCCTTCTCCAGCGGGAAGGACGCCCCGAGCGGCGGCGTCAGCGCGCCGCTCGCGAGGTACGGCACGAGGCGCTGCCACTGCTCGGTGAGGTAGCTCGGGTCGTGCATCCAGAATGCGCCCCACCCGACGCCGACCACATCGACGTTGTTCAGCAGCAGCCGGTTGACCTTCACGGTCGGGATCTCGCCCGCGGTGAAGCCCACGACCAGCAGCCGGCCCTCGGGCGCGAGCGACCGCAGCGAGTCGGTGAACCGGTCGCCGCCCACCGGGTCGAGGACCACGTCCACGCCCCGACCGCCGGTGAGCGCCTTCGCGGCGTCCTTGAAGCCCTCGACTCCGATGGCCTCGTCGGCGCCGGCGTCCCGGGCGACGACGGCCTTCTCCTCGGTCGAGACGACCGCGATCACGCGGGCGCCCATGGCCTTGCCGAGCTGGATCGCGGCGGTGCCGACGCCACCCGCGGCACCGTGCACCAGCAGCGTCTCCCCGGCGACGAGGCGCCCGCGGCGCGCGAGGGCGAAGTCGACGGTCAGGTAGTTCATGGGCAGCGCGGCGCCCGCGGCGAAGCTGACACCGTCCGGCAGCGGGAAGACCAGCGCCGGGTCGACGGCGACGCGCTCGGCGAACCCGCCCAGCACGCAGAACGCGGCGACCCGGTCCCCGGCCGCGAAGCCGGATCCCTCCGGGGCGCTGACGACCACGCCCGCGACCTCCGACCCGGGGGTGAAGGGCACCGGCGGCTTCATCTGGTACTCGCCGCGGCTCTGCAGCACGTCGGGGAAGGTCACGCCGGCCGCGTGGACCTCCACGAGCACCTGCCCGGGGTTCGCCACGACGTCCGGGACCTCGGTGACCTCGACGGCCTGTGGCCCGTCCAGCCGCACCACCTGTACTGCACGCACGCCGCCAGCTCCTCCCCGGGCCGCCGGTCTGCCCGCGGCCGCCTCTCGCGCAGAGTATTCACCGGGCGGTGCCCCGCCGGGCCCGGCGGCAGGAGAGGATCGGTGGACCATGACCGCGCCCACCGCCGACCCGGCCGCCGCAGCCGCCCCGCCGGCGCGGACGCTCGCGGCCCGGGTGGAGGCGCTGCCGCCCGAGCGGCGCGACCCGGACACGCTCTACGAGCTGTTCGTCGACTGGGTGTCCGAACAGGGCGTCGAGCTCTACCCCGCCCAGGACGAGGCCGTCATCGAGCTGATGTCCGGCAACAACGTGGTGCTCACGACGCCCACGGGGTCCGGGAAGAGCCTCGTGGCGGTCGCCGCGCACGCCGCCGCGCTGGCCGAGCACCGCCGCAGCTACTACACCGCGCCCATCAAGGCGCTGGTGAGCGAGAAGTTCTTCGCGCTGTGCCGGATCTTCGGCGCGGACCGGGTCGGGATGCTCACCGGCGACGCGAGCGTCAACCCGACCGCGCCGATCATCTGCTGCACCGCCGAGATCCTGGCCAACCTGGCGCTGCGCGGCACCACGGAGATCGGCCAGGTCGTCATGGACGAGTTCCACTTCTACGCCGAGCCGGACCGCGGCTGGGCGTGGCAGGTGCCGCTGCTCGTCCTGCCGGAGACCCAGTTCCTGCTCATGTCCGCGACGCTCGGGGACACCAGCCGGTTCGAGGCGGAGCTGGCCGAGCGGACCGGCCGCCCGACCGCCGTCGTCGCGAGCGCCGTCCGCCCCGTGCCGCTGACGTTCGACTACGTGCTGACCCCGCTGCACGAGACGCTGGAACGGCTGCTCGGGACGCAGCAGGCGCCGGTCTACGTCGTCCACTTCACGCAGGCCGCGGCCGTCGAGCGCGCCCAGGCGCTCATGAGCATCAACGTCTGCACCCGCGAGGAGAAGGACGCGATCGCCGCGCTCATCGGCGGGTTCCGGTTCACCACCGGCTTCGGCAAGGTGCTGTCCCGGCTGGTCCGGCACGGCATCGGGGTGCACCACGCGGGGATGCTGCCGAAGTACCGCCGGCTCGTGGAACTGCTGGCGCAGTCCGGCCTGCTCAAGGTGATCTGCGGGACGGACACGCTGGGGGTCGGCATCAACGTGCCGATCCGCACCGTGCTGTTCACGGGCCTCACGAAGTTCGACGGGCAGAAGGTGCGGCTGCTGCGGGCGCGGGAGTTCCACCAGATCGCCGGGCGGGCGGGGCGCGCGGGCTTCGACACCGCGGGGCTCGTCGTGGTCCAGGCGCCGGAGCACGTCATCGAGAACGAGAAGGCGCTGGCGAAGGCCGGCGACGATCCGAAGAAGCGGCGCAAGGTGGTCCGCAGGACGCCGCCGGCCGGGCAGATCGGCTGGGGGGAGCCGACGTTCGAGCGGCTGGTCGCGTCGGAGCCGGAGACGCTCACGTCGAGCTTCACGATCACGGCGGGGATGCTGCTGGCCATCGTGGCGCGGCCCGGGGACGCCTTCCAGTTCGTCGCCGACCTCGTCACCGGCAGCCACGAGCCGCGCGCCCGACAGCTGGCGCACCTGCGGCGGGCCATCGCGATCTACCGGTCGCTGCTGGCCGCGGGGGTCGTCGAGCGGCTGGAGACGCCCGACGCGCAGGGCCGCACCGTGCGGCTGACCGTGGACCTGCCGCCGGACTTCGCGCTCGACCAGCCGCTGTCGGCGTTCGCGCTGGCGGCGTTCGAGCTGCTCGACCCGGAGTCCCCGGAGCACACCCTCGACGTGCTGTCGGTCCTGGAGGCGACGCTCGACAACCCACGCGCGGTGCTGTTCGCGCAGCGGGACAAGGCGCGCGGCGAGGCCGTCGCCGAGTTCAAGGCGCAGGGGATGGAGTACGAGGAGCGGCGGGAGCTCGTCGAGGAGGTGTCGTGGCCGCAGCCGCTCGCGGAGCTGCTGACCGCCGCGTTCGACATCTACCGCCGGGCGCACCCGGAGGTCGCGGACCACGAGCTCGCCCCCAAGAGCATCGCCCGGGACCTCTCCGAGCGGTCGATGACGTTCGTCGAGTACGTCAGCTTCTACTCCCTCAGCCGGTCGGAGGGGTTGCTGCTGCGCTACCTCGCGGACGCCTTCAAGGCGCTGCGGCGCACGGTGCCGGAGGAGGTCCGCAGCGAGGACGTCGAGGAGCTGACGGAGTGGCTGGGCGAGCTCGTGCGGCAGGTTGACTCGAGCCTGCTGGACGAGTGGGAGGCGCTGACCCACCCCGAGACGGCGCCGGTGCGCGACGAGCGGACCGCCGAGGAGAAGCCGCCGCCCGTGACCGCGAACCGCCGGGCGTTCCGGGTTCTGGTGCGCAACGCGCTGTTCCGGCGGGTGGAGCTGGCCGCGCGGCGCCGGTGGGCGGAGCTCGGCGAGCTCGACGACCGGACCGGCCCGGACGCGTGGTCGGCCGAGGCGTGGGCGACCGCGCTGGACCCGTACTGGGAGGACCACGACGAGATCGGCACGGGTCCCGACGCGCGGGGTCCCTCGCTGCTGATCGTCGAGGAGTTCCCCGACCGCTGGGAGGTGCGGCAGATCATCGCCGATCCGGCGGGCGACCACGACTGGGGCATCAGTGCCGTGGTCGACCTACCGGCGTCGGACGAGGCCGGGTACGCGGTGCTGCGGGTGACGCGGGTCGACCGGCTCTGAGCCGGGCGGCCCGCCCGGGGGCTAGCTCCCGGTGGAACGGCCGAGCGCTGCCTCGAGCAGGGCCCGGACCTCACTCTCGCGGTAGCGCCGGTGACCACCCAGGGTGCGGATGGCCTCGAGCTTGCCGGCGATGGCCCAGCGGGTCACGGTCTTGGGGTCGACGCGGAACAATGCGGCCACTTCAGCTGGGGTCAGGAGCGTCTCGGGCGCCTGCGAACGGCTAGTCACGGGCGTGTCCTGTTCGTCGGGTTCGTACCTAACTGGCGGCTGGTTACCCTCAGTGTGCCGGTTTCGCCCGATGCCCGATATCAGCCGAACGGTCGACTGATCATGCAACTACTTGGCCCTTTTTTCCCTCCGCGCGACGAAATCTTGGTCAGTTACCGATGAGCGGGAGCGACGGGGCGCAGGGCACCGGCCGCTGGTGCGCCGGGTCCAGGTCGTTCAGCACGTAGGTCAGCACCCGGATGTCGTAGGGCGTCGCGATGTGCTCGGAGAGGTCCGCGGCGCAGCCGACCTGGATCAGGATGTTGTGGACCGTGGCGCCGGGCCCCGCGGTGAGGAACTGGCTCTGCCAGGGGCTGACCACCTCGTCGTACCGCGTCGCGATCACGGTGTAGGCGATGCCGGGGCGGGTGTCGCCGCTGGCGTTGAACTTCGCGAGGAACGGCGAGCCGTCGAACTGGTCCGCCGCGGCGGGCGAGGCCAGCGCGAC
>JAOPWU010000087.1 GCA_025965515.1 Mycobacterium sp.
AGAAGGTCGACGCCGTGATGGAGAGCGTCGGCGAGGCCACGTGGGCGCACTCGCTGCGGTCGCTGAAGCCGGGCGGCCGCATCGTGGTCTGCGGCGCCACGAGCGGTGCCAACCCGCCGGCGGACCTCAACCGGGTGTTCTTCCTGCAGCTGTCCGTCGTGGGCTCGACGATGGGGACCCGGGAGGAGCTGGCGGCGCTGCTGGAGCTGCTGGAGAGCTCCGGCGTGCGGCCGGTGATCGCCGACACGCGGCCGCTGTCGCAGGCCGGCGAGAGCTTCGCGACCCTCGCCCGCGGCGAGGTGTTCGGGAAGCTGGTGCTCACGGTCTGAGGCCGTAGCCGGCGTCCGGCGCGGGGCGGGCTGGGGCTTCCGGCAGGCGGTCAACGACCGCGACCACCGCGCGGCCTGGATTCGCCCCCTACGACGAAGCCCCTCCCCACGGACCGGGAGGGGCTTCGTCGTGGTGCGGGGCTACTCCCACTCGATGTCGTCGGTGTCGTCGCGGGCCAGCCAGGTGGCGAAGCGCTCGACCGCGTTCTCGTGGACGGGGTACAGGTCGCTGAACGCCCGCAGCCGATCGGCGAGCCAGGCGACGGTCACCTGCTCCGCCCCCCGCCGCTCCTCGAGTTCCTCGATGCCCCGGTCCGTGGCGTACACCGCGTCCTCCTTTAAGCGAAGGCCTCGTCGACGAGCGCCGCCTGCTCCACCTCGTGGGCGTGGTGGGAGCCGACCGACGGGGCGGCGGACGCCTTGCGCGACACCCGCCGCATCGTGCGGCCGCCCGGCAGCTCGAGCGTGAGGGCCAGGTGGCTCCAGGCGCCCATGTTCGCCGGCTCCTCCTGGACCCACACCAGCTCCGCGTCGTCCGGGAAGCCTGCGAGCTGAGCGGCCACCTCGGCCTGCGGCACCGGGTAGAGCTGCTCCAGGCGAACCAGCGCGACGTCGCGGCGGTCCCGCTTCGTGCGTGCGGCGAGCAGGTCGTAGTACACCTTGCCGGAGCAGAGCAGCACCCGGCGCACCTGGCTTCCGTCGACCGGCTGCCCGTCGTAGCCCGGGTCGCCGAGGACCGGCCGCCAGGCGCCCTCCGTGAACTCCGCCGTGGGTGACGTCGCGGCCCGCAGCCGGAGCAGCGACTTCGGCGTCATGACGATCAGCGGCCGCCGGATGCCCGACATCGCCTGCCACCGCAGCAGGTGGAAGTACGACGACGGGGTGGAGGGCATGGCCACCGTCATGTTGTCCTCGGCGCACATCTGCAGGTAGCGCTCCGGGCGGGCCGAGGAGTGGTCGGGGCCCTGGCCCTCGTAGCCGTGGGGGAGCAGCAGGGTCACGGCGGACCGCTGTCCCCACTTCGCCTCGCCCGAGGAGATGAACTCGTCGAGGATGCTCTGCGCGCCGTTGGTGAAGTCGCCGAACTGGGCCTCCCAGGCCACCAGAGCGTTGTCCCGCACCACCGAGTAGCCGTACTCGAAGCCGACCGCCGCGAACTCCGAGAGGAAGGAGTCGTAGACGTAGAAGTTCGCCTGGTCCTCCGACAGCGAGGCGAGCGGCGTGTACTCCGCACCGGTCTCGTAATCGACCAGGGTCGCGTGGCGCTGCCCGAACGTGCCGCGGCGGCTGTCCTGGCCCGCGAGCCGCACCGGGTGCCCCTCGAGCAGCAGCGAGCCGATGGCCAGTGTCTCGCCCATGGCCCAGTCGACCGCGTCGTTCGCGACCATGGTGGGCCGCTTGTCCAGCACGTTCGCCTTGAGCCGCGGGTGCGGCGTGAAGCCGGCCGGGAGCGCCACCTGGCTGTCGACGATCTGCTTGACCGTCTCCAGGCTGATGCCGGTGGCGACGGTGGGCTGCGCCTGGGGCTCGGGGGCGCTGTTGGACCAGCCACCGTCCTGCGAGGCCTTGTCCTGCTCCCGGGTCTCGACGAAGACCTCTTCGAGCTTCGCCCGGTAGTTCTTCAGGGCATCCTCGGCCTGCTCCAGCGTGATGTCGCCGCGGCCGACCAGCGCCTCGGTGTAGAGCTTCCGCACCGACCGCTTGTTGTCGATGATCTTGTACATCAGCGGCTGGGTGAAGGACGGCTCATCGGCCTCGTTGTGGCCGCGCCGGCGGTAGCAGACCATGTCGACCACGACGTCCTTGTGGAACGCCTGTCGGAACTCGAACGCCAGCCGGGCCACCCGGACGCAGGCCTCGGGGTCGTCGCCATTCACGTGGAAGATCGGCGCCTGCACCATGCGGGCGACGTCGGTCGAGTACGTGGAGCTGCGCGCCGACGCGGGACCGGTCGTGAAGCCGACCTGGTTGTTGATGACGACGTGGATCGTGCCGCCGGTGCGGTAGCCGCGGAGCTGGCTCATGTTGAGCGTCTCTGCCACCACGCCCTGGCCGGCGAAGGCCGCGTCGCCGTGCAGCATCACCGGCAGGACCGTGAAGCCGTCGGCGCCCTTGTTGAGGATGTCCTGCTTCGCGCGCACGACGCCCTCGAGGACCGGGTCGACGGCCTCCAGGTGCGAGGGGTTGGAGCAGAGGCTGACGGCGATCTCGCCGGTCGGGGACTTGAAGCGTCCCTCGGCGCCGAGGTGGTACTTCACGTCACCGGAACCGTGCGCCGTGCCCGGGTCGATGTTGCCCTCGAACTCGCGGAAGATCTGCGCGGAGCTCTTCCCGACGATGTTGGCGAGCACGTTCAGCCGACCGCGGTGCGCCATGGCGATGACGACCTCGTCGAGCTTGCGCTCCGCCGCGGTGCGCAGCACCTCGTCCAGCAGCGGGATGACCGACTCGCCACCCTCCAGCGAGAACCGCTTCTGCCCGACGTACTTGGTCTGCAGGAAGTTCTCGAAGGCCTCGGCGGCGTTGATCCGCTCGAGGACGTGCAGCTGCCCCTCCGGGTCCGGGCGCTCTGCGGGACGCTCCACGCGGTCCTGCAGCCAGCGGCGCTCGTCGGGGTCCTGGATGTGCATGTACTCGATGCCGACCGTGCGGACGTAGGAGTCGCGCAGGACGCCGAGCACGTCGCGCAGCTTCATCGTCTGCTTGCCGGCGAAGCCCGAGACCGCGAAGTAGCGGTCCAGGTCCCACAGCGTCAGGCCGTGGTTGACGATGTCGAGGTCCGGGTGGCTGCGCCGCCGGTACTCGAGCGGGTCGGTGTCGGCCATGAGGTGGCCGCGGACGCGGTAGGCGTGAATGAGCTCGTTGACGCGTGCGGCCTTGTCGAGGTCGCCCTCGTGCGTCGGCAGCACGTCGGGGACCCAGCGGACGGGCTCGTACGGGATCCGCAGGGCCTCGAAGATGTCGTCGTAGAACCCGTCGGCGCCGAGCAGCAGCTGGTGCATGCGGCGCAGGAACTCGCCCGACTGCGCGCCCTGGATCACGCGGTGGTCGTAGGTCGACGTGAGAGTCAGGACCTTGCTCACGGCCAGCCGCGCCAGCGTCTCGGCGGAGGCGCCCTGGAACTCGGCGGGGTACTCCATGGAGCCGACGCCGACGATCGTGCCCTGGCCCTCCATGAGGCGCGGGACCGAGTGCACGGTCCCGATGCCGCCCGGATTGGTCAGGCTGATCGTCACGCCGGAGAAGTCGTCCGCCGTCAGCTTGTTGTTGCGCGCGCGCCGGACGATGTCCTCGTACGCCGCCCAGAAGCCCGCGAAGTCGAGGGTGTCGGCGTCGCGGATGGCGGCCACGACGAGCGAGCGGTCGCCGTTGGGCTTCACCAGGTCGATGGCGAGCCCCAGCCCGACGTGCTCGGGGGTGACGAGGGTCGGCTTGCCGTCCACCTCGGCGAAGCTGTGGTTCATCACCGGCTGGGCGGCGACGGCCTTCACCAGCGCGTAGCCGATGAGGTGCGTGAAGCTCACCTTGCCGCCGCGGCTGCGCCGCAGGTGGCTGTTGATGACGATGCGGTTGTCCTCGAGCAGCTTCGCCGGGACCGCGCGCACGCTGGTCGCGGTCGGCACGTGGAGGCTGGCCTGCATGTTGCTGACGACGCGGGCGGATGCGCCGCGCAGCGCCTGCGTGATCGACGTCGGAGCGGGTGCGGGGCCCGAGTAGGTGACCGGTGCGGGCGAGGCGCCCTTGGTGGCGACGGGTGCGCTGCCCGACGCGGGGGCGGCGCTGGGGACCGCGGGGGCGGCGGTCGGCTGCGCCGTGGCGGCGGGGGCAGCCGGGACGGTGCGGGACGCGGCCTTGGTGGGCCGGTAGTCGCTGAAGAAGTCCTGCCAGCTCTCGTCCACGGACCCGGGGTCCCGCTGGTACTGCTGGTAGAGCTCCTCCACCAGCCACTCGTTCGCGCCGAAGTCGCCGTTGAAGGCGAGGTCGTTCTCCGGAGTGGTACCTGCCGACGTCTGCGTCACGGTGGTGTCGCCGCCCTTTTCGTGCTCGTCTCGGCCCGTGCGTCACGGGGGACCGCGCCAGGTGGACACCTCACGCCGGCAGCGGGTGCGCCGGTCGGCGGGGCGTCGGAAACCGATCAGTCCAGGTCCCAGGTTAGCCCTCGCCTCACGGCGACCGTGGCTTCCTGTGTCGGACAGCACCCGGCGTGTGAGGGGCGCCGCACGCCGGAGCGCTCAGTCGTCGCCGCAGAGCTTGGTGACGACGGCGATCAGTTCCTCGGGGTCGAACGGCTTGGTGAGGTAGGCGTCCACCCCCAGCCGGGAGCCGCGCCGCTGGTCCGCCTCGGATGCGCGGGCCGACAGCAGCACCACCTTGACGTGCTCGGTCTCGGGGTCCGTGCGCAGCCGGGCGGCCGCCTCCCACCCGGTCATCCGAGGCATCATGACGTCGAGCGTGACGACGGCCGGGTCGACCTCGCGGGCCTTCTCCAGCGCATCGATGCCGTCGACGGCCGTGAAGACCTCGAAGCCCTCGAGATCGAGGTTCACTTCGATGAGTTGGCGGATGACCTCGTCGTCGTCGGCTACCAGGATGCGTCGGGACACCGCGCCATCGTAGGTCGCGACACCCCCCCGGCGGGCCGTTCTCGCAGGTCCGGGGCGGGGGAGGCCGCCGCGCCGCGCAGGCGGACCCCTCGGCGACGGCGCTCCGGGCGCCCTTGCTAAGGTGTGTCCTCCCGAGCCCCCGTAGCTCAGGGGATAGAGCACCGCCCTCCGGAGGCGGTGGCGCAGGTTCGAATCCTGCCGGGGGCACGTAGGGAAAGGCTGCTGGTCGCAGCGGGTATTCACCGCTCCGCCGGCCTTCCCCAGATCGACGATCCGGCCCTCGGGCAACCGCAGCGGCACGCGCGGCCGCCATCCGCTCGGCCACCTCGTCCAGTCGATCGCCGAAAAGATGGCCGTACTGGTCCGGCGTCATGGCCGCCGCGGCATGGCCGTGAAGGCCTTCCGGTTGCGACGCTTCTGACACGAGCGCCGGCGCCTCCCTCGACACAGCGATGCTCCCCGCGAGACCAGGCCCAGCGGGCGCCGTAGCTACCCATGGAACGGGCAGGCCGGTGCACGGCATGCGGTTGAGGCGGCCTGGAGGGACCCGCGTCAGCGGGACAATTTAGAAGTCAGAGCAGGGTCGCTATCAGGACGATGTTCAGGCCGACGATCACTACGGTCACCAGCGTCGCCCACACCGTCGTCGAAGGCCGGTTCACCAGGTCACCCATGACGTCTCTGCGGCGGGTGAGCAGCAGCAGCGGCACGAGCGCGAAGGGGATGCCGAACGACAACACCACCTGGGAGATCACCAGCGCACCGCTGGGCTCCGCCCCCAAGGCGAGGACGAGGAGCGCCGGGGCCAGCGTGAGCGCCCGGCGGGCGAACAGCGGGATACTGCGCCGCAGGAAGCCTTGCATCACCACCTGGCCGGCGTAAGTCCCGACGCTGGACGCCGCGAACCCCGACGCGAGCAGCGCCAGTGCGAACAGCAGCTCGGCCGACCCACCCACCGCGGCGCCGAAACCGGCGTCCGCGCCCTCGAGGGTGGTGATCCCACCTAGGCCCGAGCCGGCGAAGACCGCGGCGGCGACGAGCAGCATGATCGCATTGGCCAATCCCGCCAGGCTCATCGCGGTCAGAATGTCGGCTCGCTGCCAGCGCAGCGCCGCGCGCCGGTGCTGGGTGCCGCCCTGAGCCGCCCCGGAAGTCAGCGCCGAGTGCAGGTAGATGGCGTGCGGCATCACGGTCGCGCCCAGGATCCCGGTTGCGAGCACCAGGCTGCCGGGACCCACGAACCCGGGGACCAGTCCCGCCGCGGCGCTGCCCGGGTCGATGGGTACCCGCACCGCCAGCAGCAAGAAGGCGATGAGGACGACGGCGAAGAGCGTCGTCACCGCCCCGACGAACCGCCGGTCGCCCCGGCTCTGGAGCGCCAGCAGGACGAACGCCACCGCCCCCGTCACCAGCCCGCCGGCGAGCAGGGGGAGGCCGAGGATCAGATTCAGCGCTATCGCGCCGCCGACCACCTCGGCCAGGTCGGTGGCCATCGCCACCAGCTCGGCCTGCAGCCACAGTCCGACGACAACCGGACGGCGGTAGTGCCGCCGGCAGTTCTCCGGCAGGCTCGCGCCGGTGGCGAGACCCAGCTTCGCCGACAGGCTCTGCACGAACATCGCCATGACGTTGGCCGCGACGATCACCCATAGCAGCAGGTAGCCGTAGCGCGCGCCGGCGGCTGTGTTGGTCGCGAAGTTACCCGGGTCGACGTACGCGATCGCGGCGACGAACGCCGGTCCTAACAGCGCCAGCCGGCGCCTGCGCGCCGCGCGGGTCGCAGCCTCCTTCAGCAGCACCGTCAGCCCCTAGACTTATGAGGGTGACCGACGATGGTCCCCGCGGCTGGAGCCGGCCGCTGCACGCCGCCGTCCTCGACGCGACCGGGGTCGTGCGGGGGACGACGGTGCTCGACCTCGGGTGCGGGACCGGCCTCTTCGCGCGGGCCGCCGCCGACCGCGGTGCACTCGTCACCGGCATCGACGTCGACCCGGACGCGGTCCGGCTTGCCGCGGACGAGGTTCCCGAGGGCTCCTTCTCCGTCGGCACGGCCGAGCGGCCGCCGCCCGGCCCCTTCGACGTGGCCGCCGCAGTGCAGCTGCTGCTGCACGTCCACGACCCGGTAGCGGTCCTGGCCGCGGCGGGCCGCGCTGGCCAGGTCGTCGCCGCCACGGTGTGGGGCCGGGAGGCAGAGTGCGATGTCCGGGTATTCGGCGAGGCGCTCGCCCCGTGGCTCGATCCCCGGCCTGACGCCGGACCAGGCGTCACCGACCCGGACCGGCTGTGCCCCGCCGCCCGCGTTGCGGGTCTGACGGTCGACCGGCTGGAGGAGGTCGTCTGCTCGTTCGACTACGCCGACGACGACGAGCTGCTCGGGCCGCTGTTCGCTTCCGGACTGGCGCGAGCGGTGGCGCGCCGGGCGGGGCCGGTCGCTGTCCGCGACGCGGTGCTGGAGCGCCTCGCGCCGTTCCGCACCGCCGCCGGCGGCTACCGGCTGCAGAACATGTTCCGCGTGCTGATCGCCCGGCCGGCAGTCTGACTCACCTGCCCGTCGCGTCTGCATACCTGGTCGCGAGGATGTTCCTGCAGATGTCGCCGTTGGCCTCCAGGCCGGCGCGGGTCAGCCGCGCGCGGCGCAGGTGTAGCGGGACCTGCGCGGGGCTCACCCGGCTGCCGTCGGGGTGGAGCAGCAGCGGTGCGTCGTCACCGGCCGGCAGGCCCAGCTCGGCCCGCCGCTCGCGCAACCGGTCCAGCGCGTTCGAGGGCGGCACCGCCCCCAAGGTCAGCCCGGCCAGCTGGTCCGGTCCGGCGCCACCGTCGACCAGGGGCCGGGCCACCCGGTCCTGCCCCGCGACGACGGCCTTCTCCAGGAAGTAGCGGCGTACCTCCTCCAGCTCCGCGTCGGCCTCCCCGGGGAACGTCCGCACGAATCCGGCATGCGCGGCGACCCCGGCGTTGATCTCCGGCGAGGCGTGGTGGTCGTCGAGAACCACCTCGGCCGTGCGCACCCCCTCGACCGCCGCCACCGCGTCGTAGGCGTCAGCGACCATGAGGAACGAGAAGTTCGGGGCGCAGAAGAACGTCGGCAACCGCAGGTGGACCGACACGCCCCCGTCCCCGGAGACCGTGCAGGACGCCACGAAACCGAGCGCGGTGATGGGCTCGTCTATCTCGGGGTCCAACACGGTCCCCAGTGCGGTCCAGACGGACTCGCGCAGGGTCACGCCTGCGCCCCGGCGGTCTCCGGCTCGCCGACCAGCTGCTCGCCGGGCTGTTCGACGATGCCAGCCGTCGTCGGGAGCTGGCACTCCGGCGGGACGTCGATGCCGTAGAGCTTGGCCGCGTTGAGCCCGAGGATCTTCTTCTTGGTGGCCGTGGTGAGCTTCGGGTAGTCGGAGAACGCCTCGTCGTCGGGCATCTGCCAGTCGACGAAACCCTCGATCTGCCACTTCGGCGTCCAGATGTTGTAGTCGCTGCCGAAGGTCATCCGGTCCTCGCCGACCCAGAACAGGAGCTCCCCCATGAACCGGGCGAAGGTCCTCGGCCGGGCGTGCATGTGCGCGCCGATCACCACCGACAGGCCGGCGTACACGTTGGGCTCCTGCACCGCCATGTAGGCGAAGTCGTCGATCCGCGGGATGCCGGCGTGCTCGATGATGAAGTTCAGGTCCGGGAAGTCGGTGGCAGTCTGGTCGACGTCCTCAATGGAGAAGGCGTCCTTGTTCAGCGGCCAGATCGTGGGGCCCTTGTGTGCGTGGATGTTGGTGATCCCGAGCTCGCGGCACTTTTCCAGGAACCGGTAGGACTCCTTGTCGGTCAGCTTCCAGCCGCGGGAGCCGTTCTCGTGCCACTCGGCCGTGTAGACCTTGACGCCCTTGAGGTTCCAGCGGCGCGCGTCCTCCTCGAGCTGGCGCAGACCGGCGTCGCCATCGCGGGGGTCGAAGCGGCCGTTGACGATGAACTTGTCGGGGTGCTTCTCGAGCAGTGCGCCGTTCTGCTCGACGGTGTTGAAGCCGTCCTTGTACCAGTACTTCAGATAGGTGGACTGGAAGATTGCCTTGTCCACGTACCCGTCCTCGAAGACGTCCTTCATCAAGTCGTCCTCGGAGACCTTCAGGTAGTGCTCCCAGTCCCAGTGCGTCTCCTTGGGCGCGAGGGTGTGGTAGCCGTAGAAGCAGTCGATCCAGCCCTTGGCCAGGTTCTCGCGGCCCTGGACCCAATTCTCCCGGCTGGCGTCCCAGAAGTGCATGTGGGAATCGACGATGAAGTACTTCTCGCCATTCTTCTCGTACACGAAATCACGACCTTCCGGATCAGGGGACAAGAATGGCGCGGCCGCGGACGCGTCCGGCGTCGAGGTCGTGGAGCGCGTCCACGGCCCGGTCCAAGGGGTACTTTCGGGTGTGCAGGGTGACCTTCCCGGACTGGGCCAGGACCATCAGCTCGGCGAGGTCGGTGTAGGTCCCCACGATGTTGCCGATCACGTTCTTCTCGCCGGCGACGAAGTCGAGCGTCGGGATGCTCAGCTCACCGCCGTAGCCGATGACGAACATCGAGCCGTTCGCCCCGGTCATGTGCCAGGCGTCCATCTCCGCGCCCTGCTCGGCGACGAAGTCGAGCACCACGTTCGCGCCGCCTCCGGTGAGGTCGGTGACGGCCGCGACGTGGTCGCCGTCGGCGGTCACGGTCTCGTCGGCGCCGATGTCGCGTGCCAGCGCCAGCGCGTCGGGACTCCGGTCGACGACGACGACCCGCGTCGCGGTGAGCGCCTTGAGGCACTGGATGCCGATGTGCCCGAGGCCGCCGGCGCCCTGCACCACCGCCGTCGTCCCAGGTGGGAGCAGCGGAACGGCCTTGCGGACGGCGTGGTAAGCGGTGATCCCGGCGTCGGCGAGCGCGGCGACGTCGGCGGGGTCGGTGGCCGCGTCCAGCTTTACGCAGGCCCGGGCGGTCGTGCGCAGGTACTCGGCCATGCCGCCGTCGTTGTTCGACAGGCCAGGGAAGAACGCGTTCTCGCAGTGCATGTCATCGCCGGCCCGGCAGGCCAGGCACAGCCCGCAGCTGGGCTGCGGATGCAAGATCACGGTGTCGCCGACCGCCACGTTCGTGACGCCCTCGCCGATCTCTTGCACCCACCCCGCGTTCTCGTGGCCGATGACGTAGGGCAGCTGCGGGTGCTGGATCTCATCCCACTGGCCTTCGATGATGTGCAGGTCGGTGCGGCAGACGCCCGCACCGCCGATCCGGATGATCACGTCCAGCGGTCCCTGCAGCTTGGGCTCGTCGACGTCGTCGATGGAGGGGTCCTCGTGGTACCGGTGGACGCGCACGGCTCTCATGCCACGGCTCTCCTTGCGAGTGACTGTGCGCCGACGCTACGGATCACGCCGATGCGCGTGCGTCTCACTTTGAGACGACTCCTGCGCGGTCCCGCAGGCCGTTTCGGGAACAGGTTCCGGGACTTGTTCGCCAACAAGGCCCGTGCTGTCAGCCCATGGAGGGGCCGAGGCCGAGCGACTGGGGGGTGCTCGCGTCGGGCGACGGCTGCGGGAGGCCCTCGTCCAACTGGCCGAACTCGGTCATCAGCGACTTGTTCCAGGGCGTCTGCTCCTCGGCGACCAGCGAGTCGGTCGTGAGCACCAGCCCCGCGACAGAGGCGCCGTTCTGCAGCGCGGAGCGGACCACCCGTAGCGGGTCGATCACCCCCAGCTCGAGCAGGTCGCCGTACTGGCCCTGCAGCGCGTCGAACCCTTCGTCCACCTCCATCGAGCTGACCTGCTTGACCACGTCCTCGGCGTCGTAGCCGGCATTGGCCGCGATCAGGTGGACAGGCTCGGCCAGCGCGGCCCGCACGATCTCCACGCCGGCGCGGTAGTCGCCGGAGACGTCGAGGTCGTTGAGCGAGGACTCCGCGTGCAGCAGCGCCGAACCGCCGCCGGCCAGGATGCCCTCGGCCATCGCGGCCCGGGTGGCCTGCAGTGAGTCGTCGACCCGGTGCCGGATCTCCCTCGCCTCCGCGTTGGTCGGCGCGCCGACCCGGATCACCGCCGCCTTGCCGGCGAGCCGGGCGATCCGCTCCGAGAGGAAGTCCTGGTCGGTGCCGATCGTGGCGCGGTCCAGCTCGGCGTGCAGCTGGGTGAGCCGCCGCTCGCGCGCCTCGGCCGGGCCGTGCCCGCCGATGATCGTGGTGTGGTCGCCGGTCACCCGGACCTGGTCGGCCCGCCCCAGGTGCGCGGTGGTCATCTGCTCCAGGGAGAACGACGACGCCCGTGAGTGCACCTGCCCACCGGTGAGCGCCGCGATGTCCTCGAGCAGGTGGACCCGCTTCTCCCCCCACCCGGGGGCCTGGATCGCGACGCAGCGAAACAGGCCGTTGACGTGGTTGTGCACCAGCATCTGCAGGGCAGTGCCCTCGACCGTCTCGGCGATGATGACCAGCGGCTTCGGCTCGCGCATGATGCTGTCGAGCACCGGCATCAGCGACTTGATGTCGGTGATCTTGTGCGCGCTGAGGAGCACGTAGCAGCCCTCGAGCACGGCCTCAAGCCGGCCAACGTCGGTGACCATGTACGGCGAGACGTAACCGTTGTCGAACTCGAAGTCCTCGACGAAGTCGACGTGCAGGCCCAGGACGGGGGAGTCCTCGACGGTGACGACGCCGCCCTCGCCGACCGCGTACAGGGCGGTGGCCACCGCGGACCCGATCGCCTCGTCGTCGTTGGCCGAGATGGACGCCACCCGGCCGTAGTCCGACTCGTCGCGCAGCGGGTGCGCCACACCGGCCAGGTGCTCGACGAGCCGGCCGACGGCGAGGTCGATCCCGCGCTTGACCAGCACCGGGTTGCCGCCGCGGCCGATCACGGTCATGCCCTGCCGGACGATCGCCTCGGCCAGCACGATCGCCGTCGTCGTCCCGTCGCCGACGGTGTCGTTGGTCTTGATTGCGGCTTCTTTGACCAGCTGGGCACCCATGTTCTCGAACTGGTCGCGGAGGTGGATCTCGCGGGCGATGGTGACGCCGTCGTTGGTGACTTCGGGCGACCCGGTGAGCCGCTCGAGGATCACGTTGCGGCCCTTCGGGCCGAGGGTGGGCTTGACGGATGCGGCGAGCTGCTCGACGCCGGCCTGCAGAAGGCGCCGGGCGTCGGCGCCGAATCGAAGTTCCTTGGCCACGGGGTCCTCCGGAGGACGGTCGGGTCCGGGTGCGCGGGTGGGAACCGGCCGAGCGGGGACGCCGGCCGTACTGGGACCGCCGGCCCGGCGCGACGCGCACCGGGCCGGCGGGCACCAGAGGGAACCGTCAGTTGACGGGCGTGAGGTCGAAGCCGATGTACTGGGCGGCGTCCTCGGGATTGGCGAACATGATCGTCCGGTCGTCCTCGTGGATCATCCGGCCGTAGTGGGTCGACATGCTCTCCTCGAGGTCGGCGGAGGTGAACGAGCCCTCCTCCTCGCCGAGGGCCTCGGCGAACTCGTCATAGACGAAGTCCGTCCGGCCCTCGCCGTCGACCCGGATCATCGACGGCAGGTAGGTGACCGTGACGCCGGGCTTGTCCTTCATCACCTGGGCGATCACCTCGCCCACCTGGTCGTTCATGAGAGTCATGCCGGCGCGGTTGGACGAGGTGGCTTTACCTGCGCCGAAAACGAGGGGGATGGTGGCGGTCACTGGGCCAGCTCCTTCGGGGTCTCCAGGCCGAGGTCGCCGAGGATCCGGGCGAACCGGCTCTTGGCGCGTTCGAGCGAATCCTCGAACCGCGGGGGCAGGGAGTCCGGCTGCGACCACAGCGGTTGCATCGTCCGGGCGGCCGCGAGGGCACGCGGCACCCAGGCGGACAGCCAGCCGTCCATCAGCCGCCGGTTGTGGTCGGCGAACTCACGGTCGTGCACCAGTGGGGCGAAGCAGACCTTGGACCAGGACAGGTCGCGCTGGGCGAAGTCGTACTCGCCGGCACCGATCACCGTGGGGGTGACGAAGTCGCCGTTGCCCGGTGCTGCCTGCATGACCAGGCCGCTGCGGAAGAGCTCACCCACCAGCGGCTCGAAGACGATGTTGGTCGCGAAGATGGCCTCGCCCCAGTCGTCCTGGATGGCGGTCAGCGCCTCGGTGAGCTCGCGGACGCCCTGCAGTTCGGGATCGTTGTTCCAGGCGTCGAGGTGCGCGGTGCCGTCGAACCCGTCGATCTCCTCGGTCAGCGTGAGGTTGTAGAGCGCGAGGTCCTGGGCGAACCGGAGCTTGTGCGCGCTGTTCACCGCCATCGCCGTGTTGTGCATGTTCGTGGGCGCGGACCGCTCGTTAGCGGCGAACACGTACAGCCCGAGGATGTGCTCGACGTGCATCCAGCCGCCGACGTCGCGCTCGACGAAGCGCACCCAGTTGGGCGTCCACTGGTCGAAGGCCTTGGCGGAGCGCGCGTTCTCGATGTTCGCGTTGACCTGCCGGACGACGTTGGCGTTGTTCCGGTAGATCGTCTGCTCCCACTCCTCGTTGGGATCGCGGAACTCGTGCCAGCCGTGCGCGGGCCAGGACAGCCCCTCGCCGCCTCCGCCGGTGCCCACGCCGCGTACCGGCGGCGGGTCGTCGACGCCCCAGGCCTTGAGCTTGGTCCAGCTGAGCGGGTAGCCGGCCGCACCGTCGGCGAAGCCGTAGATCCAGCCCTGGGAGAGGTAGTGCCGCGGGTCCGGCTGCACCTCGACGGTGACGTCCTCGTAGTGGGTCTGCTTGCGCTTGGCCGGGACGTAGTAGTTGTAGTGCCGGGCTCTGGCGTCGGAGTCGGGGAAGGTTTTGGCCCCCGCCTCCGCGTCGGTGAAGTTGACCCGGGGGACGCTGCGCGCGGGGCGTTCCGGTTCCTGCGTGCGCTGGGGGGCTTCCGGGGTGGCCGTCATGTCATTTCTCGCCTTCCGGCTCACCGGTGGTGGTGAACTTGTCGTAGTAGATGTGGTCCTGGGTGCGGCCCAGCCGCTCGAGCGTGGCAATCGCGGCCTCGACCATGGGTGGAGGTCCGCAGACGTAGGCGTCCACGCCGGAGAGGTCAGACTCCCGCCGTGCGACGACGTCGGTGATCAGGCCCGTCTCGCCGTTCCATGCGTCGTCCGCCGATGGCTCGGACAGCGCGGGAACGAAGACAAACCCGGGCAGTTGTTCGCAGAGCTTGGTCAGCTCCTCCTCGAAGGGCAGGTCCCGCCTCGTGCGGGCGCCGTAGTAGAAGGTGACGGGGCGGTCGATCCCCCGTTCGGCCATCGACCGCAGCAGGGCCAGCAGCGGGGCGATCCCCGCGCCGCCGCCGACGAACACCAGGCGGGCGAGGCTGTCGCGGAGCCGGAACGCGCCGAACGGCCCCTCGACCGCCAGCCGGTCACCCGGCCCGATGCCCTCGGCGAGCAGGCCCGAGAACAGTCCACCGGGATAGCACCGGATGACGAACTCGAAGATGCCTTCCCGGCTCGGCGTGGCCGCCATCGAGAACGACCGCGTCGCATCGGTTCCGGGTACCTGAAAGTCCATGTACTGGCCGGGGAAGTACGCGATCTCCTCGGGTTCCACCAGCTTGACCACCAGGTGGCGCATGTCGTGGGTCACCGGCTCGTTCGCGACGACCTCGACGGTGCCCTTCTTGAGCGGCAGCCCCGAGGCGATCACCTCCTCGTCGTAGTTGAGGAGCTCGATCGTCAGGTCCTCGTAGGCGTGCGCGCGGCAGAGCAGGGTCAGGCCTTCGTCCTTCTCGAACTCGGGCAGCGCGAAGGTGCTGTAGCTGTCCAGCTCGATGTCCTCGCCGTCGAGGACGAAGGACTTGCACGACGCGCACTGACCCTCCTTGCAGCCGTGCATCAGGTGCACGCCCTGCTCGAAGGCTGCCCTCAGGATCGTCTGGTCGGAGTCGACCTCGATCTCGATTCCGACCGGCTCGAACCGAACGCGGTGCTTCTCGCCCACCGGATTCCCCCTTCAGGGGCCGTGCACGGCGCGCGGCAGGGGCGGCGGAGGGCCGGGCCGCAGGAACGGGCGCCCGGCCCTCCTCCTCGCCTGACCCGCGCTCAGGCGCTCTTCGTGGGTGCCGGCCGGCCGGCCGGACCCTGCCGGTTGTAGTCCTCGACGAACGCCGCGCGCTCCGCGTCGGTCATCTGGTTGAACAGGACGTTCGGGCTCTGGACGGGCGGCAGCCGCTTCAGGTGGTCGAGGGTCCACATCTTCTGCGGGTCGAGGTCGAGATGCGGCTGCGCCGTCATCGTCTTCCCATCGTCACGGACGAACCCCATGTCCTGGACGACCCGATCCCAGGTCCAGCCGTGGTAGAGGGTCTCCCACTCGCGGTGCCCCACCAGCTGGCCCATGTTCGGGGTCTCCCGGCCCTGGTACACGGGCCGGAACGCCTCGACGTCGGTCCACCGGCAGGTCTCGCTGCAGTAGGTGCGGTGCACCCCGTCGACCTCCGCGGTGACCATGTCCTCACGGATGAGGCACGGCACCATGCACGTCCAGCAGCGGTTGGGGTACACGTAATCGACGTCTTCCCCGACGATTGGCTTGTGCCCGTTCGGGACGGACAGGCGCGAGTAGTTTTCCCACCACTTCCCGTACTTGTCGTACCAGCCTGGGTACTTGTACTCGAACCACTCGAAGTCCTCGTCGGTCATCGGGTCGATCCGCCAGTAGTTGGCGAGCCACCCGGTGGCGAAGAACTGGGCCACCTCGTGCACGTAGCCCTTGTTCCAAATCCGGTTCCAGGCCTCCTCGATCAGGTCATGCGGAACGGTCAGGCCGTACTTCTCCAACGGGACGAGGTAGCTGCGGTAGTAGTCGTCGTAGATCCACCGACGCCACATCTCGGCGTAGGACTCGCGGTCCTTGCGGCGGTCCTTGGTGCCGTACTCGATGAAGGTGCCGATGGCGGCGTCGACGACGGCGTGGTTGTTCCACCAGGCGTAGCGCAGGTCCCGCTCGAGCAGCTGGCGGTTGCCCTCGTCGCCCAACGCCATGAGCAGGGTTGCGTAGCCGTTGGAGATGTGCCGCGACTCGTCGGACTGCACCGAGTGGAACACCGTGGGCAGGAGGTAGTCACCGTTGGCCGCCGCCTCGGCCGGCATGGCCACGAACAGGGTGTTCGTGAACGCCGTCTCGGCCACGATGGTGAGGTAGATGCTGGCCGCGGTGATCGCGTCGCCGGTGATGAAGCCCTCGGCGAACTGCCTGCCGATCGTGCCGCAGTAGTCGTTGTGGAAGCCCCGGAGGCTCTGGTTGAAGCCCGCCGGGTCGATGTAGTTGTTCATGTACAGGCGCTTGAGGTTCTGCTGGATCGTTGAGTGCCGGACCTCGTCGATCATCTGGATCGCCTGGCCGTTGTGCAGTTCCGGGTTCGGCACCGCCTGGAACAGCATGGGCATCGAGCGCGCCGCCGAGATCTCGGGCAGCGGGATGATCGAGAGGAACAGCTTCTGCCACTCCAGCCAGCGCTCCTGCACCTGACGGAACATGTTGCCACGGATGGCGCCGTCCTCCGCGCCGTAGACGCGGTTGTCCTTCTCCTCCTCCATGGGGAAGTAGGACCGCAGGATCTGCTTCAGCGGGTCCTTCTTCTGGGCCTTCCGGAAGGTGTAGTCGGTGCCGTACTTCATGTACGGCTCGTGGTACACCGGTTCCCAGGCCAGTTCCTGGATCTTCTGGTGGGCTTTCGCCAGGCTCTGCCGACTCACGTCGTCTCCTCGCGGTTGTGGTCGGTGGTCTCGGGGCCGGGGCCGGGCCCGCCGGCGGGGCGGCGAGTGGGCAGCGGCAGCTGGTCGCCCGGAGTTCGGACGTCGCGGGCGTCCTGATCCGGGTGCGCACGGGCGGACGCAGCAGCTGCAGCGTTCGCCCGTCCGGAGTCCACCGCACACCGGGCGGCTAGGTGGTCTCAATTTGAGACGTGGATCACGTAACGTGGCTCTAGCCTCTGTCTTGCCGGACGCCGTCGTCCGGGCGCCGCCGGACCCGGCGGCGGCCCCCCGAGTACAGGGAGGTGCGGACATGGGCGCGACCAGCGGCCGAGCGGCTCAGGCAATACCGGCCCCCCGGCGGGCCACAGACCCACCGCGCGGGGGCGACGAGGCCATCGTGCGGGCGCGGGAGTCCTTCCTCGCAGACGAGCAGGTCGAGCCGGGGGTCGTGCGGACGCCGATCCTCGCGTCGTGGCGCCGGTCGTGGCTCTGGCGGGTGCGGGCCGATCAGATCGAGCTCGGTCTCGAGCGGGCCGCTGACCACGACAGCCCGCTAGTCCGGGCTGCGGAGCCGGTGCTGGGCGATATCGCTGACCTGTTCGCCACTGAACCGGTCAGCGTGATCCTCTGCGACCCCGCAGGGGTGGTGCTCAGCCGGCGCACGGGCGACTCGGGACTGCAGCAGTACCTGGACCACGTCTGGCTGGCGCCCGGGTTCAGCTATGCCGAGCGGACCGTCGGGACCAACGGCATCGGGACGGCGCTCGAGGCGGGCGGTCCGGCGCAGGTCTTCGGCCACGAGCACTATGCGGAGGGGCTGGAGGTCCTGGCCTGCGCCGGTGCCCCCATCCGGCACCCCGTGACCGGCCGGGTCCTGGGACTCGTCGATCTCACGTGCTGGCAGCGGGACGCCAACCCGCTGCTGGGGGCCACCGCGGCCACGCTCACCCGGCGGATCGAGAAGGCGCTGGTCGAGCACGACGGACGCAGCGAGCTCGCGGTGCTGAGCGACTACCTCATCGCGTGCCGACGCAATCGGGGTCCGGTGTTCGCCGTCGGCGAGGACATGCTGATGATGAACGACCGCGCTCGGCAGCTGCTCGACCCCGCCGACCAGGAGCCGCTGCTCGCGGAGGCAGCCGACGCGCTGGCGTCCGGACTCCAGCGCCCACTCCTCGTCGACCTGCCGAGCGGGCGCACGGCACGGGTGCACTGCCGCCCGACGCGCGCAACCACCGGCGAGATCGTCGGTGGGGTGCTCAACGTCCAGCTCGTCAGCCGGACCGCTCCGGCCGCCGGCAGGGACGTCGCCCGCGTGCCGTTCGCCGTCGGCTCCGGCGCCGTCTGGCGCGCGTGCTGCCAGACCGTCGACCGGCACCTTCAGGTACGCGAGTGGCTGGTCCTCGAGGGCGAGCCGGGGGCCGGGCGCGAGACGGTCGCCCGAGCCGCGCATCAGGCGCGGATGCCCGCGGGCCGGCTGCGCCTGCTGCCGGCCGAGGACCGCGGCCCGCAGTGGCTGGCGGAACTTGCCGAGGAGCTCGGCACTGGCGTCGGCACGGTGGTGCTCGGCGACGTCGACCGGCTGCCCGACGCGACGATGTTCGCGTTGGCCGAGTTGCTGGAACCCCTGCGCGAGTCGACCGACGCGGGTCGCCCGTGGGTGGTCGCGACGATGGCGCCAACGGACAGCCAGCCCGGTCCCGAGCTGGCGACGCTGCTGGCTTGCTTCCCGCGCACGGTCGGCGTGCCGCCGCTGCGGCGGCACATCGAGGACCTGCCCGAGCTGGTGACGCACCTGCTCGCGCGGGTCGGTCGCGGCGCAACTCTGACCTGCTCGCCTGAGGTCATGCGGGTGCTCGTGCACAACCGGTGGCCGGGGAACGTGGATCAGCTCGTGGCCGTGCTCCGCCACATCGTCGCGAAGCGGCGGTCGGGGGTTATCGAGCTGCGGGACCTGCCGCCCGAGTGCTGGGCGACCGGCAGGCGGGTACTCACCCCGCTGGAATCCCTCGAGTGCGACGCCATCGTCCAGGCGCTGCTGGATGCCGGCGGGAAAAAAGCAGAGGCAGCGCGGCGCCTGGCCATGGCCCGCGCCACGATCTACCGCAAGGTCCGCGACTACGGGATCGTCCTGCCGGCGTCCACCGAACCCACGGCCGAGGGGGCGTAATGCCCACCGGAGTGAGCGGCCCGCTCGTCCTGATCGGCGTCCTCACTCTGCTCGGCACGGTGGTGACCCTGCTCGTCCTGCCGGTGACGCCCCGCGACATGGTGCCGCTCTGCTGCCGGCGCCGGGTCGACGCGTTCGCCGCGCACGCGCGCGTCCTGCTGGTCGCCTCCCTGGTGCCTCTCGGCGCTGGCGTGCTTCTCCGGGTCCTCGGCGCGGCCTAGATGAATCACCACGAGCGTTATTGACCGCCAGTTCACTGCCGAGGCGCCGAGCGCGGTCGCCTGCAACATGCCCGAGCCGCAGTTCGTCGGTCGCCGTCGACGGCCGTCGGCGACCAACAGCTCGTTAGCCTGCTGACCCGCAGTTATCCGCCGCTGCCGGCACCTGCCCACCGCGGTCATTCACTGTCTTTTCGCTCTCCGGAGGCGGTGGCGCAGGTTCGAATCCTGCCGGGGGCACTCCGCGGCGCAAGGCCCCTGACCGCACGCCGGCAGGGGCCTTCGTCGTCCTTCGCCGGCGGCCGATCCCGGGCCCGTGCGGGGGAGCGGCTGAGCGGCCGACCCGACCCGGCCGACGGGGAGGCGGGCCGTGGGTGTCGCGGGGGCGGCCGTCTGGTAGACACCACCCGTGAGCACACCGGACGCCTCCGACGGTGCCCCGGGAACGGATGCGGCAGCCACGGCTCCCGCGACCGCGGCGGGGCCTGCGCCCGACGCCGCGGTCGCGGTCGAGCGCGCCCGCTCCGATGCCACCGGGACGCCTGCCAGCCGCAGCGCGCAGGCCGACCTCGCCGCCACCGCCGCCC
>JAOPWU010000102.1 GCA_025965515.1 Mycobacterium sp.
GACCGCCCGGCGACCACGGCCGCCCGCCCGGCGGCGGTGGAGCGCGGCGACGGCCCGGAGCCGCCCAGCGCCCCGCTGGCGCTGCCGCAGGGGTGGCACCGCCGCGGTCCCACGGTGGCCGCCACGCTGGTGGCGCTGGTGGCGCTCCTCGACATCGGCAGCGCGGTCACCCGCTCGCTGCACAACCGCATCGCCTTCCTGCGCGAGTACCTCCCCGGCGGCCTGCCGAACGCGGCGAACGCCGGCGTGCTGCTGGCCGGCGTCCTGCTCCTGCTGCTCGCCAAGGGGCTCAAGCGCCGCAAGCGACGGGCCTGGCTCGGCACCGAGTTGCTGCTCGTGGGCAGCGTCGGCCTGCACCTGCTCAAGGGTCTGGACGTCGAGGAGGCGACGATCAGCCTGGCGCTGTTCGTGGTCCTGCTGGTGATCCGCCGGGAGTTCTCCGCCGAGGGGGACCCGCGGACCCGGTGGGCGGCCGCCTACGTGTTCCCGGCGCTGGTGGTGCTCGACCTGGCGGTCGGGTTCGCCGTCCTGCACCTGGGCCGGTGGAACGAGCCCTACGGCTTCATGGACCAGCTCCGCGCGATCTTCTGGGGGATGCTGACCCGCCCGGGGCCCGTGCACTTCGTGCGCCCGGGGGTGGGCGACCGGGTGGCCGACAGCCTCGCGGCGCTCGGCCTCGTCACCGCCGTCACGGTCGTCTACCTGCTGCTGCGGCCGTCCGAGCCCGTGGCGCAGCTGGCACCCGCGGACGAGGAGCGCATGCGGGAGCTGCTCGCGAAGCACGGCCACCGCGACAGCCTCGGGTACTTCGCGCTGCGCCGCGACAAGGGCGTGGTGTGGTCGACGACGGGCAAGGCGTGCATCGGCTACCGCGTCGTCAGCGGCGTGATGCTCGCCAGCGGCGATCCGCTGGGCGACCCGGAGGCCTGGCCGGGGGCCATCCAGGCCTTCCTCGCGGAGTGCGCCCGCCACGCCTGGACCCCCGCGGTCATGGGGTGCTCGGAGGCCGGCGGCACCGCCTGGGCCCGCGCCGGGCTGTCGACGCTGGAGCTGGGCGACGAGGCCGTGGTGCACGTCGCCGACTTCTCGCTCGACGGCCGGTCGATGCGCAACGTGCGCCAGGCGGTCACCCGCATCCGGCGGGCCGGGTACACGACCCGCGTCGCCCGGATCCGGGACATCGCGGCGGCGGAGCGCGCGGAGTTCGCAGCCCAGGCCGCGGCCTGGCGCGACACGGAGACCGAGCGGGGCTTCTCGATGGCGCTCGGCCGGTTCGGCGACCCCCACGACGGCGACTGCGTGGCCGTCGCGGCCTTCGACAGCGAGGGGCACCTGCGGGGGTTCCTCAACTTCGCGCCGTGGGGCACCGACGGGCTGTCGCTCGACCTGATGCGCCGCGACCGCGAGGCGGACAACGGGCTGAACGAGCTGCTGATCGTGGCGGCCCTGCAGGGCGCCCCGGAGCTCGGTGTGCGGCGGGTGTCGCTGAACTTCGCGGTGTTCCGCTCGGCGCTGGAGCGGGGCGAGCGGCTGGGCGCGGGGCCGGTCCTCAAGGCCTGGCGGCGGCTGCTCATCTTCGCGTCGCGCTGGTTCCAGATCGAGTCGCTCTACCGCTTCAACGCGAAGTTCCAGCCCGAATGGGTGCCGCGCTACATCTGTTACCCGACGGGGGCGGACCTGCCGCGGATCGCGGTCGCCGCCCTGGAGGCGGAGGCGTTCCTCGTGTGGCCACGGCCGTCGCTGCGCTGGCTCGTCGGCCGGCGCAGCTCCCTGCAGCGGATGGTCGCGTGACGGGCCCGACCGGGCCGGCGTTGCCCGGCCTGCCGGGCGGTCCGACACCGCGGCGCTGCCTCGTCATGGGCGTCGTGAACGTGACGCCGGACAGCTTCAGCGACGGCGGCAGCTGGCCCGACGCGGACACGGCGATCGCCCACGGGCTGGAGCTCGCCGCCGCCGGGGCCGACATCGTCGACGTGGGCGGCGAGTCGACCCGCCCGGGCGCCGCCCGCGTCACGGAGGCGGAGGAGCTGCACCGGGTGCTGCCCGTGGTCTGCGAACTCGCCGCGGCCGGCGTCGCGGTCAGCGTCGACACCACCCGGCCGGTCGTGGCCGCCGCCGCGCTCGAGGCCGGTGCCGTGTTGGTGAACGACGTGTCGGCGGCGGCCGACCCCGAGCTGCTCGCGGTGGCCGCGCGCACGGGCGCGCCGTACGTCCTCATGCACTCCCGCGGCGCGAGCGCGCAGATGAGCGCGCTGGCGGTCTACGACGACGTGGTGGCCGAGGTGGTCGCCGAGCTGGCCGCGGCCCGGGACCGGGTACTGGCGGCCGGGGTCGCCCCCGACCGGCTGGTGATCGACCCGGGGATCGGCTTCGCGAAGAACGCCGACCACAACTGGCAGCTGCTGGCGCACCTCGACGCCGTGGCCGCGCTGGGGCACCCGGTGCTGGTCGGCGTCTCGCGGAAGGCCTTCCTGGGGGCGCTGCTGGCGACCGAGGAGGGGCCGCGGCCCGTGTCCGACCGCGACGACGCGACCCAGGCGCTGACGGCGTTGCTCGCCGTCGAGGGGATCTGGGCGGTCCGCGTGCACGACGTCCGCCCGGCCGTGGACGCGGTGCGGGTGGCGGCGCGGCTCGAGGCGGCCCGTCGGGCATCGGGGTGAACGACCGCATCCGGCTGGCCGGGCTGCGCGTCCGCGGCACCCACGGGGTCTACGAGCACGAGCGGCGGGACGGGCAGGACTTCGTCGTCGACGTGACGCTGGAGCTCGACCTGCGGCGGGCCGCCACCAGTGATGACGTCGCGGACACCGTCCACTACGGCGAGCTGGCGCAGGCGCTGGCCGCCGTGGTGGCGGGGCCGCCCGTGGACCTGCTGGAGACGCTCGCGACGCGGCTGGCGGCCGTCTGCCTGGCGGACGCCCGGGTGCGCGCCGCGGAGGTGACGGTCCACAAGCCGCAGGCGCCGATCCCGCTGGACTTCGCCGACGTGGCCGTGACGCTGCGGCGGGGGCGCCGGGTGGTCCTCGCGCTCGGGTCGAACGTCGGGGACCGGCTGGGGCACCTGCGGGCGGCGCTGGAGGGCCTGGCACCGCTCGGCATCGAGCCGCGGGCGGTCAGCCCCGTCGTCGAGACGCCGTTCCTGGGTGGGGAGGGCGCCGGTGACGTGCTCAACGCGGTCGTCGTCGCCGAGAGCGCGCTGGACGGCCCCGCGCTGCTGGCCGCCTGCCGCCGGCTGGAGGCCGACCGCGACCGGCAGCGGGCGGTGCGCTGGGGCGACCGCACGCTCGACGTCGACGTGGTGGCGGTGGGGCCGCTGGGCGGCGAGCTGGCGTCGGCGGACCCGCTGCTGACCCTGCCGCACCCGGCGGCGCAGGACCGGTGGTTCGTCGTGGCCCCCTGGGCCGCGGTGGAGCCTGCGGCGACCCTGCCGGTCGCCGGCCGCCCCGTCCCGGTCGCCGACCTGGCCGCACGGCTGGCCACCGTGCAGCCGGGCGGCGTGCGACGCGACGACCTGCTGCTCGGGCCGGCCCCCGGGCTCCCCGGCACGTGACGTCGCTGCGCCCGACGCGGCCGCTGGGGGTCGCGGTGGCGGCCGGGCTGGGGCTGCTCGCAGGACTGGGCCTGTTCGGCCTCGGGTACGCGGCGCTGCCCGCGCTGCCGACGACCGCGCCCGTCAGCCTGGCGCTCATCGCGGCGGCGGAGCTGTTCCTCGCCGGCTCGGTGCGTGACCGGCTGGCCGGCCGGCCCGGGACCCGCCCCGTCCTGCCGGAGGTCGTCGCCCGCACCGCGGTGGTGGCCCGGGCGTCCGTGCTGGTCGCGGCCGCCGCCGCGGGCTTCTGGCTGGGCGCGGTTGCGGTGGTGGCGCCGAAGGTGACGGACCTCGCGGTCGCGCGGCGCGACACCGCGGTGGCGGGCGGCGCGCTGGTGCTGTCGATCGGGCTGCTGCTGGCCGCGCTGCGGCTGGAGCGCGCCTGCCGGATCCCGGGCGACCGGCGCTAGGGCGCCCCCGCCCGCTACGGCCCCTCGGTCGCCAGATCGGCCGGCTCCGCCTGCCGCGGTGCGGGCAGGTCGTCCTGCAGGTCCCGGCGCAGCGCGGCGTGCACCCCGTCGGGCGTCATGACCCCCACCAGCCGCTCCCCGTCGGACACCGGCACCAGTCCGGCGTCGGTGGCCATGAGCCGCGCCAGGACCTCCTGCAGGGACGTGCCGACCGGCACGGCCTCGGGCAGCGGACGGGCGCGCTCGCCGGCGGAGCCGGTGCCGCCCAGGTCGGTGGCCCACGCGTACCGGTCGTCGTCGACCAGCGCCACTTCGGCGCTGCCGACCTGCGCCCGGGCCATGGCCAGGCCGGTGCCGGACGACAGCCGCCCCACCGGGTCGACGTCGTCCTCCCGCAGCACCGTCACCGCCAGCCGGCGCAGCGCCCGGTCCGCGCCGACGAAGCGCGCGACGAAGTCCGTCTGCGGCCGCCCCAGCAGGTGGGCGGGGGAGGCCACCTGCTCCAGGTGGCCGCCCTCGCGGAAGACGGCGATCCGGTCGGCCAGCCGCACGGCCTCGGCCAGGTCGTGCGTCACGAAGAGCACCGTCTTGCGGACCGCGGCCTGCACCCGCAGGAACTCGGCCTGCAGCCGGTCCCGCTGGATCGGGTCGATGGCGGAGAACGGCTCGTCCATGAGCAGCACCGGCGGGTCGGCGGCGAGCGCCCGGGCCACGCCGACGCGCTGCCGCTGCCCACCCGACAGCTGGTGCGGGTACCGGCGGGCGTAGTCCTGCGCGGGCAGCCCCACGAGGTCCAGCAGCTCGTGCACGCGGGCCTCGACGCGGGCCTTGTCCCAGCCCAGCAGCTTCGGCACGGTCGCGATGTTCGCGGCAACGGTCTCGTGCGGGAACAGCCCGACCTGCTGGATGACGTAGCCGATGCGGCGCCGCAGCCGGACGGGGTCCTCGCCGGTGACGTCGACGCCGTCGAGCAGGATCTCCCCGCTCGTGGGCTCGATCAGCCGGTTCACCATCCGGAGCGTGGTCGTCTTGCCGCAGCCCGACGGGCCCACGAGCGCCACCAGCTCGCCCGGGGCCACGGTCAGGTTCACGTCGTGGACCGCGACGGTGCCGTCCTCGAACCGCTTGGTGAGACCCCGCAGCTCGACGGAGGCCGCGCGGGGGCCGTCGGCGGCCGACAGGTGCGCCGCGGCGGGAACGCGCCCGTCGGGGGTGCCCCCGGGGTCCGTAGTACTACCGTTCACGCGGTGGCCCTTCTCGCGCCCGTCGGGGGCGTGCTCGCCTCCGACGCCAACTCGCTCATCTGGTGGGGCTGGGTCGGCCGGCACCTGCCGCTGATCGGCAGCGCGCTGGTGCAACACCTGGTCCTCACCGGCACCGCCCTCGGGCTGGGTCTGGTGATCTCCCTGCCGCTGGCGCTGCTGGCCAGACGCTACCGGTGGACCCAGGCGCCGATCCTGACAGCCAGCGGCCTGCTGTACACGGTGCCGTCCCTGGCGCTCTTCTTCCTGCTGGGGCCGTTCACCGGGTACGCCAGCCGCACGACCGCGGTGATCGCCCTGACGAGCTACACGCTGCTCATCCTGATCCGGAACGTGGTGGCCGGGCTCGACGGCGTGCCGGCCGAGGTGATCGAGGCCGCGCGGGGGATGGGGTACGCGCCGCTGCGGCTGCTGCTGACGGTCGAGCTGCCGTTGGCGCTCCCGGCGATCGTCGCGGGCATCCGCATCGCCACGGTGACCACCATCGGGCTCGTGAACGTGGCCGCCATCATCGGCCAGCCGGGGCTCGGCGCGCTGATCACCGACGGCCTGCGGCGTAGCTTCCCGACCCCGCTCATGGTCGGGGCGATCCTCGCCATCGCGCTGGCGGTGCTGGCGGACCTGCTCATCGCCGGGGCGCAGCGGTTGCTCACCCCGTGGCGGCCCCGGTGAGCGGCGCGGTGGGGCAGGCCCAGAGCTCGGGGGTCTGGCAGCAGACCTGGGACTTCTTCACCGACGGCACGCACTGGTCGGGGCCCAACGGGATCCCGACCAAGCTCGGCGAGCACGTGTCGGTCTCCGCGTACGCGTTACTGCTGGCGCTGGCCCTGGCGATCCCGGTGGGCCTGTACTGCGGGCACGCCCGCCGGTTGGGCTTCCTCGCCATCAACGTGGCCGGCCTGGGCCGGGCGGTGCCGTCGCTCGCGATCCTGGGGCTGGCGGAGCAGGCGTTCGGCATCGGGTTCACGCCGACGTTCCTGGCGCTGTTCGCGCTGGCCCTGCCGCCGCTGGTCACCAACACCTACGTCGGCGTCACCGAGGTGGACCGCGAGTTGGTCGAGGCGGCCCGGGGGTCCGGGCTGTCCGGCCGGCAGCTGCTCTGGCGGGTGGAGCTGCCGCTGGCCGCGCCGCTGATCCTCAGCGGCGTCCGCACGGCGGCGGTGCAGGTGGTGGCCACCGCGACGCTGGGCTCGGTCGTGGCGTTCGGCGGCCTGGGGTTCTACATCATCAGTGGCCTGCCCTCGGGCAACTACGGCGAGGTGGTGGCCGGGGCAGTGCTGGTGGCGCTGCTCGCGCTGCTGACGGAGGGGCTGTTCGCGCTGCTGCAGCGCGTCGTGACGCCCGCGCACCTGCGCCGGTCGCGCCGGACCAGGGTCACCCGCGCCGCCCCGGGTGAGGTGTTCGCCACAGGTCCTGCGCCCGCATTGTGACATCGCTCGATGGTACGGTTGTGACCACGAGGTCATGTCCTGCGGCGTGACCTGCCGGCCACGGCAGGACTGCCGCCGTGCCATCGGAGCGGAGCCCCACTGTGACCATCACCGACGACCCCACCGCCGGCGCGACCGAGGGGCTGCCCCCCGGCCGGCGCGTCAAGCCGGACACCGCCGGCGGCGGCCGCCCGCTCCCCGCGCACGCCGACGTGGTGATCGTCGGGAGCGGCTTCTCCGGGCTGGCGACCGCGATCCGGCTGCTGCAGGCCGGGCGCCCCGACTTCGTCGTCCTCGAGCGCGCCGACGACGTCGGCGGCACCTGGCGCGACAACAGCTACCCCGGCTGCGCCTGCGACGTGCCCAGCCACCTGTACTCGTTCTCGTTCGCGCCGAACCCGGCCTGGTCGCGCAGCTTCAGCGCGCAGCCGGAGATCTACGCCTACCTGCGCGCCACGGCCCGCGACTTCGGCGTGCTGCCCCACGTCCGCTTCGGCGCCGAGCTGCTCGACGCGCGCTGGGACTCCGCCGCGCAGCGCTGGACCGTGCGCACCGCCCGCGGCTCGCTGACCTGCCGGGTCCTCGTGCTGGGCACCGGCCCGCTGTCCGAGCCGCAGTTCCCCGACATCCCGGGGATCGACAGCTTCGCCGGGCGGCTCATGCACTCCGCCCGCTGGGACCACGACCACGACCTGACGGGGGAGCGCGTCGCCGTCGTCGGTACCGGCGCCTCCGCGATCCAGTTCGTCCCCCACGTCGCCGAGCGCGCCGCCGGGTTGACCGTCTTCCAGCGCACCGCGCCGTGGGTGCTGCCCCGCTGGGACTTCCCGATCCGGTCCGTCACCCGCCGGGTCTACGCGAAGGTCCCGGCGCTGGCGCGGGCCCGCCGGGCCGGCATCTACGCCTTGCGGGAGAGCTGGCTGGTCGGCTTCGTGCTGCGGCCGTCGATCATGCGCGCCGCGGAGAAGGTGGCGCTCGCGAACCTGCGGCGGCAGCTCCCCGACCCGGCCAAGCGCCGCACCGTCACCCCGCACTACCGGCTCGGCTGCAAGCGGGTCCTGCTGAGCAACGCCTACTACCCCGCGCTGGCGAAGCCGACGGTCACCGTCGAGACCGACCGGATCGCCGAGATCACGCCGACGGGCGTCGTCACCACCGCGCAGGACGGCACGCGCACCGAGCACCCCGCCGACACGATCATCTTCGGGACCGGCTTCGCGACGACGAACCCGCCGATCGCCGAGCGGGTCCACGGCGCGGACGGCCGCAGCCTGGCCGAGCGCTGGCGCGAGACCGGGATGGCGGCCCTGCACGGCCTGACGGTCGCGGGCTTCCCGAACCTCTGCTTCCTGGTCGGCCCCAACACCGGCCTCGGCCACACGAGCATCGTCTACATGTCCGAGTCGCAGGTGGCCTACGTCCTCGACCTGCTCGACCAGCTGGACCGCCGGGGGCTCGGCTCCTTCCAGCCCCGGCAGGACGTGCAGGACCGCTACAACGACCGGCTGCAGCAGAAGCTCGCCGGGACGGTGTGGAACGCGGGCGGCTGCGCCAGCTGGTACCTGGACGCGGCGGGGCGCAACACCACGCTGTGGCCGACTTTCACGTTCCGCTACCGGCACCAGGTGCGGCGTGCCGACCTGGGGGAGTACGTCACCGAGCCGGCGCGGGTACCCCTCGCGGCCTGATCGGCTGCGCGCGACCGATCTGTCGGAGGGGGGCGGTAATCTCCGCCCCTACGGGTGCGATCGCACCCGGCACCGGACACGCGCCAGGCGGCCCAGGGCCGCCCGGCGGGACACAGAAGGCGGCCCCATGGCCCTGCACACCCTCTCCCGACCCCTCCGCGCGGCCGCCGTGGCGCTGCCGCTGGCCGGCCTGCTGGCGGCCTGCGGGTCCAGCTCGAGCAGCTCGGCGGCGCCCGCCGCCGCCGCGAACGGCAAGACCATCACCGTGACCTCCGCGAACTTCGCCGAGGACCAGCTGCTGGCCGAGATGTACGCCCAGTCGCTCACGAAGGCCGGCTACAAGGTCAACCGCAAGCTCAACATCGGGAGCCGCGAGGTCTACCTCAAGGCCATGCAGAACGGCGAGGTGGACCTCGTCCCCGACTACGTCGGGACGCTCACCCAGGTCCTCTACAAGCAGCAGACGGGGCACGACGACACGGCCGACCCCCAGGCCACGGGCAACCTGGCGACCACACTCGCCAACGCGACCACGCTGGCCGGCAAGGTCGGCCTGGTGCTCTACACGCCGTCGCCCGCGGCGGACCAGAACGGCTTCGCGGTCACGCAGGCCACGGCCGGTAAGTACGGCCTCACGACGCTCTCCGACATCGCCGGCAAGGCCCAGGGCAAGCTCGTCCTCGGCGCCGGCGCGGAGTGCGACACCCGCCCGCAGTGCCGCCCGGGCCTGGAGAGCAAGTACGGCATCCAGCTGTCCGGCCCGACCAAGGTCTTCAGCGAGTCCGGCGGTACCGAGGAGTTCACCGCGCTGCAGCGCGGCGACATCACCCTCGGCCTGGCCTTCACCTCCGACGGCGCGGTCGCGGCCGACAAGCTCGTGGTGCTGAAGGACGACAAGGGCCTCGCGACGGTCGACAACATCGTCCCGCTGATCCGCAAGGACAAGGACGACCCGACCGTGAAGAAGACGCTGGACGCGGTCGACGCAGCCCTGACGACGGACAAGCTGATCGAGCTGAACCGGCAGATCAACGTCGACAAGGCCGACCCCGCCACGGTCGCCAAGCAGTTCCTCACCTCGGCCGGCCTGCTCTAGGCCGCCCGGTCGCCGGGGAGGGCGCGTCCCGCCCTCCCCGGGGCCGACCCCGGTGGACCCCGTCCGCCGGAAGGGGTGCACTGGTCGGCGTGAGCCGTCGCCGCACTCCCTGGCCTGCCGGGTTCCCCTGCTGGGTGATCCTCCCGACGCCCGACGTGGCCGCGGCCTCGGTCTTCTACGGGTCCGTCCTCGGCTGGACCCTCCGCCCGGTCGAGGACCCGCCCGGGGGGCACCTCCTCGCCGAGCTCACCGAGGTGGGCGAGCTGGACGACGGCGGATCGCCGGCCGCGGCGGCGGGCCTCGGGCCGCTGCCGCCCGACCGCGGGTCGTCCGCCTGGGTGATGTCCTTCGCGACCGGCGACATCGACGCCACGGCCGCCGACGTCACGCGCCTCGGCGGGGCGCTGCTGCTCCCGCCGAGCGACGCGGGCACCCTCGGCCGGCTCGCGGTTGCGGCCGACCCGACCGGCGCGGTCTTCGGCCTCTGGCAGGCCGGCACCCACACCGGCGTCCAGGTGGTCAACGAGCCTGGGGCGTTCAGCTGGGACGACCTGCGCAGCACCGACCCCGGCGTCGCGCGGGCCTTCTACCGGGACCTCTTCGGGTTCGTCTTCACCGAGATCGCGCCGGACCTGGACTACACGATCTACGGGACGGCGGAGGGCGAGCCCCCGCTGGGGGGCATCGGCGGGATGTTCGACGCCCCCGGTCCGTCCCAGTGGCTGGTCTGCTTCGGGGTGGACGACGCCGACGAGGCCGCCGGGGCGACGACCGTCGGGGGCGGCACGGTGCGGGTGCAGCCGCACGACACGCCGTACGGCCGGATCGCGGAGCTGGCCGACCCCTTCGGCGCCGCGTTCAACGTCATCACCGTCGACGCGGCGACCATGCCCGACCGCTCGGACTGAGCCCGGGACCCGGCCGCCGCGCTGGGTGTACCCCTGATCACAGATCCTGGCGCGCTGTGACGACGGGGTTACGCTTGCCGTGTCCGGTACCCGAGTTGGACTGGAACGGCTCTCATGTCCTCAGCTCCTGCGCGCCTGCGCGTCGGCGTGATCTCCGCCGGCCGCGTCGGCGCCGTCCTCGGCGCAGCACTCGCCGCCGCGGGCCACTCCGTCGTCGCCGCCAGCGCGGTGTCCGACGCCAGCCGCCGCCGCGCCGCGGAGCTGCTCCCCACCGCCCGCATCGCTGCGCCGCCCGAGGTCCTCGACGGCATCGACCTGGCGCTCCTCGCGGTCCCCGACGATGAGCTCCCGGAGCTCGTCGCGGGCCTCGCCGCGGTCGGCGCCTTCCGCGCGGGCACCCTGGTCGCCCACACGAGCGGCCGCTACGGCCTCGGTGTGCTCGACCCGGCCCGCGAGGCGGGGTGCCTGCCGCTGGCGCTGCACCCGGCCATGACGTTCACGGGCTCCGACACCGACCTGCCGCGGCTGCGGGGCGCCTCCTTCGGCGTCACCGCGCCGGACGAGCTGGTCGTCGTAGCCCAGGCCCTGGTGCTCGAGATGGGCGGCGAGCCCGTCACCATCGCCGACGAACTGCGGGCCACGTACCACGCGGCGCTGTCCCACGGCGCGAACCACCTGGTGACGCTGGTCGGCCAGGCCGGCGACCTGCTGCGCGCGGCCGGCGCCGAGGACCCTGCGAAGATCCTCGGCCCGCTGCTCACCGCCGCGCTCGACAACACGCTGCGCAGCGGCGACGCGGCGCTCACCGGGCCGGTCGCCCGCGGGGACGCCGGCACGGTCGCCGCCCACCTCGCGGCCGTCGCCGAGCACGGCCCCACGGCCCTGCCCGCCTACACCGAGCTGGCGCGCGCGACGGCCGACCGGGCGCTCGCCGCCCGGCTGCTGGCGCCGTCGGGGGCGGCCACGCTGCTGGGCGTCCTCGCCCGGGGGCAGCGGTGATCGTCGCCCGGGACCGCGAGCAGCTCGCGGCGGCCCTTTTCGGGCAGTCCGGCCGCCGCGGCGTCGTCATGACCATGGGCGCGCTGCACGACGGCCACGCCACCCTCATGCGGGCCGCCCGCTCCGCCGTCGACCACGTCGTCGCCACGATCTTCGTGAACCCGCTGCAGTTCGGGCCGGGCGAGGACTTCGACCGGTATCCGCGCACGCTCGACGCCGACCTCGCGCTCTGCGAGGCGGCCGGCGTGGACGTCGTGTTCGCGCCCAGCGGCCCCGTGCACGACCCGCTGCCGCTGGTGCGCGTGTCCGCCGGCCCGCTCGGCACCCGGTTCGAGGGCGCCGCGCGCCCCGGCCATTTCGACGGCGTGCTCACGATCGTGGCGACGCTGCTGAACCTCGTCCGGCCCGACGTCGCCTTCTTCGGGCAGAAGGACGCCCAGCAGCTGGCCTGCATCCGGCGGATGGTCGCCGACCTGGCGATGGGCGTGGAGATCGTCGGGGTCCCGACGGTGCGGGAGGCCGACGGACTGGCCCGGTCGAGCCGCAACCGCTACCTGACGCCCGAGCAGCACACCACGGCTCTCGCGCTGTCCAGGGCGCTGTTCGCCGCCCGCGACGCCGCGCCGCAGGGCGCCGCGGCCGCTCGCAGCGCCGCCGAGCGCGTGCTGGCCGACGCGGCTGCGCAGCCCGGCGCCGGCCTGGCCGTCGACTACTGTGCGCTCCTCGACGAGCCGACCTTCGCCGAGGTCGACGAGGCGGTCGGGGCCGCGACCGGCCCGGCGGTCCTCTGCGTCGCCGCCCGCGTGGGCAGTACGCGGCTCATCGACAACCTCCCGCTCGTGCTCGGGGATCCCTCGAGCGCCGTTCCCCTGTCCGCGACCGCCCCATCCCCGGCCCGCTGAGGAGCCCGTCGTGTTCCGCACCATGCTCAAGTCGAAGATCCACCGGGCGACGGTCACCCAGGCCGACCTGCACTACGTGGGTTCCGTGACGATCGACGCGGACCTGCTCGATGCGGCGGACCTGCTGCCCGGCGAACAGGTCGCCATCGTCGACATCAACAACGGCAGCCGTCTCGAGACGTACGTCATCGAGGGGCCTCGCGGTTCGGGTGTCATCGGCATCAACGGCGCCGCGGCGCGGCTCGTGGCCCCGGGCGATCTGATCATCATCATCAGCTACATGACGGTGACCGACGCCGAGGCGCGGCAACGGAAGCCGCGCGTCGTCTTCGTCGACGCCGGCAACCGCATCGTCGGCACCGGCGGCGACCCCGCCGAGGCGCTGCCGGAGCTCGGCTCCCTGCGCGGCGACGGTGTCTACCCGGCGGTGGGGGACCCCCGCACCGTCACCCCCACCGCCGCGGGCTGACATGACCCCGGGCGACGCGGTGCGGCTGCCCCGGCGCCTCGCCGCGCCACGGCCCGGCTGGGTCCGGCGGGCGGACGTGCTGGTCGTCGGCTCCGGCGTCGCCGGGCTCACCGCAGCGCTGGGGGCCACGCGCCACGGCCGCGTCCTGCTCGTGACCAAGGCGCGCCTCGACGACGGCTCGACGCGCTGGGCGCAGGGCGGGATCGCCGCGGCCCTCGGGCTCGACGACAGCCCCGCCGACCACGCGCAGGACACGCTCGTCGCGGGCGTCGGGCTGTGCGACACCGACGCCGTCGAGGTGCTCGTCACCGAGGGCCCGGCGCGGGTCCGGGAGCTCATCGGCCTGGGCGCGGCGTTCGACCCCGACCCGGCGCGCCCGGGCAACCCTGCGCTCACCCGCGAGGGCGGCCACCTGCGCCGCCGCATCCTGCACGCCGGCGGCGACGCCACGGGCGCCGAGGTGCAGCGGGCGCTGATCGCCGCGGTGCGCGCCGCCGAGGCCGCCGGGCGCCTCGAGGTGCTCGAGCACGCGATGGTCCTGGACCTCCTCCTGGAGCCCGCCGCGGGCGGCGCCCGGGCCGTCGGCGCCACCCTGCACGTCCTGGGGGAGGGCAGCAGCGACGGCGTCGGCGCCGCGCTGGCGCCGGCCGTGGTGCTCGCCACCGGCGGCATGGGGCAGATCTTCGCCTCCACCACCAACCCGGGAGTCTCCACCGGGGACGGGGTGGCCGCGGCGCTGCGCGCGGGGGCGGCCGTCACCGACCTCGAGTTCGTCCAGTTCCACCCCACCGCGCTGTGGCTGGGGGCCGGCAGCCGCGGCCAGCAGCCCCTGGTCAGCGAGGCGCTGCGCGGCGAGGGCGCGTTCCTGGTGGACGCCACCGGCAGCCGGGTGATCGACACCGACACCCACCCGCTCGCCGACCTCGCCCCGCGCGACGTCGTCGCGAAGGCGATGAGCCGGCGGATGCGCGCGCTCGGCACCGACCACCTGTTCCTCGACGCCCGCGGGCTGGGGGCGGAGCAGCTCGCCGCCAGGTTCCCCACGATCACGGCCAGCTGCCTCGCGATCGGGGTCGACCCGGCACGCGAGCCCATCCCGGTCGCGCCGGCGGCGCACTACGCCAGTGGCGGCGTCCGGACCGACCTGTCGGGGCGCACCGAGGTCCCCGGCCTCTACGCCTGCGGCGAAGTCGCCTGCACGGGCGTCCACGGGGCGAACCGGCTGGCCTCCAACAGCCTGCTGGAGGGGCTCGTGTTCGCCGCCCGCATCGCCGCGGCCGTCGGCGCGGACGGGCCCGCAGGGGTGGCCGCCGTCCCGGCGCAGCCCGCCGCGGCGCCCGAGCTGGTCGACCCGGCCGCGCGCGACGACCTCACGGCCGCGATGGCCGCGGGGGCGGGCGTGCTGCGCAGCGCGGACTCGCTCGCGGACACCCGCGAGGTGCTCGCGAAGACCGGGCAGCGGCACACCGCCGACGTCGGGCCGGCCGGCTGGGAGGCGACCGACCTGCACACCGTGGCGAGCCTGCTCGTCGCCGCGGCGGAGCGGCGCACCGAGACCCGCGGCGCGCACTGGCGGGCCGACCACCCCGAGGCAGACCCCGGCTGGCGGCTGCACCAGACCCTGCGCCTCGCCGGGGACGACGCCACCGGCGTGCTGACGGTGTCGACCGACCCCGTACGGTGAGCCCCGCCATGACTGCCGCGCCGCCGCACCGCCCCCCCCTGTCGCCCTTGTCCGAGGCCACCGCCCGGGCGCTCGCCGACGCCGGGCTGGACCCGGCTGCCGTGGGCCGGATCGCTGCCGAGACGCTCGCCGAGGACCTGGCCGGCGGCATCGACGTCACCAGCGTCGCCACCGTCCCGGAGCAGCTGCGCGGCACCGCCGACGTGGTCGCCCGCGGCTCCGGCGTCGTCGCGGGCCTGGCCGTCGCCGCCGCCGTCTGGGAATGCGCGGCCGCGCTCACCGGTGCCGGGCCGCCGACCGTCACGGTGGTCGCTACCGACGGCGACCGCGTCGGGCCGGGCACCGCGGTGCTCACCGTCACCGGCACGGTCCGGACGCTGCTGCTGGGGGAGCGGACCGCGCTGAACCTGCTCTGCCACCTGTCCGGCGTCGCCACCGCCACCCGGGCCTGGGCCGACGCCCTCGCCGGCACCGGCACGCGCGTGCGGGACACCCGCAAGACCATGCCGGGGCTGCGGTCGCTCCAGAAGTACGCCGTGCGCGCCGGCGGCGGCGTGAACCACCGCATGTCGCTGGCGGACGCCGCCCTGGTGAAGGACAACCACGTCGTCGCGGCCGGCGGGGTGACCGCCGCGTTCACCGCCGTCCGCGCCGCCTTCCCAGGCGTCCCGGTCGAGGTCGAATGCGACACGGTCGGCCAGGTGCGCGAGGTCGTCGCGGCCGGCGCGGACCTCGTGCTGCTCGACAACATGACCCCGGCGGAGCTCGCCGCCGCCGTCGCGGTCTGCCGCCCCGTGGGCGTGCTCACCGAGGCGAGCGGCGGACTGACCCTCGCCGACGCCGGGGCGGTCGCCGCCACCGGCGTGGACTACATCGCGGTGGGGGCACTCACCCACTCCGCGCCCGTGCTCGACCTCGGCGTCGATCTGCGGATGGACACCCAGCCGGAAGGGGCTCGTTGATGCTGCTCGCCATCGACGTCGGCAACACGAACACCGTCCTCGGCACCTTCGCCGGGGAGAAGCTCGTCGACTCCTGGCGGGTCCGCACGGACTCCCGCGCGACCGCCGACGAGCTGGCGTGGCTCTACCGGGGGCTCATCGCGCAGACGGGGGTCATCACCGGGATCGCGATCAGCTCCACGGTCCCCGGCGTGCTCCACGAGCTGCGCAGCATGGCGGGCCGCTACTTCGCCCACCTGCCGCTCGTCGTCGTCGAGCCCGGCGTCCGCACCGGCGTGCCGCTGCTCTACGACAACCCGAAGGAGGTCGGGCCCGACCGCATCGTCAACGCGCTGGCGGCCCACCACCTCTACGGCGGCCCGGCCATCGTCGTGGACTTCGGCACCTCCACCAACTTCGACGTGGTGAGCGCGAAGGGCGAGTTCCTCGGCGGCGCGCTCGCGCCCGGCCTGGAGATCAGCATCGACGCGCTGGCCCAGCGGGGCGCGCGGCTGTTCAAGATCGAGCTGGCGCGGCCCCGGTCCGTCATCGGCAAGTCCACCGTGGAGGCGCTGCAGAGCGGCCTGCTCTACGGCACGGTCGGGCAGGTGGACGGGCTGGTCCGGCGGATCACCGCCGAGCTGGGCGGCTCCGCCACGGTGATCGCGACCGGCGGCCTGGCGCCGCTGGTGCTGTCGGAGTCCGAGACGCTGCAGCACCACGAGCCGGACCTGACGCTCATCGGGCTCCGGCTGGTCTACGAACGCAACCTGCCGGACGCCCCGGTCTGACGCCTCACCCCGGGACGATGCCCCGCCAGGTCTCCGTCAGGTAGGGGAGCGCGAACGTGCTGCGGCCGGCCAGCGCCGGGTGCGTGGCCGCCAGCCCGCGGACGGCGGCGAAGAGCTGCTCCCGCTCGTCCGGCGGGGCGGCGATGGCGTAGCTGCGCGACGCCACCAGCGCGACCAGCCCGTCGGCGTCGAGCAGCTGGGTGTGCCGCGTGGTGTGGCGCGCCAGGTCCACGAGGTGCTTCGCCAGCCCGGGCGGCGGGTCCGCCGCCGGGTCCAGCAGCCGGGTCGCGTCGGTGTCGGCCTTCATGCGGCGCGTCAGCTCCGCGACCCACGGCTCCGCGTCGTCCCGCAGGTTCCACAGCAGCCCCAGCACGCCGCCCGGCCCCAGCACGCGGGCGATCTCCGGCAGCGCCCGTGCCGGGTCGAACCAGTGGTAGGCCTGCCCGACGAGGACCGCGTCGACGGAGCCGTCGGCCAGCGGGATGGCCTCCGCTGCGCCCACCGCCCCGTGCACCTCCGGGTGGCGGCCCAGCAGCACGGCGAGCATCGCGGCGTCGGGCTCGACGGCCACCACGGCGAGGTCGGGGCGGGCGGCCCGCAGGGAGCCGGTCAGCTTGCCCGTGCCCGCGCCGAGGTCCAGCACCCGGTGCACCGGCCGGCGGGCGCCCGCGAGCGCCCAGGCGAGCGCGTCGGCCGGGTAGTCGGGGCGGGCCCGGTCGTAGGTGTCGGCCACCGCGCCGAACGACCGGGCGCGCTGCGGGGTCAGCGGCTCCATGCCCGCCCTCTCCCCGTTCGGCGGGCGGCTACGCGCGGCGGGCGCTCACCCGTGGCCAGTAAGCTCGCGCAGCGTGACCGACTCCCAGACCGACCTCGCCGCGGCCCAGCGCCCGGACGGCGCCGCCGAGCACGCGGCCGACCAGGCCCCCGAGCAGGTCCAGGTCCGCCGGGAGAAGCTCGACCGCATCCGGGCGGCCGGCGGCGCCGGCTACGCCCTCGGCTACCCCCGCACCACGGGCATCGCGGCGCTGCGGGCCGAGCACGGGCAGCTGGAGCCCGACGCCCGCACCGGCGTCGTCGTGGGGATCACCGGCCGCGTGATGCTGAACCGGCCGGGCGGCAAGACCGTGTTCGCCACGCTCTCCGAGGGCGGCGGCCTCGGCGAGACCGCGCAGGTGCAGGTCTGGCTCAGCCTGGCGGACGTGGGAGAGGGGTCCCTCGAGCGCTGGAAGCGGGACGTCGACCTGGGGGACCACGTCGGCGTCACGGGCGAGGTCGTCACCACCCGGCGTGGCGAGCTGACCGTGCTGGTGCACAGCTGGGAGCTCACCGCCAAGGCGCTGCGGCCGCTGCCGGACAAGCACCACGGGCTCGCCGACCCGGAGGCCCGGGTGCGGCAGCGCTACCTCGACCTGCTGGTGCGCCCGGAGGCGCGGCAGGTGCTGGAGGCGCGCGCCACCGTCCTGCACAGCCTGCGGAGCACCCTGCGGGGCCGCGGCTACGTCGAGGTGGAGACGCCCGTCCTGCAGACCGTGCACGGCGGTGCGGCGGCCCGGCCGTTCACCACGCACATGAACGCCTTCGACGTCGACTACACGCTGCGCATCGCCCTGGAGCTGTACCTCAAGCGGCTGGTCGTCGGCGGCGTCGAGCGGGTCTTCGAGCTCGGCAAGAACTTCCGCAACGAGGGCGTCGACGCCACGCACAACCCCGAGTTCACGATGCTCGAGGCGTACCAGGCCTACGGGGACTACGACACGATGGCCGAGCTGACCCGCAGCCTCGTGCTGGACGCCGCGCAGGCGCTCGGCTCGACCGTGGTGCCGGACGGCCGCGGCGGCGAGCTGGACCTCGCGGAGCCGTGGCGGAACGCCACCGTGCACGGGCTGGTGTCCGAGGCCGTGGGTGAGGAGGTCGACCCGGGGACCGACGCGGCGACGCTGCGCCGGCATGCCGAGCGGCTCGGCGTCGCGCTGCAGGCCGGGTGGAACGCCGGCGAGATCGTCCTGGAGCTCTACGAGAAGCTGGTCGAACACACGCTCGTCGCGCCGACGTTCGTGCGCGACTACCCCGTGGAGGTCCGGCCGTTGGCGCGGCCGCACCGCGACGACCCCCGGCTCGCCGAGGCCTGGGACCTGATCATCGTCGGGCGGGAGCTGGCGCCGGCGTACTCCGAGCTGGTGGACCCGGTCGACCAGCGGGCCCGGCTCACGGCGCAGTCGCTCAAGGCCGCCGGCGGGGACCCCGAGGCGATGCAGCTCGACGAGGACTTCCTGCGGGCGCTGGAGTACGGCATGCCGCCGACCGGTGGGATGGGCATGGGCGTGGATCGCCTCGTCATGCTGCTGACCGGTACGACCAGCATCCGGGAGACGGCGACCTTCCCGCTGCTGCGTCCGGGCGGCTGACGCCCCGGCGGGCGCGGCGGCGGCGGCCTGGTGCCGCCCCTCGCGGGGAGCGCCGAATCGGGCGGCGTGGTGCCGGTGCGCGCAGTCGGCCGTCGAACGCGCGGCGACCCACCCGGCGAATGCCGGCGGGTGCCGCGCTTTTCGCGGCCCGGGTTGGAGCCGGTTCCATTTTGAATGCAGTCGAGTGATTCCTGACAAGTCGCTTAATAGCGCGACGGCGGCCGGCGCTGCGCCCTGCATCGACCCACCGCTGCGGGCGCGCGCTGAGACGCCGCTGATCACCGTCAGTTCAGCGTTCGTCCTCCTCGTCCCAGGTACGGTTGCGTTCCTCAGCTAGTTGCTTCCAGTTTCGCGCCTCTTCTTCGGTCTTGTACGGGCCCATCCGCTGCTCGTTGGGTTCTCCCATGCCCTCTTCCACCCGGTTGTGCGTGAGGGACCACCAGAACTGCGCCACGCCGAACCTCCAGGGATTTTGTTTCACCGTTCAGTTGTTGTTTCATGGTGACACGCACCCGCGCAGCGACGCGACGGAGTGCTTTCCGCGGATCGGATCACTGCCGTGGATACCCCACTGCACCGAGAAAGGTACTGACATGGCGCAGCGCACGATCGTTCACCTCGAGGACGACATCGACGGCGGCGACGCCGCCGAGACCGTCGGTTTCACCCTCGACGGCGTTTCCTACGAGATCGACCTGTCGGCGAAGAACGCCGCCGGGCTGCGTGACGCACTGGCGACGTATGTCGCCCACGCCCGCAAGATCGGCGGCGGCCGCGGCCGGAGCTCCGCGAAGCCCCGTTCCTCCGGCGGCACCGACCGGCAGCGCACCGCGGACATCCGGGCCTGGGCGAAGGGCGCCGGCCTCCAGCTGTCCGAGCGCGGTCGTATCCCGGCCAGCATCCTCGAGGCCTACGACGCCGCTCACTGACCCCGGCCGCGCCGCACGCCGGGGTGGGGGCGTGCGGCGCGCGACCATGGTCATCGGGTGGGTTCGCTGCGGGCGAACCTCCCAGGCGGAACAGCTCTAGCCAGGTGCTCGTTGACCGATGCACGTACGACGGGTCATCGCAGCCCCGCCGTCGTACCCCCCGACACCGGATTCGTCCGGTCGATGGCGATTCGGCCCCTCCGGAGTCGAGTAGCCGCGGCACGTCGGGGAGATAGCATCGCGAGAGGGACCAGTCCCCGCATCAGGGGACCGGTCGCGACCGCTCCGCGAGGGGCACCTGAGGAGCGCACAATGTTCGAGCGGTTCACTGACCGGGCCCGCCGGGTCGTCGTCCTGGCGCAAGAAGAAGCCCGGATGCTCAACCACAACTACATCGGGACCGAGCACATCCTGCTCGGCCTCATCCACGAGGGCGAGGGCGTCGCCGCGAAGGCGCTGGAGTCCCTCGGCATCTCCCTTGAGGGCGTGCGTTCGCAGGTCGAAGAGATCATCGGCCAGGGGCAGCAGGCTCCCAACGGTCACATCCCCTTCACGCCGCGGGCGAAGAAGGTGCTGGAGCTGTCCCTGCGCGAGGCGCTGCAGCTCGGCCACAACTACATCGGCACGGAGCACATCCTTCTCGGCCTCATCCGTGAGGGCGAGGGTGTCGCAGCGCAAGTGCTCGTGAAGCTCGGCGCCGACCTCAACAAGGTGCGCCAGCAGGTCATCCAGTTGCTCAGCGGATACCAGGGCAAGGAGCAGGTCGCCGTCGGCGGTGAGACCACGCAGGGTCAGCAGGCGGGCAGCCAGATCCTCGACCAGTTCGGACGCAACCTCACCCAGGCCGCACGCGACGGCAAACTCGACCCGGTCATCGGGCGCGAGAAGGAGATGGAGCGGGTCATGCAGATCCTCTCCCGCCGCTCGAAGAACAACCCCGTCCTGATCGGTGAGCCCGGCGTCGGCAAGACCGCCGTCGTCGAGGGCCTCGCGCAGGCCATCGTTCGTGGTGACGTGCCGGAGACGCTGAAAGACAAGCAGCTCTACACTCTCGACCTCGGATCGCTCATCGCCGGAAGCCGCTACCGAGGTGACTTCGAGGAGCGCCTCAAGAAGGTCACCAAAGAGATCCGCACCCGTGGCGACATCATCACCTTCATCGACGAGATCCACACCCTCGTCGGCGCCGGTGCTGCCGAGGGCGCGATCGACGCGGCGAGCATCCTCAAGCCCCTCCTCGCGCGTGGTGAGCTCCAGACGATCGGTGCGACCACCCTCGACGAGTACCGCAAGCACTTCGAGAAGGATGCTGCTCTCGAGCGCCGCTTCCAGCCCGTGCAGGTGAACGAGCCATCGCTGCCTCACACGATCAACATCCTCAAGGGACTGCGCGACAAGTACGAGTCGTTCCACAAGGTGTCGATCACGGATGGCGCGATCGTGGCGGCCGCGAACCTCGCTGACCGCTACGTGGCCGACCGGTTCCTCCCCGACAAGGCGATCGACCTGATCGACGAGGCCGGCGCACGGCTGCGCCTCTCGATCCTCTCCGCCCCGCCGGAGTTGCGCGAATTCGACGACAGGATCGCCGATGTCCGCGGACTCAAGGAAGGCGCGATCGAGGACCAGGACTTCGAGAAGGCGGCGTCGCTTCGTGATGAAGAGAAGAAGCTGCTGGGGGAGCGCCTGCGTCTCGAGAAGCAGTGGAAGAGTGGCGAGGCCGGATCGACCGGAACGGTAGACGAAGGCGTGATCGCCGAAGTCCTCGCCGCCGCGACGGGCATCCCGGTCTTCAAGCTCACCGAGGAGGAGACCTCTCGCCTCGTCTTCATGGAGAAGGCGCTGCACCAGCGGGTCATCGGTCAGGAGGAAGCCATCTCGGCTCTCTCCAAGACCATTCGACGCACCCGCGCCGGCCTCAAGGACCCGAAGCGTCCGAGCGGTTCGTTCATCTTCGCCGGTCCGACCGGCGTCGGCAAGACCGAACTAGCCAAGGCTCTGGCCGAGTTCCTGTTCGACGACGAGAACGCCCTCATCTCCCTCGATATGAGCGAGTACGGCGAGAAGCACACCGTTTCGCGACTGTTCGGTGCCCCTCCCGGGTTCGTCGGCTTCGAAGAGGGTGGCCAGCTCACCGAGAAGGTGCGCCGCAAGCCGTTCTCAGTCGTGCTGTTCG
>JAOPWU010000105.1 GCA_025965515.1 Mycobacterium sp.
GGCGGCCCGCCGAGCGTCACGCGCACGGCACCGCCCGCAGGCTCCAGCGCGCTCACCGTCGCGGGCCAGACGTTGCGGGGGCTCCCGGTGGGGCGTTCCAGGAACACCGACACGGCGCCCGGGCGCACCGCCACGAGTACCCGGCCCTCGTGCGGCTCGGCCGCGATGAGGCGGCCACCCTCGTCGGGCGCCAGCTCGACGCCGTGCGCCGTGGCGGTCAGCAGCGTGAGGCCGACGAGCTGGGCCACGTGTGCCGTCCGCGGCCGCGCCGCCACGTCCGCGGGCGGCCCCTCCTGCGCGACCCGGCCCGCGTCGAGCACGACGAGCCGGTCGGCCAGTACCAGCGCCTCGAGCGGATCGTGCGTGACCAGCACCGTGACGCCGTCGAAGGCCGACAGGTGCGTGGTGAGCAGCGCGCGGGCCGCTGCGGCCGCCGTGGGGTCGAGGGAGGACAGCGGCTCGTCGAGGAGCAGCAGCCGCGGGCCGGGCGCCAGCGCCCGCGCGAGGGCGACCCGCTGCTGCTGGCCGCCCGACAGCTGCCCCGGCCGGCGGTCGCCGAGCCCGGCGAGGTCCACCCGGTCGAGCCAGGCGTCGGCGGTCGCCCGCGCCTCCCGGCGGCCGGCGCCGCGGGCGCGCAGCCCGAAGGCGACGTTCTCCCGGGCGGACAGCCGCGGGAACAGCAGCAGGTCCTGGAAGACGACACCGACGTCGCGCCGCTCGGGCGGCAGGTGCAGCCCCGCGGCGGGGTCGTCGAGGACCGCGTCGCCGAGCGTCACCGGACCGCCGGGGGGCAGCAGCCCCGCGAGCGCACGCAGCAGGGTGGTCTTGCCGGCTCCGTTGGGGCCGACCACGCCGAGGGTCTGGCCGGGCGCGGCGGTCAGGTCGGCGGTCAGCGCGAAGCCGCCGGCCCCGGTCCGCAGCCGCGCGGTGAGGGCGGCCGTCACGCGGTCGGCAGCCACCGGCTGCGCAGGGCCGCCAGCACCGCGACCGACACGGCCAGCAGGACGAGGCTGAGCGCGACGGCCCCGGCCGGGTCCGAGTCGAAGGCCAGGTAGACGGCGAGGGGCATCGTGCGGGTCACCCCCGGATAGTTGCCCGCGAAGGTGATCGTGGCCCCGAACTCACCGAGCGCCCGGGCCCAGCAGAGCGCCGCGCCGGCGGCCAGCCCCGGAGCGATCATCGGCAGGGTCACCCGGCGGAACGCGTACCAGCGGGACGCCCCGAGCCCGGCGGCCGCCTCCTCGTACCGGACATCGAGCCCGCGCAGGGCGCCCTCGACCGACACGACGAGGAAGGGCATGGCGACGAATACCTGCGCCACGACCACGGCGGCGGTGGTGAACGGCAGGCTGTAGCCGGTGTGGGCGTAGACCCAGCGGCCGATGTAGCCGGCACGGCCGAACGTAAGGAGTAGCGCAACGCCACCGACCACGGGCGGGAGCACCAGCGGCACGGTCACGAGCGCCCGCAGCAGCTGGCGGCCGGGGAAGTCCGTTCGGGCGAGCAACCAGGCCAGCGGAACGCCGAACAGCAGCGCGACGCCGGTGGCGATGCTGGCCGTGACGAGGGACAGCCGCAGTGCCCCGCCGACCCCGGCGGAGGTGACGGTCCGGCCGAGCGTGCCCCAGGGTGCGCGGATCACCAGGCCGAGCAGCGGGAGCACCAGCAGCGCCATGCCCACCGCGCCGAGGAGCAGCAGGCCCCAGGGCGGCCGGCTGCCGCTCCGGCTGCGGCGCGTCACGGCAGGACGAAGCCCGCCGCGGACAGCGCGCTCCGGCCGGCGGGGCCCGTCACGTAGGCGATGAAGGCCTGCGCCGCGGGCTGGTTCCTGCTCGCGGTCAGCAGGGCGATCGGGTAGGTGGTGGTTGTCGCCGCGGCCTGCTGCAGCGGCACGCCGGTCACCGCGCCCCTGGCCCCCTGCACGTCGGTCCGGTAGACCAGCCCGGCGTCGACCTCGCCGAGCCGGACCTTCGTCAGCACGGCGGTCACGTCGGTCTCCTCGCTGACCGCGTGCGGCGTGAGGGTTGCGGCGGCGAACGCCTTCGTCGCCGCGGCGCCGCACGGGACGGTGGGGGCGCAGAGGTCGAGCTTCACGCCCGGGGCGACCAGGTCGGCCAGGGTCTGCAGGTGCTTCGGGTTCCCCGGCGGGGTGGCGATCTCCAGCGTGTTCGTCGCGAAGGTCGTGGGGGCGCCGACCGTCCCGTTCACCTTGGTGACCGTCTGCATGGTGGCGGTGCTGGCGGACGCGAAGACGTCGACGGGCGCGCCCTGGACGATCTGGACGGCCAGGGTGTCGCTGCCGCCGAAGTTGAACCTGACGGTGGTGCCGGGATGGGCCGCCTCGAACTGCTTGCCGAGCGCCGTGAAGACCTGGTTCAGGCTGGCCGCGGCGTCGACGGTGACCGTGCCGGAGGGGCCGGCCGCCGAGGTGCCGGAGGCGGCGGTCGACGTCGAGCCGTCGCCGCAGCCGGCGAGGGCGGCGAGGGCGGCGGCCGCGCCGAGGACCGGGCCGAGCCGGCCGGTGCGGCTCATGCGCCGGCGCCTGACCGGGCCGGCAGCTGGACGACGACGGACGTGGCCTTGACGACGGCGGTGGCGAGGACGCCGGGCTCGAGGGCGAGCTCGTCGGCGGCCTCGCGGCTCATGAGGGCGACGACCCGGAACGGCCCCGCCTGGAGGTCGACCTGCGCCATGACGCCGTCGCGCTGGACGCGGGTGACCAGGCCCGTCAGGTGGTTGCGGGCGGACGCGGGGCTGGTGCCGCCGACGTCAGGGGCATCGGCCCGCGCTGCGGCGAAGGCTGCCAGCGCGGCCCCGTCGACGACGGCGCGGCCGGCGGCGTCGGGAGCCGAGGGGAGTCGTCCGGCGTCCACCCAGCGGCGGACGGTGTCGTCGCTGACGCCGAGCAGGGCGGCGGCCTCGGCGAGTCGGAAGGCGGGCATGGTCGGGACCCTATCCGCAGGTGCGGAGTGCCGTCACCGTGAGATCTCCGCGGATGCGGCGCAGTCTCTCGGGTGGCGGCGGCCTGGGGTGACGCGGATCGGGCCGGGTGTGCGTCAGGTGGGGCCGGTGGGGGGCGGTCTGAGGCGGCAGCATTCGGCAGGTGCGCGGGGTGTGCCGGCTGAGGCCGGTGGCGTGGACAGCCCTAGCCGCTAGCCTCCACCCGTCCCCGACGCTCGGAGCACCCCACGCACAGCACCTTCCGCGAGGTCACCGCGGCCGACACCGCCCTGCTGCCCGCGAACACGCTGCACGGCATGCTGCAGCGCGGCCGGGGCGCGGGCCTTGAGGCCGCGCTGCGGAGGGGGGACGTCGGGGACCTCGTGCTCGACGTGGTCTGCCGCGACCCGCGATGGGACAACCAGGCCGAGGAGCGCGCCGGCTACCTGGCATACCTGGTCGGCACGCTGGAGCTGCCGCTCGACCCGGTCGCCGACCACCTGCTCGGTCGCGGCAACACCGACGCGTCCTCGTGGCGCAACGACCTGGCGCTGGAGGTGCTCGGCCTTCTCGCCGCGCGCGGGCGCGACGACGCCGACGCGCTGCTGTACCGCTGCGCGGCCGAGGGGATGGACGCCGCCGCGGACGTCCTCGCGGGCGGCCCGCCCCCGATCCTCGGTCCGCCGCCCCCGCCGCCGCCCGACCTGACCGACGTGCCGGCCGCCGTCCTGGTGGACTGGGCCCGGCGGCGGGACTGGGACGCCGCTGCGGAGCTGGCGCGCCGGGCCGACCCGGTGCTGCTCGAGCTGGCGGAGGAGAACTTCGCGCTGGAGGCGGCGGGCGCCGGCCCCGTGCGGCCGTACCCGAACGTGCTGCGGGTGCTGCGGCAGCTGCCCGTCGACCTCGTGCTCCCCGCGGCCCGGCGCTGGGCCGCCCACCACCCGGGCGACTGGGCCGACTGGTACCTGCTGGAGCACGGGTCCATCGAGGACGCCGCGCTGCTCACGGTCTCGTGGTACCGGCACCTGGACGACAGGGACTGGTCACGCGTCGCCGACTACCCGCTCGGGCTGGCCCGGCTCGGGGTTCGCTCTGTGGTGCCGTCGCTGCTCGACGCCTGGCACGAGACGCCCTACGCGTACGGCCGGACGCGCCTGCTCGGGGCGCTGGCGGAGCTGGCGCCCGGGGCCGCCCGCCCCCTGCTGCGCGAGGCCCGCAACGACTGCGAGGCGCCCGCGCGGCGCCTGGCACGGAACTGACACTCGGCCGATGAACGAGTGTGATCCGGACCCTTCGCTGGCGGCGCCCTGTGGCCCGAGGCACACTGAGGGAGCGATCTGCGTCACCCTCCGATCACACAGCGGCACCAAACGCCGCTCGCCCCTGCCGCCGACGATGCCGGAGCCGCCCCGTGGCCGTCACCCTCACCCCCACCCAGCGCGCGACCCTGCGGGCTCTGGCCGACACCGCGGTCCCGGGCCTCCCGGCGCCCGAGGGGGTGACCGACCCGGCCGTCGTGGCCTTCTGGGAGACCTCGGCGTCCGACGTCGGCGTCGACGTGGCGATCGAGGAGTTCCTCGGCACCCTGCCGGACGCCGACGCGGCGGGTGCCGCCCAGCTGCTCGACGCGATGGCGATGCTGGGCCTGCAGTACCAGGGCCGGCACACCCGCGAGGCGATCCTCAAGAGCGTCGCGGCGCTCGGCCCCGAGGCCCTGGTCGGCGTGGGCCAGCTCCGCAGCCTCGCCTGCATGTTCGCCCAGATCGTCCACACCGATGGCCGCAACCCGCTGTGGGCCGGGTACCGGTACGCGGGCCCCGAGCCGGTACGCCGGGCCGCCGCGGCCCGCACCGCCGAGGCCGAGGCAGCCGGCGAGCTGCCCGTCACCACGCCCGCCGCGGGTGAGGTGCTCCAGGCGGACGTCGTCATCGTCGGCTCCGGGGCGGGCGGCGGCACCATCGCGGGCGTGCTGGCCGCGGCCGGCAGGTCCGTCATCGTCGTGGAGGCCGCCGGCGCCAGCCGCGCCAGCGACCACGTCGGCCTGGAGGCGGACGGCAACGCCCGCATGCTCTATCGCGGCGGCCTGACCGGCACGGTCGACGGCAACATGTCGATGCTCGCCGGCAGCACCCTCGGCGGGGGCACGGCGGTCAACTGGTCGAACTGCGTGCTGCCGGCGCAGCACGTCCGCGACGAGTGGGCGGCGGCCGGGCTCACCGACATGCCGACCGACTTCGACCGGCACCTCGAGGCCGTCCTGGCCCGGATGGGTGCCACGGACGCCTGCAGCGACTTCAACGGCCCCCACCAGCGACTGGCCGAGGGCGCCGAGAAGCTCGGCTGGCACTTCCACAAGGCCACGCTCAACCTCGACCCGCAGCACTACGACCCGGAGCTGGCGGGCTACGTGCAGTTCGGCGACTCCAACGGGGCCCGCAGGGGCACCCTCGCCACCTACCTCGTGGACGCGGTGGAGCACGGCGCCCGCATCCTCGTGCACACCGCCGTCCGCACGGTCACGGTCGAGAACGGCCGCGCCTCGGGCGTCGAGGCCGTCATCACCGACCCGGCCACCGGCGCCACGCGGCCGCTGACCATCCGCGCCCAGGACGTCGTGCTGGCCGCGGGCGCGCTGGAGACCCCGGCGATCCTGCTGCGCTCCGGCATCGGCGGGCCCGCCGCCGGCCAGCACCTGCACCTGCACCCGTCGGTGTCGATCCTCGCGAAGTACACCGAGCCGCAGGACCCCTGGTGGGGGCCGCCGCAGGCCGCCGTGGTCGACGAGTTCGGCGCGCTCGACGGCGGCTGGGGCTTCCTCATCGAGGGCTCGGTCTTCTACCCGGGGCTGCTGGCCTACGGCACTCCCGGCCGGGACGGCGCGGAGCACAAGGAGCTGATGGCGCAGCTCGACCACATGTCCAACCTGCTCTTCATCCTCCGGGACCGCAGCGCCGGCCACGTCGAGCTCGACGAGTCCGGCGAGGCGGCGCACTACTACCAGCTCGACGACCCCCGCGACCTCGCTGTCTTCCACAAGGGCATCCGGGCGCTGGCGGAGCTGCACCTCGCGGCCGGCGCGCTGGAGCTGCGGCTGAACAGCCCGATCGTGCCGCCGTTCGACGCGGGCGAGGACCTGGACGCGTGGCTGGCCGGGATCGAGCAGATTCCGGTGATCGCGGGCGGCATCGGCCTCGGCAGCGCCCACCAGATGGGCACCGCCCGCATGGGCACCGACCCGGCCACCAGCGTGGCGAAGCCGAGCGGCGAGCTGCACGACGTCGCCGGCGTCTGGATCGGCGACACCAGCGCCTTCCCATCGCCCTCCGGGGCCAACCCGATGCTGTCGTGCATGGCGCTGGCGCACCGGACCGCCGAGCACATCGCCGGGCAGCGGGACGTCCCCGCGCCCGCCCAGCGCGAGGCCGCCGCCGACGTCCTCGCCGCCCTGCCCACCGCCTGAGTCCGACCGCCCGAGACCGGAGAGCCCCGTGCAGCACAGCCAGGACCGCCTCTACATCGACGGCGCGTGGGTCGCCCCGCACGGCTCCGGCCGGCTGGAGGTCACCAACCCCTACACCGAGCAGGTCATCGGGACGGTGCCCGAGGCCGACGCGGCCGACGTCGACCGCGCCGCCCGCGCCGCCGCGGCGGTCGCCCCGGAGTGGGCCGCCACCAGCCTCGACGACCGGGTGAAGGCCTGCTCGGCCATCGCCGAGGGGCTGCAGGCGCGTCAGCAGGAGATCGCCGCGTCGGCCACCGCCGAGATGGGCGCGCCCTGGACCGTCTCCGTGCTCGTCCAGGCCGGCCTGGCGATCGTCGACTTCGCGTCGGTCGCCGACGTCGCCGACCAGGTCGAGTGGCAGCGTGAAACCGGCAACTCGGTGCTGCTGCGCCAGCCCGTCGGGGTCGTCGGCGCCATCACGCCGTGGAACTACCCGCTGCACCAGATCGCCGCCAAGACGGCGGCCGCGCTCGCCGCGGGGTGCCCCATCGTGGTCAAGCCCAGCGAGCTGACGCCCGGTGTGGCGTACCTGCTGGCCGAGGTCATCGACGCGGTGGGGCTGCCTGCCGGCGTCTTCAACCTGGTGCCGGGCACGGGGAGCGTGGCGGGCGAGACGCTCGCCGGGCACCCCCTCGTCGACCTGATCTCGTTCACGGGGTCCACCCGCGCCGGCCGGCTGGTCGCCGCGGCGGCCGCGACCGGTCCCCGTCGCAGCGCGCTGGAGCTGGGCGGCAAGAGCGCCAGCGTGCTGCTCGACGACCTCGACGGTGATGCGCTGACGGAGGCCGTCCTGAGCTCCATGACCGGTTGCCTGCTCAACTCCGGGCAGACTTGCAGCGCGCTCACGCGGCTCGTGGTGCCCCGGGCGAAGCTGGACCAGGTCACCGAGCTGCTGGCCGCGTTCATCCCGTTCGCGGCGATGGGCGACCCGATGGACCCCGCCACGCAGCAGGGCCCGCTCGTCAGCCGGGCGCAGCAGGACCGCGTCCGCGGCTTCATTCGCCGCGCGGTCGACGGCGGCGCGCGGCTGGTCGCCGGCGGTGCGGACCAGCCCGAGGGGCTGCCGCGCGGTTTCTTCGTGTCGCCGACGGTCTTCGTGGCCGATCACGCCAGCGAGGTCGCGCATGAGGAGGTCTTCGGGCCGGTCCTCACGGTCGTTCCCTACGACGGTGGCGACGCGGCGGCCCTCGAGGTCGCGAACGGCACGGCCTACGGCCTGTCGGGCGCCGTGTGGGGCGCGGACCCGGAGCGCGCCCGCGGGGTGGCCGGCCGGATGCGGACCGGTCAGGTCGGCGTCAACGGCGGGGCGTTCAACCCCACGGCGCCCTTCGGCGGTTTCGGGCTGTCGGGGTACGGCCGGGAGCTCGGCCCGCTGGGCATCGAGGAGATGACCACCGTGACGGCCCTGCAGTTGTAACGACTATTCGGCAATCACGGGGCTAATGCACAAAGCCATTGCAGCATTCACCTTTATCTGATCGAAATAGCCCTAGTGCCGCCGGAATGGCGCCGATAGCGTCTGCTGCGAACATCTTCAAAGACGCAGAGGCGGAGGAACCATGGTGTCGAAACGGGCAATGGCGGTGGGCGGGCTCGTCCCGGCCTTGGTGCTCACGGTCGGGACGGGGGTGGCGTCCGCCAGCCCCGCACCCAGCGGCCCGACGGTGATCGCGAGCGGCCTGAACAACCCGCGTCAGCTCGCGTTCGGCCCCGACGGCACGCTCTACGTGGCCGACGCCGGCAGCGGGAAGGTCGGCGCGACGGACACCAGCGGCGGTTGCGCCACCGGGCCCGAGGGCGGCACGGTCTGCGCCGGGAACACCGGCGACGTCACCGCCATCGGCTGGCCGGCCGCGGCCAGCGGGCAGACCGCCCACAAGGTCGTCAGCGGCCTGCTGTCCGTCGCCGATGAGGGCACCGGCGCCGGTGCGACCGGCATCGACGCCATCGCCCCCGGCCCGTACGGCACGGGCGTCGGCATCATGACGGTCGTCAACCCGACGATCGTGCCGCAGTCGGTTGCGTACCAGAACGGGAAGGTGCTCTCGACCGTTCCGGGGCACGCGGTCGTCGCGGACGTCGGCACGTTCACGCTGACCCACCCGCAGTCCGGACACGCCCCCGAGAGCGACCCCTACGGCATCACCGTGGTGGGCACCACCGGCTACGTGGCCGACGCGGCGGGCAACACGCTGCTGACGGTGACGCCCGACGGGACCGTCCGGCAGCTGACTGTCTTCCACTACCGGCACGGCGACGGGAGCGACGGCAGCTACGACGCGGTGCCGACCGCCGTCACGCCCGGGCCGTACCAGGGTCGGCAGGTGCTGTACGTCGCCGACCTCGGCAGCCTCATGCCGGGGGCCGCGAACATCTACGCCGTCGATCCCGGCACCGGCGCGATCCTGCACACCTGGAGCGGCTTCACGGGGCTGAACGGCATCGCGGTCGATCCGGCCGGGACCATCTACGCGACGTCCCTGTTCGCGCCGAACCCGGTCGGTCCTCCGGGGGCGCTCGTCACCATTCCGGCCGGCGGCTCGCCGACCGCCACCCCGGTGCCGCTGCCCGGCGGCGTCGCCGTCCGCGGCGGGCACGTCTACGTCTCGGAGTTCTCGACCGTGGCGGGCGGCGGCATGGTGGTGCGGCTGCACTGACGCACCCCCGGAAGCCCCGGCCGGCCGCGCGGTGGCCGGGGCGTCCGGCTGTCCTGGGCGCGGCGGAAGCTGGCGCTCAAGACCTGTCGACGCGGCCGCCCCGGAGCTGCTCGGCCGCAATGGTCGATGAAGTGGACCGGTTCCGCCGCCCGGCTCGCTAAAAACGCTCGCTGAGCCACCAAGCGGGGATAGGGTTACGGCGTGCCAGTCGACTTCTACGCGCGCCTTCCGCGCCTGCTTCAAGACGAGTTCGCCAACGGGCGCTGGTTACCGATCGTGGGCGCGGGACTATCGGCTAATGCGGCCTCGAGGTCCGGCCAGCGGCCCCCTACATGGGATGCGCTGGGCGACGAGATCCGGCGTTACCTGCCTGAAGGCTATGGGACGACGGACGCCGTCGACGCGATTAGCGCGTTCGAGCAGTTGCATGGACGACCCGCGCTCGTTGATCGAATCCACGACGCGCTTCTGATAGATGAGGTTCGTCCCGGCGAAGTCCATCGAGCGTTCGCTGCTATACCGTTCGACACGGTAATTACCACGAACGTTGACTTTATGCTAGAAGCCGGGTGGCGAAGCATTGGCTGGCCGTTCGATCCCCTAGTGGGCGAGCAAAGACTTACGGTTAGGCGGCGCGCTCGCTCTACCGCTCTGGTGAAGTTCCACGGGGATGTCCACCACCCCAATGAGCTAGTTCTTACCGAGGCGGATTACGATGGGTTCCTATCCCGCTTCCCTTTGCTTGCTACCTATGTCGCGAGCCTTCTGATCACCCGCGTTCCTGTCTTGATCGGGTACAGCTTGGCCGATCCCGATTTTCGGGCAATCCTCCAACTGCTCGGAGATCGGCTCGGCCCTAATCGTCCCGCTCCCTGGGTTATCCTGCCGAAGGCGACGTCCGCGCAGGTGGCTCGATATGAGCGGCGTGGCGTTCGCGCCGTCGTGCTGGATAAGCGGCCAAATGCTAGCCATGAAACGCCGTTGGCGGCCTTGTTCAGGCAATTGGCTGAGCGTCTGCCCGGCGAGGCGGGCTCGCAGGCTGAGTCGAGCGAAGATCAGGTCCTCGCGGAGCTTCGCCTCGGAGGTTCCAGTCGTGGAGCGCTAGCCGTGTTCCTGGGCAGTTACGAGTTCCAGGCACAGCAGCGCGAGCTGATCTTCCCGGCACTGCGTCGTCAAGGACTCGTGCCGGTCACGCCTGATGAGGTAGTGAACGCCCCCGGTTTGGCCTTGGCGGGCCTTACACAGTTAATTCGGCGTGCGGCCGTGGTGATCGCAGAAGTAGGCGTGGGTAGCAGTCGGTGGGACGAGTTAGCGGTGAGTGCGTCGCATGAGGCGCACGTTCCCGTCATCTACGTTGGTGACAACCTCCCGTTCCCAGGCGACGCGCGCTCCGCCTACCTCTTTCGAGCCGTCGCGGCCGAGCCTTGGAGCGCAGGTCAGGCCGGTGAGTTCGTCGAGATGATCATCACGACTGCGGCACCGCATCTGACCCAGGGACGTATTGAACGGATCCAATCTCGACTGAAATCGGGAGACACGTCGTTTGCCTTCTTGGAAGCGGTGATATCACTCGAGTCCAGCCTCCGCGGTTTCGACGGTTTCGACGGGTACGAACGAACTTCGTTCAGCCGTCTCCTTCACCGCCACCCCGCGCTACCCGACGGGACGTACGAGGAGTTCCTTCGCGACGCATACCGGCTTCGCAGCAACTTGCTGCACAGGGGTATTGAACCACCATCCGATGTAGCTCGTGAATACACGCAAAGAATTCTGGACCTAATTCAGCTAATCGACCAAGGCAACGGCTAGGCGGACTGCATCACTAATGCCTGTGGTTCATGTGGATTCGGCGGACGCCACCCATCTTGCGCTTGCACCATTTATAAGGTCAACATCGGGCACACGCAAGTCTTGGCTGAACACGGCATACTCTCGACCTATGTGCTGGCGCTGGGCAGTGTGTTTGATGTTGAACTCAAGCGTACGGAAGCCAGGGTAAAGACTTGCGGTGACTCGGTCGTTGACGTCGTAGGTCAATAGCCACGGAGCGCGCGCCGCCGTGAGAACTTCGGCTAGTTGCTCGTGGTCCGCCGACCCCAAGGGGTCCATGTAAAGGCGCTCCCCTGGGACTAGATAGGGAGGATCCACGTAAAAGAAAACGCCGGGCCCTGATGCTAGATCGCTAATGAACGATCTTCCGTCTTGCTGGGAGATTGCCACCCGATTTCGGTAGGCACCGAGCACACGAACCCGATTGGCCAAAGTTGGGCCGTTGTACCTAGCGTCGATCTTCCAGCGACCTAACTGGTCGAGGCCGCCGATTGGTCTAGCGCCTAAGATCCCGGACCGGTTGCATCGATTGAGGGCAAAGGTGCTGAAGCCAAGATCGAAGTCGCTATGGTGGTCAGGATTTTGATAAACTGCCCGTGACTCGTACCACACGTCCATGGTCATTGAAGTGGACTCAATCCGTCGGGCGAAGGACTCTGTACATTGAAATACGCATCGCCAGAACGCCGCAATTCCCGGATTGAGGTCGTTGATGTGAATGCGCTGGACGTGTTCTTCCATGAGTAATCGTAGGGCCGCGCCTGCCCCCCCAGCAAATGGCTCTGCATAGTCGACGGGGCGATGAGTTTGCTCGGACAATAGTCGTCCGAGGTAGGGAGCCAGGCGCGCCTTTCCGCCTGGATAACGGAGTGGGCTGAGGTACCTCACCTTGCTGTATTCTGGCTGAAGTGAGCATCGAGTCGTTCGAGGAGCGGCCGGAAGGCACTACTCAGCGCACGTACCTCAGATGGGGCCGGATCTGACACGAAGCTGTGTACGAAGCCATTCATCGTACGTACGCCTAAGCCGGTATCACCTTGACTCCGGGTCCACGCCATTTCCAACTCAAGGTCTCCGTTGGGCTTCTGCTCGATGCCCGGAGACAGTTGCAACAATACCACCCGCAACTTCTTTCTCAGGGGCTCGCGCTCGCCCGTCCACCCGTACTTCAAGACCGCTTCGGTCACCGCGCACTCAACAACGACTCGAAGCATGACGCCACACACGGCCGGCAGGGTATCAATGTCAACTCTTTGTGACTGTTGCAGCACTTTACTGGTCCGCAGGTCAAAAGCTCGCAGTCTCAGGCCGTGAAAAATTGTTCGTTCCTCTCGAGGCGTTACTCGACGAGGGGTGTTCGAGGGACCCGCCCCCGACGAGGCAGTGCTAAGCGCGGTAGGTGAGGGCAGTCCAGCTCTCGATTCCGCCGAAGACGGGTTACCGGGACTCCGCACAGAGGGCAGCATCCGATCCCTGCTGGGTATGTGATCAGCGAGGCTCCGAATGTAGGTTCGTTTCAGCGGCTTGCTCATCACCTGGGCCACGGAGAAGTCGCCGGCGAAGTCGGCCATTAACCGGCGTATGAGCGGTAGCAGATCCGCGGAGTCGTACGTGAAGTGGGCTTTACCGTCAATCACGCCAAATCCCAGGTCTTGCCGCACGTCAGGATCACTCACGAGACGCCCCAAGGTCGTGAGGCGCACTCGCCGCACGGTGGCGACGTTCAACTGCAGAGCAGCGTCGTTAGGGAAATCCGCCGCTACTGCATCACAGAAAAGGATAGCCCAGTCGGCCTGTGTTCCACGGCGGCGCCGGAAGTTATTCTGCTGTTCGGAATCCCACTCTAGGACTCCAACCCCATCATTCTCACCAGTGTGACGAAGCTCCAGCCAATGACGGGCGGCGTCCCGGGACTCAGCAATATAGCAAGTGACGGTGGAGGGAGCCGAACTTGAGCCTGCTAGGCGAGAAAACCGCTCGGCCTGCGCCGGGTCATCTGCTAGCTCGGGGTTCGCCAGCAACTTCAATGCAGCCAGTCGCCTATTACCTTCTATGACTATCAGAATGTCATCATCGTCGCGGATAGCGACCGGGAGCTCGGTAGGATTCAAGCTGCCTTGAGTACTTATATCCTTGGCGAGGTTGTACAGCTTGCCGGGAGAGTCGGTCAGAAGAGCATTGATCGCTTCCCTTTGGCTACCGACCGCGCCCTGAACGAAGCGTGGATTCGCCTCGTCCAGCAGAAGCCCGGCGACTTGGCGCTCTTCGATCACCGGGCGAGCATGCCACGTGGCGGCCGTTCTAGCCCGTGGCACGCTGGCTGTCCAAGCAGCGAGGAACGTTTGCTTGGACTGTCGGCGTGAGGGCCTTGCCCGTCGGGGCGGGGCGGGGCGGGGCGGGGCGTCCGGCCGTCCGGGCGACGTCCGGGGCGCCGCTGAGCCGTTCCCCGGGGGACGGCCCATAGGGTCGGCACCTATGAGAACCGTCGCCGAGTGCGTGGCCGTGCTGGCCGAGGGCAGCCTGACGAGTGTCGACCTGGTCGAGGAGGCGCTGCGGCGGGCGGAGGCCACCCAGCCCGAGCTGCGGGCGTTCGCCCGCCTGCGCGCCGACCGGGCCCGGACCGAGGCGGCGGTGGCGGACGAGCTGCGGCGCGGCGGCGACACGCGTCCGCTGCTCGGCGTCCCGTTCGCCGCCAAGGCGAACCACGACCTGGCCGGTGAGCCCGCCACGGACCTCGGGACCGGCCGGGAGCAGCCGCCCGCCGCCGCCGACCACCCGTGGATCGCCGCCCTGCGCGGCGCCGGTGCCGTGTGCGTCGGGCAGACGACGATGCCCGAGCTGGCGCTCTGGCCGTACGGGCCGAGCCGCAACCCCTGGGACCCGACGCGCTCGGCCGGCGGCTCGAGCACCGGGTCCGGCGCTGCGGTGGCCGCCGGCGTCGTGCCGTTCGCCACCGCGAGCGACGGCGCCGGCTCCATCCGCATCCCGGCGGCGCTCAACGGCCTCGTCGGGCTGAAGCTCGCGCCCGGCGTCGTCCCCTCGCCCGATCACTGGCACGGCATGACGTCCGCCGGCGTCCTCACCCGCACGACCCGTGACACGGCCCTGGTGCTGAGCGCGGCGCTCGGCGACGGGCGCTGGACCGCGGCGACCGGGGCCGCCCCGACCGGGCTGCGGGTGGGGCTGGCGTTGCGGCTGCCGTCGCCGCTGGGTGCGCGGCCGAGCGCCGAGGTCGCCGGAGTCGTCGAGCGGGCCGCCGAGCTGCTGCGCGCTGCCGGGCACACGGTGACGTCGGTGTCCCTGCCGATTGCCGCCGTTCCGCTGTCGCTCGTGCCGCGCTACGCGCGCGGCGGGGCCGACGACATCGCCGAGCTCGCCGCGCCCGGGCCGCTGAGCCCCAGCGGGCAGCTCGTGACCCGGCTCGGCCGCCGGTTCTCCCCGAAGGTCGTCGCCGGGGCGCGCCGCCGCGGCGACGCCATCCGGGAGAAGGTGCGCGGGTTGCCCGTGGACGTGCTGCTCACGCCCACCACCTACCGGCCCGCGCAGCCGCAGGCCGGGTTCGAGGGCAATGGGGCCGCGAAGGGCATGTTCGCGGCACTGCCCTGGGCCGATTGGACCGGGCCGTGGAACGTGACCGGGCTGCCGGCGCTGTCCGCGCCCGTGGGCGTCAGCGCCGAGGGGTTGCCGATCGGCGTGCAGCTGGTCGATGTCCGGGGCGACGGGGCGGTGCTGCTGGGGCTGGCGCAGCTCCTTGAGGAGCAGCTCCGCTGGGCGGAGCGGCGCCCGGCCGTGAGCGCCTGACTCAGCCGGGGAACCGCCGCGTGTTGCACCCGGCGACGTGGTCGTCGACCACGCCCACGGCCTGCAGGTAGGCGTACACGATCGTCGTCCCGACGAACCGGAAGCCGCGCTTCTTCAGGTCCTTGCTGACCCGGTCCGACAGCTCCGTGCTGGCCGGCGACGGCGCGCCGAGCGGCGGCGCGTGGACCACCGGCGTGCCGTCGACGCAGTCCCAGAGGTAGGCGGCGAAGCTGCCGCGCTCGGCCTGAACGCCGAGGAACGCTTCCGCGTTCGTCACCAGCGACCGCACCTTCTGCCGGTGCCGGATGATCCCGGGGTCGGCCACGAGCTCGGCCAGCTTGGCGTCGTCGTAGCCGGCCACGACCACCGGGTCGAAGCCGCCCAGCACCCGCCGGTAGTGCTCCCGCCTGGCCAGCACGGTCGACCAGGACAGCCCGGCCTGCGCGCCCTCCAGCACGAGGAACTCGAAGAGGTAGTGGTCGTCCCGAGAGGGGACGCCCCACTCGTCGTCGTGGTACGCGCGCATGGCGTCGGACCCCTCGGCCCAGGGGCACCGCAGCGGGCTGTCGCTCATGCCCACAGTCTGGCCGAGGGGTCCGACGGCGCTACCGCGCCCGGTGCGCCGGGAACTGCACCACCTGCTGGAAGGTCGGCCGGTTCTGCCAGTCGATGCTCGGCTGCCCGACGATCCCCAGCGCGCGGAACTGGATGGCGTCGTACTGCGGCATGCTCTGCTTCGCGGCCTTGGTCGCGGTCGACGCCACCCACGTCGGCACGTTCGTCGTGCCGTTGGCGGTGACCAGCGCCTGGTAGGTCTGCTGCAGCGCGGCGTCGATCGGCTGCCCGCAGGTCGCCGGGCCACCGGCGCACTCCCGGCTCGTGATCTCCGGGCCGAAGCCGTCGGCCGGCGCCTGCCCCAGCAGTTGCTGCAGCGAACTCACCAGGTAGCTGTCGTACCCGCCGTCGTACGCGCTGCCGAGGTGCGCGCCCCCGCTGTTGGGGGTGTTCACCCATTGCATCGGCAGGACCGCGTAGCCGCCCGTCGCCGCGCCGCCCGTGGAGCCCACGGCGCCGATCCCGCCGCCGGCGAGGATCGGGTCGTAGAGCGCCCGGATGAGGTTCGGCATCAGCTCGTCGGCGATGGCGACAGCCGCCGCGTGGGCGTACTGCGCGTCGCCCTGCTTCGCCTTCTGCCGGTGGGCGCCGTCGGCGATCCAGCTCCGCACCTGGTCGAGCATCGCGGTCACCCCCGGGGGTTCCGGTCGGTTCCCCAGGTAGTCGAGCAGCAGCGGCAGCACCGTGACACCGTCGAGGTCCTGCGTCGCTGCGGTCTCCATCGCCTGCACCACCTGGGTGCGGGTCACCGGCCCGGCGGCCATCCGCTGCGTGAGCTGCCGGGTCAGCAGCACCGACCGGAAGACCTGCCCGTAGCCGTACTGGTCGTCGGCGGCCGCGAAGCCCGGCGCCGGCTTGTTGTTCCAACTGACGAAGTACCCCTGCGCCGGGTTCGCCTGGTGCACGTGCTGCTCGGCGGGCAGGAAGCCCTGCCACTCCGAGCGGCCGTCACCCCAGGTCGGCAGGCTCGGGTCGACGTTGCCCGGCCGCACCGGGTCGAGGCCGCTGACGTAGTAGCCGATGTCACGGTCGTCCACGTAGAACCAGTTGAACGTGAAGGCGATCTGCGACGCGCCCTTCATCCAGCTGGCCACGTCGTGCGTGACCGCGGGCCGACCCCAGTTGAAGAACCCGACGACCGAGTCGACGTCGTGGCCGTAGGTGGAGCGCTGCGAGACCACGGCGACCGGCTTGCCGCCCGCGGTGGTCCAGCCCTGCACGACGCCGTGGCCGGTCAGGTAGATGTCATGCCGCAGGTTCGCCGGGGCGCCGAGCCCCCCCGGCTTCGGCAGCGCCAGCTCGTCGAAGGTCTCGTGTGTCATCGGCAGGCAGCGGCCCTGGAACTCGTAGTACGTGCCGTGTGGGTCGGGCGCCCCGCCGGTGGGGTTGCAGACGATCTCCAGCCGCTGGTCGATGAGGTCGCTGCCGGCGGACGTCGCCGACCAGGCGTAGTCCTGGCCGCGGCCCAGCTCCACCACGCCGGTGCCCGGGAACGACGCCCCCGTCGCGTCGTAGGTGGGCGAGTGCAGGTCGATCTCCATGAGGATCTGCGGCGCGTAGTACGACACCTGCGGCCCGAAGACCGCGATCGGGTGGCCCGTGGCGGAGTGCTGCGCGTCGACGACCAGCGCGTTGCTCATGTGCTTCGGCAGCGCCTGCAGGCCCTGCAGGATCGACGTGGCGGTCGGGTTCGAGCCGGTGGTGCCGCAGCCGGGCGCCGTGCCCGTCGGGCCGCCGGTCAGCGCGGCGCTGTCGGGGATGGC